>JAFRHT010000060.1 GCA_017433125.1 Solobacterium sp.
CCAGTTCTCCCGCAGTTCCAGAATCGGTATTTTGTGATCAGCCCCGTAACTGGCAATCAGCACCTGCTTGAGGTGTTCTGCCCTGTCTTCATCAAACAGTTTTTCAATGGATGTCAGGTAAAACGGGATCGGCACCAGCTTCCCCTTGATGTACCCGAGAACCCGGTGTTCATAGGTATACCAGTCTGTAAACCGGGACAGAAATTCAATTGCTTTTTCAGAATTCGTATGAAAAATATGCGGTCCGTATTCATGCCGGAGTACATCGTTTTCATCCGTCCAGTCATAAGCGTTGCCGCCGATGTGATTCCGCTTTTCCAGAATCAGCACTTTTTTCCCTGCATCAGCCAGCACCCGGGCGGCTGTACTGCCGGCAAACCCTGCTCCGGCAATAATCACGTCATAGCTCATTGTCTGTCCCTGTACATCCTTTCATAATAGTTTTGATAGTCACCGCTGATGATGTTCTCCCACCATTCACGGTTGTTCAGATACCACTCAATTGTTTTCTGAATGCCTGTATCAAATGTGTATTCCGGTTTCCAGCCAAGCTCAGTCTCAATTTTCGTCGGGTCCATCGCGTAACGCAGGTCATGACCCGGACGGTCCTTGACAAAGTGGATCAGCGATTCCGGCTTGTCCAGTGCCTTCAGGATTGTCTTTACAACTTCCAGATTAGTTTTTTCGTTATGACCGCCGATATTGTAAACTTCGCCGACCCTGCCCCTGCGGATGATCATGTCAATCGCGTTGCAGTGGTCGGTGACATACAGCCAGTCACGGACATTAGCGCCGTTGCCGTATACCGGCAGGGACTCATCTGCCAGGGCTCTCGAGATCATCAGCGGAATCAGCTTTTCCGGGAAATGATACGGCCCGTAGTTATTGGAACAGCGGCTGATTGTCACTGGCAGGCCAAACGTCCTGTGATAGGCAAGGGCCAGCAGGTCAGCACCGGCTTTGGATGCGGAATACGGGGAAGATGTGTGAATCGGTGTGTCTTCCCGGAACAGCAGGTCCGGCCGGTCCAGCGGCAGATCACCGTACACTTCATCAGTTGATACCTGGTGGAAGCGGCCGGTATTGTACTTCCGGCAGGCATCCATCAGATTCTGCATACCGATGATATTTGTCGTCACAAAGATCCCGGGATCTTCCACCGAGCGGTCGACATGCGTCTCAGCCGCAAAGTTGATCACAACATCAAACTGTTCTTCCGCGAACAGTCCGTCGATCAGTTCACGGTCACGTATATCCCCCTTGACAAAGCGGAAGTTCGGTTCCCCGGCCACATCTTTCAGGGTTTCCAGATTGCCGGCATAAGTCAGTGCGTCCAATACGACATATTCATCTTCCGGGTGCTTTTTCACCATGGTCAGGACATAATTCCCGCCGATGAAGCCCGCGCCTCCGGTCACAAGTATTTTCATTTCAGCTCCTCCCTGATCCGCTCAGTTTCCCGGCGGATCCCTTCCGTAATCGAGACCTGGGCCGCAAAGCCGGTCAGCCGTTTCAGTTTCGCAATATTGAGCACATTGTCCTGTACCACCGGTACATCACTGACCATGCGCATGATTTCAAGCCTGCTGCCTGTCTCCTGTTCAACGGCAGTCATCAGCTGCTGCAGGGATGTACCGCTGCCCGCCGAAACATTGACGGTTTCATTTCTGACATCGTTTTTAAGCAAAAGCCTGATGGCCGCTGCCAGGTCATCAATATAAATATAATCCCGCCGGCTGTCCTCACTGTTCCACAGTTCAAACGTCTCCCCAGTCAGAGCCTTGCGGATCAGGACCGGGATGACCCCCTGCCGTTTGCCGGCAATCTGATATCCACCGTATGGATTGGCCACCCGCAGGATCAGGTATGGAATCCCGGAAGCACGGATCATTTCCTCTTCCAGCACCTTGGAACGGGCATAAAGTGTCTGGGGTGAAAGCGGATCGATTTCCTCCGCCGGGTGCCCGATCTCCCCATAGACGGTGCCGCCGCTGGAGAAAAAGACAAAGAGCCCGGTGCCCCCGGCTTTCAGGGAAGACAGCAGATGGTCATACTGTTCCTGCAGACGTGATAAAGCCGCAACTTCATTGTTGTCCCTGGCATTGTTGGCAACCAGGGCAACCGTATCAACCACAACGGCATCCCGCATGTCCATGGCCGCCATCGCAGCCTGATCGAAGACATCGACATAATGAAAATCACTCTGCCGGGATACATAGGGTGAATCAATGCCCCACATCTCTACCGCAAAATCAGCCGACAGAAGCCGGCTCAGGTTATAACCGAGATATCCGCATCCGAGAAAAATCACCCGCACGATCAGGAATCCTTTCTCTGGTAGGTTGTCTGCACGCGGCCCAGGGCAATCTTGCGCAGATGCTCACCGTACGGACTCTTGCCGTATTCTTCGGCCGCCGCAGCCAGTTGCTCCGTTGTGATCCAGCCGTTATAGTAGGCGATTTCCTCCGGCACCGAGATCTTGACCCCCTGTACTTCATCCACGAGGCGGACATAGTCATTGGTCTGGGCCAGTGACTCGATTGTCCCGGTATCCATATAGGCAAAACCCCGGCCAAGCACCTGCATATCCAGTTCCCCGTTGGCCAGATAAATTTTGTTCAGATCGGTGATTTCCAGTTCCCCGCGGGCTGACGGAACAAGCTGTTTGGCATATCCGACCACCCGGTTGTCATAGAAATACAGGCCGGTTACGGCATAGTTGGATTTCGGCTGCGCCGGCTTCTCTTCGAGGGAAAGAACCCTGCCCTGTTCATCGAATTCCGCCACACCGTACCGTTCCGGATCATTGACATACTTGCCGAACACCGTCGCATGCTTATTCACTGCCGTATTATCAGCCGCCTGCTTCAGCATGGCGCTGAAGTGGTTGCCGTAAAAGATATTGTCACCCAGAATCAGGCAGACATCGTCGTCCCCGATAAACTCTTCACCGAGGATAAATGCCTGGGCCAGGCCGTCCGGGCTGGGCTGTTCGCAATAGGAAAAGTGCACCCCGAACTGGGACCCGTCCCTGAGCAGCCGCTCAAAATTAGGCAGGTCATGCGGTGTGGAAATAATCAGAATATCTTTGATTCCGGCAAGCATCAGCGTGCTCAGCGGATAATAAATCATCGGTTTGTCATAAACAGGCAGGAGCTGCTTGGATGTCACCTTGGTCAGAGGGTATAATCTTGTGCCGCTGCCGCCGGCCAGAATGATTCCTTTCACGGGATCACCTCCTGTTGTTAATCATAACATACAGTACTTCCCTCTCATCATGCAAATTCCCGCAACCTCGGCCGGAAACTCGCGTAATCACACCCTTATCGCTTATAATAAAAACATGGTTTATTTTGTGATTCCTGTCATCCTGACGGTTTATTTCGAGATTTTCGGACAGGCTGTCATGTACCGCCTGAAAAAGAATCCGGTACTGTTTTCCTTTCCGGCCGGCTTTATCGTATGGCTGGCTTTTGCCTATCTTTCCACCGGGATCCTGACGGCCGCCAACTGTCTGTTCAGAACCATCCTGATCATATACGGGTTATTTTTCCTGGCAACGCTGGTATTCATCGGCAGACATCTGAAAAGCATTCCCTGGGAATTCAACTGGAAAGCATGGCTTTTCCTGGTGGCTGCGGTTGTATATCTGACTTCTTTCTCATGGCGGACCACCCTGGGTGATCTGGATGGCTTCGATTCACTTACCTACATTAATCTGGTCTGCAACAATGCCGGTATCGGGCAGCTGAATACAACCTCCGTTTTATACGGTATTGAAAGCGTTGATATCATCCTGCAATATCGATTCCAGTCATATTATTATCTGGCCTCGGTACTCCTGTATGTAACCGAAAAGATCTGTCTTCTGCTGCATGTGACGTTCTACCGGATGCCGGCCTTTGTCTGGACATTTCAGAACCTGTTTTTCCTGATGACCTGCGCCCTGCTTTTGATGGGGGTTGAAAAGTCCGCAAAATACCGTGTGCAGACAGCTGTCCTCGCCCTTTCGGCATGGCTGCTTTTCTATCAGAAAATGTATTTTACCAGTGTCTTCGGTTTTTACGGCAACACGCTCCGCACGACCCTGATCGGCTTTGCCTGTTTCTGGCTTTATGAATACTTCACGGACCGGCAGAAGGAATCCCGGTGGATGTTCAGCCTGAGCCTGCTGGCATCCTGTGCCGCATCATCCAGCGCGTCCTTTATCACCTTTCTGTTTCTCTACGCCCTGTTCTTTATCCTCATGGACATGGACAGCCACCTCTTCAGGCATTACGGTCTGGTGCTGTTCATGCCGGCCGCCAATCTGTTCGCTGTCATCCTGGACAATATAACCCGCGGGTGCCTGATTGCGGCAGTATTCTGCCTGACGCTGATCCTGATGGATAAACCGCTTGGCAAATTGTTCTCCACCCACCGCAGCCGCCGGATCCTGCTGGGACTGACAGTTATCGCCATGTACGGAATGTCGGTTATAACAACCGGCAGGCTGATGGATCTGTCGGTATTCTTCGGCAGTACCAACCAGTACTACGACATGACCTTGAACTATTTCCTGTTTGCCGGACAGCCGGCAATCAAGATTCTTTACTGTATGCTCGTGCTAACGATGCTTGCCGGGGCGGCAGCCGTCCGGCATGACAGTGAATTCATCATGCTTGACCTGATTCTGATCCTGGCATTTTTCAATCCCCTGTGCTGCCCATTCCTCAACCGCATTGCCAGTGTTTATTATCGGGCCTACGACATCATCATCAACCCGTTTACCTTTGTTCTCCTGGCGGATATGTGCTTTAGCCGGATCGGGAACCGGCGCATCACATACGGTATTGCCGGGGTGCTGGCCTGTGGATTCTTGATGCTCGAAAACCCGCTGACGCCAAATTACTTTCACAGTAGCTTCATTCCTCCTGAAAACTATTCTGCCATCAACAAAATGACAGAAGATGAATATGACATCATCGTGCAGCTGGACAATACACTGCGCTACAAGCAGCAACTCATGCCGAAAATCATCACAAACAACAAGCTGACCCAGAGCATGCTTAACCGGGGATCCTACTATTTCAGCAGAAATAATCACATTGGTCCATGGACGGATGCTGAAAAGGAATTGTATCTGATCTTCTATCCGAACCGGTACTGGGTGGATGACAAACTGCCGCCGGCCGATTATGCCAATGCCTGTTCCTATCTGAAAGAAGCTCAGATTGACTATGTTGTTGTAAACCGGAATGACCTGTTCTACGACACTGTATTCAAAGGCGGCACCTGGCTGGGAGGAAACTACTTTGTCAGCAACTGCGGTACCTACCCGTTCTACGAAAACAGCACATTCTCACTGTATCAGTATTGAAAAATGACGGCTGACCTCAGCCGTCTTTTCGTATTACCGGATATCCTGCAGGGCGATGCCGCGGATCATATTGTAGAAGCCGGAACGCAGGTCGGGAATCACCCACATCATGATGAAGTTGGCCAGGACCTGGGTCAGCAGTGAAGCCAGAGCCGCCCCTGCAATCCCCCAGCGGGGAATCATAACGGCATTGAGGAGTATATTTCCCGCGGCGCCGATCAATGTGATGATCTGAACCCAGCGGTTTTTGCTTTCTGCGACCATATACATGTTGTTCACAGAACCGAAATAGGAGAAAGCCGTATACCAGACAATCAATGAAAGCGCACCGACCGCTCCGGCATATTTCTCACCGTATGTCAGCATCATGATCGGCCTGGCAAACAGTGTCACGAAAACGCAGTAAGCAATCGAAGCCCAGAAAATCACCGCATACAGTTGCCGGAACCTTTTCAGGTACAGCTTTTCATCACTGAATTTGTATTCCATGATATCCGGCCGGAAACCTTCAATCAGTGAACTGGGGATCATGGACAGGGCTCCGGCAAGCATGGCTGCCGCCGAATATAACGCGACAGAGTCCGGGCCGATCATGGATTTGAGCATGATCCGGTCTGCCTGTCCGTAAATCGTTCCGAGGATACCGGCGAAAATGAACGGATATGACTTTTTCAGGACACTGACCGCAATCTGCAGGGAATACCGGAAAGAGCCTTTGTACCTGCGGAAAAACAGTATGCCGAGAAACACCCCGAAGATCAGTGCTTCTGCCGCGGTTCCGGCCACATAGAGGATCAGGCCGTCCGGCTGCCGCAAGGCAATTACCCGCCATAAAGCCGAAAGCGCAAATGCCAGTAGCCGCAGCAGGGCTGCCGTATCCGCATGATCACTGAAGCGGTACCAGTACACAAACAGATTCAGCGAACTGAATACAATTGAGGTGGACTGACACAATGTGATCAGATACAGGAGCGGCTCACCCGGGTTCATCAGCCGGACAATTACCTGCAGGACTCCCATGCACAGGACGCCGGTCAAGGCATAGCTCACCATGCAGGAACAGAGGTAATCCCCCTGCCGGTCGGCATGCTCGGTCATTTCCCTGGTGATCATGCCGTTATAGCCCAGGGACGCCACCGCTGTCAGCATCGTGATCCAGGAAGCCGCATAGTCAACCAGGCCTTTGGCTTCCAGTGACAGTATGCGGGCTACATAAAGATTCAGCAGAAACTGCAGCAGCGCGTAGGTCACATTGCCGAAAAATATCCAGGATACATTTCTTTTCAGACGTCTGCTGAAATTCTGCCCGCCAGAACTCATCGGTTTACCTTCCTTTTCATCTTAGTATTATCCCCAAACCGCACCGTCTTGACAAGTAAAGCGGCTGATCTGCGGCAATCCGTTTGCAATTTCTGCTTCGTTTCCGGCTGATTCATGAGAAAATAGCAGTATGAAAGTCTGCTATATCAATTCAGTGTGCGGTTTCGGCTCCACCGGACGGATCGTGGAAAAACTGGCATCATCGGCTGATGAGGCCCTGGTCTGCTACGGCCGGAAAGAATACAGCAATTCCCACGCTCCTTTTCAAACATATAAAATGACAGGATTCGCAGGCAATGCCGCTGCCGCCATGGGAACGATCCTTTTCAATAATAACGGGTTTGCCAACCGCGCCGAGACCGAAAAACTGATCCGGCGGATTGAAGCGTTTCAGCCTGATGTGATTCATCTGCACAATCTGCACGGTTATTACCTGAATATCGAGGTGCTGTTCAGCTATCTGAAAAAGAGCGGCATACCGGTTGTCTGGACCCTCCATGACTGCTGGAGCATGACCGGCTATTGTCCGCATTTTGAAAATGTGAACTGCACGCAGTACCGGACAGAATGCCGCCGCTGCCCCTATCCGTGGGGTTACCCGTTCTCCTTGTTCAAGCAGCACATCCCCGAAAACCACCGGCGCAAAAAAGAGGCTTTTACCGGTACCCCGTGCCTGACAGTGGTCACGCCTTCGGCCTGGCTCGGCAATATTGTACGCTTCTCTTATCTCCGTGATTACCCGCTGCAGGTTATTCACAACGGCATCGACCTGCAGGATTTTCACGATACCGGGGCGGATGCCCGGAAGGATTTTTCCATTCTGTTTGTGGCCGGGACGTGGACAAAGGAAAAAGGCGCGGAAGATATCATGAAGCTGATCCCGCTGCTCCCGAAGGAAATCCATACAACGATCATCGGCAGCGGTGCCGAACAGTTTGCCGGACTGCCGAACTGTACGGTGTACAAGCATACTTCCGACAAGGCAGAACTGATCCGGCTGTATTCCGAAACTTCCCTGTTCATCAATCCGACGCACGAGGACACATTCCCGACCGTCAACATTGAAGCCCTGGCCTGCGGCACCCCTGTCATTACCTACAACACGGGGGGCAGTCCCGAAATCCCGGATGAAAAAACCGGGGCAGTCATAGAAAAAGGCAATGTAGAGGCCCTTGCCGAATGCATCAGGGCACAGTACAAAGCCAGTTCATTCTCACGTGATGACTGCCGGAAGCGGGCCGGCCAATTCAGTGACCGGGCAATGATATCTGCTTACCTTTCCCTCTATCAGTCAATCCAGACCGCATCATAGACATGATGCGATTTTCTTTTTTCCTCCGGCGGCAGCTGCATATAATCTCCGTTATAGAAGCCGGTCAGGATCTCGTGCCAGCAGGCGGGAATCTTGAACTCATACTGCTCAAACGGAACTTTGATATATTCGTCAAACCATTCTCGTTTCAGAATTTCCTTCAGACCGTTGTGGGCCGCACAGACAAAGCCGACATATTCCGTCATCGCTTCACCGGCAAACCGCATGCAGGTTTCGTCCAGCTCTCTGATCAGTTTCGGCCTGACGCCTTTGGGTGATACCGCTTTGATTGCCGCAATCACAGCATTTTTATACCAGGCTCTCTCCTTGATGATTTTCCAGTTCTGCACATCGATTTTCCGGCGGATCGCCATGGTATCCTCAAACAGTTTTTTCGCATCATCCAGCGTATCACCGGCGTTATCCAGGGGGAAAACATCCAGATATACACCGATCTGCAGGTCTGAGTCGGCTGCCTCCTTCAGAATTGTCTTATTGTTATAGAACTTGCCGGAGGAAACATAAAGGTCCGGGGCATCATGATATGTCATGAAGTCATAATCCGGATTCGTTCTTTCGGCCGGATAAATCCGGATGAACTCTTCGTAATCATGCCGGGGCATGCCCACATCAATATCATCATCCCACGGAATAAAGCCATGATGCCGTACTGCCCCGAGCATCGTGCCGCCGGTCAGGAAATACTTCAGGCCGTGCGCGTCACAGAACTCCGTATAGTTCACCAGCATATCCAGCATCAGCTGTTTCTGTTCTTCAAGTGTGATTTTTCTCATTTCCCGTAAGCCTTCTTCAATTCTTCAGCCAGGACATCCTCATCCAGGTACGGATACAGGTTTTCGTATGCCGGCATGCGGAAGGTGCCGTCCGGGTTGGCAATGGACCGGATACGCGGCCTGACCTCAATGCCGGTTTCCACATCCACCTCGCAGATGACCGGCTCATCCGCCGCCAGCACTTCCCTGACATCTTCTTCCAGGGTCTTCCGGTCATGACAGTGCACGTACTTCAGCCCATAGGCTTCGGCTACCCGCTGCAGCTGCGGGATGGGTACACCGTCTTCAATATTTGCCCCAAACGGCGGGTTGATATTATAGCCTCCCTGGGACATGCGGATGAATTCATACCCGTCATTCGCCAGGACAAACAGCTTCAGCGGAATCCGATATGCGGCCAGGGTCGCAAATTCCTGTATATTCATCTGCAGGCTGCCGTCACCGGTGAAGCAGATGACATTGCTGCGGCGCCTGTTCGCTTCGGCATGGCCGATCGATGTGGCCCAGAAACCCATGGCGGAAAGCCCGCCGGAGATAAAGACCCGCTGGCCTTTTTTCACCTGCCAGGTCTGGGCAACGATGCTGCAGGAACTGCCGGTATCTGCAGCGACAATATCATTTTCACCCGCCAGCCGGCTGACCGTATCAACCAGGTCATACGAATTGATCACGTCATCTTTCCGGTATTCTTCCAGCATGACCGGATACCGCTTCTTCCAGTCGGCACAGCAGGCCACCCATTTCCCGTGATCTGCCTGATATTCCTCTTCCTGCAGGTACGCACAGGCCTGCGTCAGAAAATCATGTATATCCCCTTCGATCGGCTCATCGATCCTGACCCCGTACTTGTCCAGTTCGGCCGGGTCACATTCAATCAGAATCTTATGGGACTGTCTGGAGAATACTTCAACGTTGTACCCGGTGGTATTGGGGGCCAGGTGGCTGCCCAGCACCAGCAGGACATCACAGGTTTCAATCGCGAAATGGGACGGACGGCTGCCATGGGTGCCGCAGCGGCCGACAAAATACGGACTGTCAGATTCGATCGTATCAATGCCCATACGGGAATTCACCACCGGCAGGTCGAGTTTCTCTATAAACTGATGGAACAGCCCCACACTGTCTGACAGCCGGATTCCCTGCCCGGCCAGCACCAGCGGCCGTTCAGCCTGCTTCAGCTGTTTCAGTACATGTTTTACTGTTTCGGCAGGAAGTTTATCCTCTTCTTTCGGAAAAACCGGCGGGTAGGCACACGGGCAGTCTGCCCCCTGGATATTGATCGGGATTTCAATGCATACCGGGCCCGGTCTGCCGCCTTTGGCAGTCTCCCAGGCATCGGCGATGACTTCCGCGGTCCGGGCCGGATCATCCAGAAGATAGTGCTTTTTGGTTACCGGTTCCATCAGCCGGCTGGTCTTGACATCCTGGGTGCCGTACTGGCGGATATCATGATCCAGCTCGTAATGCACATGGGCTGAATTGGAATTGCCGGTAATCAGGATGACCGGTGAAGAATCCACATAGGCCTGTGCCATGCCGGTAATCGTGTTGGTCAGGGCCGGGCCGTTGGTCACAAAAGCCAGCCCCGGCCTGCCGGAAACCCGGGCATAACCCTCTGCCGCCATGACCACAGCCTGTTCATGGTTGCAGAAAGTATACTTCAGTTTCTCCGAACGGCTTAGGGCTTTGCAGATCCAGAGGGCAGCGCCGCCGACAATGACATACGCATGCTCAATCCCCTGGTCTTCCAGATATTTGACAATATATTCCGATACATTCATAGGCAGTCTCTTTCTATTTCAGCCAGACCATCGGCTCCGCTGACAGCAGTGCCTTGAACAGGAGCAGGTCTTCTCTTGAAGTAATCTTGAAGTTAAAGTCCGAACCATGGTTGAACCAGACTTTATAGCCGCATTCAATCAGCAGCGTGCATGTCGCAACCGACCCGGTAATTCCCTTTGCCTTGGCTTCCTCATGCAGATCGACCATATCCTGCAGATGCATGGCATGCGGGGTCTGGGTCCGGTACAGTGTTTCCCGGTCAATGCTTTCAACAGACTGGATCTTGTCCGGTGTCACCAGCATGGCTTCCTTGCAGTCAATGGCTGTAATGGCATTGCCATGGGCCTTGCAGACATTGATGCAGTCGGTAATGATCTGCGGCTCCAGATAAGGCCTTGACCCGTCATGAACCAGCACGATATCATCCGGATCACATTCCTGATGAATGACATCCAGAACATTCTCAATGGATTTCTGGCCGGTATCGCCGCCCAATACAATCCCTTTAAGCTTGGTGATGCCGAACTGTCTGGCATAAAGCCGCATAAAGCCCTCCCAGCCCTCCAGACAGGCGACATAGATCGCGTCAATATCGGGATGGTTCTGGAAGCATTCCATGGTATAGATGATGATCGGTTTGTCGAACACATTCAGAAACTGCTTCGGTACGTCCTGACCGGTCCGTGTTCCGGTGCCTGCTGCTGTAATCAGTGCAATATTGCTCATACCTGTATCCCTCTCATTCCATGTCTTTTCTTCAGTCTATCATACAGACTGTCCTGAACTGAACTGGTGACGGTTATTCACCCGTTCTGTAATAATAAATCAGTTTTCCCATGCCCTGATAATCGAGGACACGGTTGGCCGCATACCCGCGCAGAGTCAGCTTTTTGTCCAGTTCCGCAAACATATCATCAAACGACATGGCCTGATCCTTGCCGTAATCGGCATACCAGAGCCAGAACTGGGACGGCACTTTGCCGGCATCAATCTGTTCCCAGCAGTTATAGACCACCTGGGGCGCTTCGATGCCCTTGTCACGGATGAAGTAGTCAAAACTGTATTCCGCCACCCCGTAGAGATATGTCGGCTGTTCATAGCCCTTCCACTCCAGCCACGTCCAGGCAATTTCATTGTCGTGTGACTTCTCCCAGTTGCGCCAGATGCCCGGCACCGAGAAAACCCCAACCGCCAGGGTGATCACAGCCAGCCCGGCCGCGGCTGCGTTCTGGCCAAGGTTCTTCAGCAGTTCGTACAGGATCAGCGGTATTGTAACGGTAAACAGACAGATCCAGAAGACACTGTAGCGGCAGTAGAAGCCCGCACTCATGCCGACATGCACCATGGCATAGATATGCCTGACAACCAGCAGGTAATGCAGGCCATACGCAAGAATCAGGCATAGGCAGAGATCTGAAACACTTCTGTCCCTGCGGCCGGAAACCATTGCCAGAAGCGTAAGCACCAGGATTACCGCGCCCATGATCATGAAAGCCTGTGTTTCCCGCGGTTCGCTCTGCAGGAAGATATACACAAACAGACCGCCCAGTTTCGTCAGGAAATCCTGGACCGACCATACAACCGGCAGGGTATCCGTACCACCGATCTGATGGTTGCCAAGCTGGATCTTCGCATAGAACATATAAAGCGGCGCAGCCAGCAGGACCACACTGAGGCCGTAGATGACCAGCAGATTCCTGACCTGTTTCCTGTCCCCGGTGCGGAATATGCGCACCATGTGCATGATCAGCAGCGGGGCCACGACAAATACACAGCCATACTGACTGTAGGCCGCCCCGCCGCTCATAAGAGCCAGGTACAGCGTGGTCAGAAAACTGTACTTCTCACCGGCAATGACATAGGCATGCATCGTCAGGAAGACAAACATCAGCATCAGCGCGTATTCCGCGGCTTCCTGGATGTAGTAGACCCACTGATAGGAAACCGCCAGCAGGATGACGC
>JAFRHT010000061.1 GCA_017433125.1 Solobacterium sp.
CTGAAACGGCGGCTGCGGCAGGGCGGCTACTATCAGACCGCACATATCGACCAGCCGCTGAGCTTCGCGGCCCGCGGCGGGATCGTGGATATTTACTCGATCAACTATGACCAGCCGGTCCGGGTGGAATTCTTTGATGATGAGATCGATTCCATCCGCTTTTTCGATGCCGGCACCCAGAAAACCATTGTCCCGGCCGGCCAGGTACGGATTGTGCCGGCCAGTGACATCCTGTTCTCGCCGGCAGATATTGATCATGTCCGGAAGGAAAGCGAACGGCTGCTGGCCGGGGGCAGCGAGATGCTCCGGGCCGCGGCGGAAACAGAACTGAGCCTGATCGAAAACCAGATCAGTGAACCGTCCCTGTATACGTGGATGACGCTGACGGAACAGCCGGCCTCCCTGGTTTCCTATATGGACGATCCGCTGGTGATCCACTCAGACCCGGTGGTCATCCAGGAAAATGTCAGGCGGCTGATCGAGGAGACAACCGCGTATATTCAGGAAATGGTGCAGGAAGACAAGAAACTGCCACGTTATGCTCTGTGGCATGAATTTCAGCGCGTTCACGGCACCTGCCGGCTGATTGAAGAAGATCCCTTTGAGGACAATATCTCGGGGATTGAGGAAGTGCACCTGCCCAATCACCCCCTGCATACACTGCTGCGGCTGCTGCAGAACGGTCCGGAAAAGCGGACAGCCCTGCTGCTGCGGGAAAACGAAGCGGAGCGCGTGCTGACGGCCTGTGTGGACGGCCAGATTCCCTATACGCTGATCCCCGATGAGACCACGCCGCTGCAGGAAGGCCTCAACATCATGCTCAGGCCGCTGGCTGAGGGTTTCCGGCTGACCGACCGGGATCTGGCGGTTGTCACTTCAGCGGAACTGTTTGAGGTGCATCACCATGCCGGCCGCTATGAAAAGAAATTCCGCAATGCCGAAGTCATCCAGGGCTATGAGGAACTGGAACCGGGTGATTACGTTGTCCATGCCCAGTACGGGGTGGGCCAGTATCTCGGCATTGATACCCGGGAAGTCCGGGGGATCATCCGCGATTTCCTGAAGATCATCTACCGCGGCAACGCAGAGCTGCTCGTGCCGCTGGAACAGTTCCGGCTGGTGCGCAAGTTCGTGTCCCGGGAAGGGGTTGTGCCGCGGCTGAACAAGCTGGGCAGCGGTGAATGGGAAAAGACCCGGGCCCGCCTGGAAGAAAACGTGAACAATATCGCCGAACGCCTGGTGGAACTCTATGCCGTGCGGACAGACAACATCGGGCATGCCTTCCAGCCTGACAGTGACCTGCAGCGGCAGTTCGAGCGGGAGTTTGAATATGAACTCACCCCGGACCAGGAACAGGCGGTCATTGATGTCAAGAAGGATATGGAAAGCGACCGCCCCATGGACCGGCTGGTCTGCGGGGATGTCGGCTTCGGCAAGACGGAGATTGCCGTCCGGGCGTCATTCAAGGCGGCGGCGGAGAACAAGCAGGTCGCGGTGCTCTGCCCGACCACCATCCTGGCCGAACAGCACTTCCGGACCTTCTCGAAACGTTATGAAAACTACCCGTTTACCATCCGGTGCTTGGACCGTTTTGTCACCCCGGCCATGCAGAAACAGACGCTGCAGGACCTGAAGGAAGGCCGGGTGGATATCCTCATCGGCACCCACCGGATCCTGTCCAATGACGTTGTGTTCAAGGACCTCGGGCTGCTTGTCGTGGATGAAGAACAGCGCTTCGGGGTGGAGCACAAGGAAAAGATCAAGGAAATGAAAAACAGCGTCGATGTGCTGACGCTGAGCGCTACCCCGATCCCGCGGACGCTGCAGATGTCGCTGGTCGGCATCCGCCAGCTGTCCCAGCTGGAAACCCCGCCGGCCAACCGCTACAACGTCCAGACCTATGTGGTTGAAAAGAACCTCGGGCTGGTCAGCGACGCAATTGAAAAGGAGCTCTCGCGCGGCGGCCAGGTGTTCTACCTGTACAACAACATCGATGAGATCTACAACGTTGCCCGCACCCTGCAGAACCGGGTGCCGGACGCCAGCATCGGCGTGGTGCACGGCCGGATGGACCGTGAAACCATCGAAGACGTCATGATGAGCTTCGTCAACCGGGAACTCAACGTGCTGGTCTGCACGACCATCATCGAGAACGGCATTGATATTCCCAATGCCAATACGATTCTTATTGATAACGCGCAGAACTTCGGACTGGCCCAGATCTACCAGATCAAGGGCCGGGTGGGGCGCAGTGACCGGGTAGCCTATGCCTACCTGCTGGTCCCGCCGCGCCGCCAGCTCAGCGAGACAGCCTCGAAACGCCTGCAGGCTGTCAAGGAGTTTGCCCGCCTGGGCAGCGGCTACAAGATCGCCATGCGGGACCTGACCATCCGCGGGGCCGGTGACCTGCTCGGGCCGAACCAGTCCGGTTTCATCGATACCGTGGGTATTGATATGTATGTGGAGATGCTGGAGGAAGCCATCGCCGCCCGCAAAGGGCAGCCCCGGAAGAAGCCGGAGACAAAGAAGCTTGCCAACGTCGGCCGCACGAGTTACATCCCGCATAAATTCGCCCCGGATGACTATGACAAGCTGAGCATGTACCAGCAGATCGACCTGCTCGGCAGTATGAATGCCCTGGAACAGTACCGCCGGAACGTCATTGACCAGTACGGCCGCCTGCCCGAGGAAGTGGAGGGGCTGTTTGAGAAGAAACAGCTCGATATCCTGCTGAACGAAGGTGATGTGGACAGCTACCGGGAAGTGCGGGATCACTGTGAGATCACCTTCGCGAAGGATTTCTCCCAGCAGCTGGACGGTGTGAAACTGTTCTCGCTGTATTCAAAACTGTCCCGTGACATCACGCTGCGTTACACCAACAGCCGGATCATCGCGTCCGTGCCGAAGACAAAAGACAGCCTGAACATGGTGATCAGGGCGATTGAAACCGCCCGGGAGGCAAAAAGATGAGAGTGGACAAATATCTGAAAGCCGCGCGGATCCTCAAACGGCGCACGGTATCCCGGCAGCTGGCGGAAAACCAGCGGATCGAGGTGAACGGCCGGATCGTCAAACCGGCGAAGGAAGTTTATGCCGGGGATATCATTACGATTACGTTCGGCCGCCGGCAGATGAAAGTCCGGGTGCTTTCCACCGAAGAACAGCGGCGGAAGCGGGACACTGAGGACATGTATGAGATTATCGAAGAAACCGTCCTGCCGGAAACCGGGGAGGATTCTTGATCCGTACGGGTAAAAATGATATATAGATAATACACAAGAGGGATATATGACAGAACCGAAACCGGCAAAGACCGCAAAAAAGAAAAACAAGAAGAAAAAGCGCAGGATGACGCCGTTTCTGAAGCTGATCTGCTACGTCGCCATCGGCTTTTCCTGTTTCCTGCTGTTCCAGGTCGGCCGGGAAGTCTATACAACCCTGACCCTGCGGCAGCAGCTCGAAGAAGTTCAGGAACGCTACCAGGAAGTGCTGGATGAAAACGTCTATCTGACCACCGAACGGGCCAAGCTGGAGGATCCGGATTACATTCAGAGTTATGCCCGGGGCAACTACATGCTGTCCAAGGATGGTGAACAGATCTTCTATCTGCCTGAGAAGGAAAACAAATAAGCATTCAGGAACACCGGAAACGGTGTTTTTCTTCTGCTTTATCAACGTTTCCGGACGAATACTGCTGTGCAGCGATTTATCTGCCGTGATATATTATGTATATACTTGTCGACAAGTATACAAGAAGAAACAAAAGGTGTGACGAACATGGTCTTTATGGGAATTGATATCGGTTCAACCACGTCCAAAGGCGTGCTCATGAACGAAGAACAGGCAATACTTGCACAGCACCTGGTACATGCCGGCATCGGCACAAGCGGCCCGGCAGCGGTTAAGAGGGAACTTCTGGCGGCGGCCGGACTGCAGGATGAAGACATTGATTATACGGTGGTAACAGGATACGGCCGGCGGACCTATGCGGAAGCGGACAGCCAGGTCAGCGAACTGAGCTGCCACGCGAAAGGCTCCGCGTTCCTGTTTCCGGATGTCCGCATGGTCATTGATATCGGTGGTCAGGACGCAAAAGTCATCTGTCTGGACAGCCATGGCAGGATGACGGATTTTGTCATGAACGACAAATGCGCCGCCGGCACCGGCCGCTTCCTTGAAGTCATGGCAGGAATCCTGCAGATGGATGTCTCGGAACTGGAGCAGGAAGCCGCCAAAGCCACGCAGACGCTGCGGATCTCCAGCACATGCACGGTATTTGCGGAGTCGGAAGTGATTTCACAGCTCGCTGCCGGGGCGGAGATTCCGGCGCTTGTAAAAGGAATCTGCGGGTCTGTCGCAAGCCGGACTGCCGGCCTGGTGCGCCGCATGGGTGTTGAAGAAAAGGTATGCATGAGCGGCGGTGTTGCCAACAACGGGGCTGTCCGCCGGGCAATGGAAGAGGAACTGGGTACAGAAATCCTGTATTCTCCGCTGGCCCAGTTTGCCGGCGCCCTTGGGGCCGCACTGTACGCGATGGAAAAAGCAGGAAAGGAAAAAGAACATGAGTGAAGAAGTCAGAAAACCACGTCCGGCCCCGGATCCTGCCTCAGCAAAGTACAAACTGAATATGATTGCGAAGCAGGCATATGATGATGTGGCTGAGGCGAAGAAACGGGGGGAACTGATCGGCTGGTGCGCCAGCAACTTCCCGGTTGAAATACCGGAAACACTGGGCCTGCATGTATGCTATCCGGAAAACCAGGCGGCTGGGATCGCGGCAAGGGGCGGCGGCGAACGCATGTGCTCAATTGCAGAAGGAATGGGATATTCCAACGATATCTGCGCCTATGCAAGGATTTCCCTGGCATATGCTTCCGGGGCGGAAGCGGAAGAACAGCCGATGCCGCTGCCGGATTATGTCCTGTGCTGCAGCAATATCTGCAGCTGCATGATCAAATGGTATGAGAATCTTTCCCGGGAACTGCAGATTCCGATGATCATGATTGATATCCCCTTTAATCCTGACTATGAGGTCAGTGACGCGGAAACTGCATATATCCGGAATCAGTTCCTGGATGCCATTGCGCAGCTGGAAAAGATAACCGGAAAAAAATGGAGCTGGGACCGTTATCAGGAAGTCATGGAAATCTCCGGCAGGACAAGCCGGGCCTGGCTGGCCGCAACGGCTATGGCCAGGTATGTGCCGTCCCCGTTCAACGGCTTTGACCTGCTGAATCATATGGCCGTGATGGTGACGGCCCGCGGGAAACCGGAAGCTGCCGAAGCAATGGAAACACTGCTGAAGGAATACGAAGAAAACCATAATAAAGGAATCAGCACCTACCGCGGCGAGGAACAGCACCGGATCATGTTTGAGGGTATCGCGTGCTGGCCGTGGCTGCGGGTGACTTCCCGCGGTCTGCGGGACCGGGGCATCAATATGGTCACAACGATCTACGCGGATGCGTTCGGTTTCATCTATGAGGATTTTGACGGCATGTGCAGGGCGTACGCAAAAGTGCCCAATGCGATCAATCTGGAATATGCCCGGGATAAACGGATCCGGCTCTGTCAGGACAATCATGTGGAAGGTCTGCTGGTCCACACCAACCGGTCCTGCAAACTGTGGAGCGGCTTCATGAATGAGATGAGCCGCCAGATCGGCGCGGCCTGTGAGATTCCGGTTGTCAGTTTTGACGGCGACCAGGCAGACCCGCGCAACTTTTCGGAAGCGCAGTATGACACCCGGGTACAGGGACTGACGGAAATCATGCAGTCCCGGAAGGAGGCCTGACAATGATCAGTGATGTTCTGGCAAAAATGCAGGCAGCGGCAGAGAACCCGCAGGCCCTGAAAGAGCGGTATCTTGCGGAAGGACGGAAAATTGTCCTGACCGCCCCGGTTTATACCCCGGCAGAGATCATTCATTCGATGGGCCTGGTGCCGATGGGGGCCTGGGGCGGCGACACGCAGCTCAACGCAGCCAAGAAATACTATCCGGCGTTTCTGTGCGCCATCGTCCAGTCCATCACGGAACTGGGCATGCGCGGCGTTTATGACGGGGTCAGCGCAATCCTTGTCCCGAGCCTGTGTGACTCCCTGAAAGTCCTGGGGGAGAACTGGAAATATGCTGTACCGGAGATTCCGTTTATCCCGATGACCTATCCGCAGAACCGGAAACCGGAATACGCATTGGATTTCACGGTGGCCGGATACCGCCGGGTCATCCGGGACCTGGAACAGATTACCGGCAGTTCTTTCAGTGAGGAACGCCTGAAAGAATCCATGGCACTCTACAACGAACATAACGCACTGATGCGGCAGGTTTCTGCCGAACTGGCAGCGCATCCGGAAATCACAGCCGCGGAGCGTTCAGCGATCTTCAAAAGCGCCTGGTTTCTGTGCCGGGAAGAACACTGCGGACTCTGCCGGGAACTCCTGGATGAACTGAAGAACAGCAGTGCCGGAAATGAAAAAAAGATTCCGGTTGCCGTAACCGGGATTCTGGCGGACGCGCCCGGCCTGCTGAAGATTCTGGACGAAAACGGCCTGCAGATTGTTGCGGACGATGTTGCGGCAGAAAGCCGCCAGTACCGTACAGACAGCGTCATCGGTGAAGACGCGCTGTACTCCCTGGCCCGGAAATTCTCCGCCCGGGACTGCTGCTCAGTGCTGTATGATCCGGAAAAGAAACGGGTTGAAGCGCTGGTGGAAACTGCCAAGGCTGCCGGGGCACGGGGCGTGCTGATGATTCTTACCAAGTTCTGTGACCCGGAAGAGTTTGATTACCCGCTGATCCGCCGGGCCTGCACGGCGGCCGGACTGCCGTTTGTGAGCATAGAGACGGACAGGCAGATGGAAAACCATGAACAGGCCGCAACGATCATTGAAACATTCAGGGATATGATGGAGGACTGATTATGACAGAAATGAATACCCGACCCCTTGCGGGCGTCCGGGTTGTGGAACTGGCGACGTTCATTGCGGCACCCTGCTGTGCGCGCTATCTCGCTGACCTCGGCGCTGATGTCATCAAGGTGGAAAGACCCCGGGGGGATGATCTGCGTTACACGGCGGTCAATGAAGGCCGCCCGTTCGGGGATGCCGAAGATACGAGTTTTACCCTGGAGAACACCGGCAAGCGCTGCATCACCCTGGACACAAAAAGCGCCGCGGGCCGGGAAGCACTGGAAAAACTGATTGCGCAGAGTGATGTTTTCCTGACCAACTGGCGTCAGCCGGCACTGGAAAGGGCAGCCCTTGACTACGAATCGCTCAAGGCAAAGTATCCGAAACTCGTATACGGGATTGTTTCCGGCTATGGCGAAAAAGGTCCTGACAAGGATCTGCCGGGTTTTGACTTTACAGCATATTTTGCCCATTCCGGCGTGATGGGCACCCTGTATGACCGGGACAGCGAACCAATGCTGCCGCTGGCCGGTTTCGGTGATCACCAGGTTGCGATGAGCCTGGCGTCCGGGGTGATTGCCGCGCTGTACCGGGCGGAGAAGACCGGCCGGGGTGACAAGGTGGTTGTCAGCCTGTATCACAGCGGGGTATGGGATGTTTCCCTGTATCTCATTGCCAGCCAGTACGGCGATGCATCCACCCAGTACCCGATCCGCAAGGCCGAACTGACCAACCCGCTGAATTCTGCCCGGAAGACGGCAGACGGCCGCTGGTTCATGTTCTCGCTGCCGGCATATGACAAGCTGTTCAACAGGTTTGTCAAGGATGCGCTCGGCCGGGAGGATCTGGTTAATGACCCGCGTTTCTATCCGCAGACCAACCTGGTCAACGGGCATCTGGATGAATGGGACGAGATCTTCAACGCCGAAGTTGCCAACCATGATGTCCAATACTGGATTGCCCAGATGAAAAAAGCGGACCTGCCCTATGCGGTCTGCCAGACCTGGGATGAAATCCTGCATGACGAGCAGGCATATGCGAGCGACATTCTGACTGATGTGGAATTCCCCAACGGCATGAAGCGGACCATGGTGCGCACACCGGTCATGTTCCAGGACACGGAGCTTCCGGCGTACAGGCCCGCCCATTTCCTTGGCCAGGATACCCGTGAAGTGCTGGCACAGCTTGGCTATTCACAGGAACAGATCGACGCGATGATAGCGGCCGGAGAAGCGACGGACACTGTCCGGATCGGCTGACAGGGGTTCATCGCATGAACAGACTGCAGGAAACAACGATGATCACCGGCGAAGAAATTTACCGGGATCTTCTGAAAAAGATTACGGAACTCGAGTATATGCCCGGAGATGCCCTAAGTGAGAATGAACTGTGCGCGGCGTATAAATGCAGCCGGCACATGGTACGGGATGCGTTTTCCAGGCTGAAGGAAAAAGGCCTGCTGGAAGTGTATCCGCACCGGGGGTCATATGTATCGCTGATCGACCTGAAACAGATTGAAGATATCCTCTTTCTGCGGGAAGCGGTGGAAACAGCAGCGGTCAGCGCGATCATCCGGGAAACAGACCCGGGAGATCTTCCGGAACTTCTGGCCGGGGCAATCGAGGAACAGAAGACAGCCTCTGCCGGTGCGGAAGCGGACCTGCCTGCGTATTTCCGGGCCGATGACCGCTTCCACGGCATCCTGCTGGAAAAAGCCGGCCGGGCCAGCCTGTACAGACTTCTGGAAGATGAATACATTCATCTGCGGCGCTGGCGGAACCTGGAAATCCGCACAACCAGGCGCATTCCCGCGCTGATTCAGGAACACGAGGCAATCCGTGATGCTGTACTGCACCGGGATGCCGCGGAAGCGTCCGTGCTGCTGCACAGACACTTTGACACCCTGAAATTCGCCGCGTCCGTGGACGAAGGCAGAGATAATTCGTATTTCTATAAAAATCAGACTGAAGGAGAAAGAAAATGAAATCGTGGAGAACCCCAAGAAGTGTCAAACCGCCGTTCGGATCTGAATGGACCGCCCCGCCGGCTACCCGGATCTTTGACAATGTATCGTTTATCGGCAATGTGATCGTCGGCTGTTATGTGGTTGAGACGGGTGACGGTTTTGTGCTGATTGACTGCATGGAACCGGATGACAAATCCCGGGATACGATTGTCCGGGGCATAGCGGAGCTGGGACTGGATATTCATGACCTGAAGGCAATCCTGATCAGCCACGGACATTTCGATCACTACGGCCAGGCAGACTGGTTCCGCCGGAACTATGGGTGTGAGCTGTATCTCGGAAAAGAGGATACGGTGCTGGCAAAGACGCTGGCCCTGGACAAGTGGCCGGTCATTGACTATGACATGGATCATTATTATGAAGACGGCGGCATCCTGAAATTCGGTGACATGGAGATCATGACGGTGCTGACCCCCGGACATACTGCGGGATGCTACTCGTTCATCCTGCCGGTATGGGATGAAGGAAGAAAGCATATGGCCGGCATGTGGGGCGGTTCCGGACTCCTGCCGGATTCTGATCCATATGCCTACAAAGCATCCCTGGACCGGTTTACTGCCCTCTGCCGGGAACAGCACGTGGATGCGGAACTGTGCGCCCATCCGACCCTGGACAACGGGCTGGAGCGGCAGGCGCTGGCCCGGTGCATTGTCAACGGCGTCCCGAACCCGTTCGTAATCGGCGAAGAAGGCTTTGCCTATTACATGGGCCAGTACTATGCCCTTGTGGAAGAAACAATGATCCGGCGCGGCCTGAAGTAAATTAATTCCGGACGCGGGTTGCCTGAACTGCGGCACCGGTGTCCCGGACCAGGCAAAGGATATTTCCTCTGCCTGGTTTTCTTATACTGCGGGAAACACTGAATGCCGTCGGATTGAATAATATTATGATGAAATGGAAGCGGATCATCCTGATCTTTGTTATCACAGCTGCCGTGGCCTGCGGTCTGCGCCTGCTGCAGGGAACCTCGTCTGCGCGCCTGCCTGACCGGTACGGCCAGCCGGGGGAACCCTCCCGCCTGCTTGAGGCAGC
>JAFRHT010000062.1 GCA_017433125.1 Solobacterium sp.
GCCGCCGTGATCCGCGCCCTTGATCATGACCAGGCGCACATCCTTGCCGGCTGCTTTCATGTCATTGTAGAACCGCTTTGTCTGTTCAAAATTGCACATCCTGTCTTTGGTGCCGTGGATGATGAGCATCGGCGCGAAATCGTGATCCAGGTATGTCTTTCCCAGCAGCGGGGCCATCTTTTCCGGATGTTCGTTCATGTCGAAGCCGATCAGGGCGTATTCCGGGGTGCCGGGTTTGCCCTGCGTTGTGTTAATCGGGAACGCGCACGGGATGGTCATTTCCATCGGCCCGTACATATCGATGATGCCGCGGATATCGGCAGAGACATCACTGTCCGGCTCGTCATACAGGTCACTGTCCAGGGTCATGCCGGTAATGACAGCCACATGGCCGCCGGAGGAACCGCCCATCAGGAAAATATTGTCCGGATCACCGCAATACTTTGCCGCGTGGGCCCGCATGAAGCGGATGGCATTCTTGGCGTCGATATTCTGGGCCGGGAAGGTGGCGATGCCGCTGTGCCGGTATTCCATGACAGCGACCACAAAGCCGCGTTCTGCCAGTTTCGCGAACATCGGAATATCCTTGTACATTTCCTGCTTGAGCCAGGCACTGCCCTTGATCAGGACGACGATCGGGAAGATTTTATCCGGCTCAAAATACAGGGTCGGCCGGATGATCTGCAGGTGCAGTTCCGTATTGTCCTTGACGCTGTAGACAACATCAGGAATGTATTCAAGGTAAACGGCCGAGCCGTCATTGCTGAAGGATTCTGCCCCTTCAAGTTCTTCGGTGAATTCGGGAATGGTATCCCAGGTGTAATTCGCATCAGCGCGGTCTATCATGTTGTTTTCTCCTGTTTTTTTATTGGTATGCAGATCAGAAGGAAAGGGTCAGGCGCATTCGTGCAGAGCCTTTGTCAAAGCGGCGATGATGTCTTCCTTCCCTTCACAGAAAGAGGCTCTGGCCGAATACAGATTGGAGAGAATGAAATCTCTTTCGGTGAAGCCGAACATGCCGGCGATCACATCATATTCATGTTTCAGGTCGATGCCCATGAGTCCGGGGTCATCAGTGTTGATGTTGATCATGACGCCCTTGTCCCACATCCGGCGGATCGGGTGTTCGGTGATCGAAGGCACACAGCGGGAATAAACGTTGGAAGTGACGGAAACTTCACACAGGATATTGTTCTGCACCAGCGCGTCCAATACCGCGTCATCCTCGGCAGCGTGGATGCCATGGCCGATCCGGCCGCCGTTCTGGCTGATCGCGAAGCTGACGTTGGATGCAGGTCCGGCTTCCCCGGCATGGATGGTATAGCGGACCCCGAGTTTTCTTGCCAGGGCAAACTGCTCGGCATAGCTTTCAATCGGGGTGGCAATTTCATCGCCGGCCAGGTCAATGCCGACAACTCCCTGATCCTTATAGGCGGCTGCCAGCTCCACGGTTTTTGTGTTGTTCAGAACCGTACCGAGGTTCTGGCCGAGATTCATCATGCATAACAGTATCCCGCAGACCATATCCGGATGTGTTTCCAGGGCTCTCTGCCGGCCCCGCAGGACAGCCTTGACGGCATCTTCCATGGTGAGTTCCGGATTGATGTGCGACTGCGGGGAAAACCGCAGTTCCGCCAGTCTTGTGCCGGCTTCATACATATCCATGAGGACTTCATAGGCAAGCTCTTCCAGACGTTCACCGGTCTGCAAAAGCCCGGTCAGCAGGCCGAAGAGTCCCATGCATTCGGAAAGCGTCATCGTATCGTTCATGACATGGTCGGCCAGCCACTCTTCGTCACTCATGCCGGCCGGTACCAGGCCGTCTTCACGGCAGTATCTGACAAACAGCCTGTCCGGGAAAGCACCGTCGAGATGACAGTGCAGTTCTACTTTTGGATATTCCATGATTATTTCTCCTTATACTCACTGCAATTATAAAAGATGATTCCGTGTTACGATAATAAAAAACGGAGAGGATATGCTATGAAACTGTTCCCAAAAGATATCAGGACGCTTCTGAAGGCATCGCTGGGAGAAATCCCGAGTGATACGGTCATTACCAATGTCAGAGTCGTAAATGTATTTACCGGGGAGATCCTGCCGGCAAATGTATTCATCAAGGACGGATATTTCGCCCATGTGCAGTATCAGCATCCGGAAACACCGGACGGACAGGCGGAAACTGCTGTGGACGGTCATGGCCTGTATATGGTCCCGGGGTTCATCGATGCCCATGTGCATATTGAAAGCAGCATGCTGACACCGCGTAATTTTGCCAAAGCTGTCATCCCGCACGGAACAACCACAGTGCTGACGGACCCGCATGAAGTCGGCAACGTAATGGGTATTCCCGGGGTGAAGTACATGCACGACAGCGGGGCAGACCTGCCGATGCGCCAGCTGATCGATATACCTTCCTGTGTTCCCGCGGTACCGGGAATGGAATACAGCGGGGCGGATTTCCAGGCTGATGAGATCGCCGCACTGGCCGGTCTGGAGCGGGTTGCCGGGCTGGCGGAAGTCATGGATTTCCTGGCGGTCATGAACGGGGATGAGCGGATGCTCGGTATCCTGCAGGCAGCCCGCGAGCATGGTCTGTATGCGCAGGGCCATGCGCCGGGCGTATCCGGCCGGGGCCTGTCCGCGTATGTTACTGGTGGCCCGTATACAGACCATGAAGTCTCGGAAGCAGGTGAAGCCCTGGAGAAATACCGCAGCGGCATGTACCTGGATGCCTGTGATTCCTCGATGTGCCACCATGTCGAGGCTGTCTGGGACGGCGTGAAGAATTCGAAGTACTTCGATACGCTGTGCCTGTGTACGGATGACCGGGAGGCGGGCGACCTGTTGAAGCTGGGACATATCAATGACACGGCCAGGCATCTGATCAGAGCCGGGGCGGACCCGGTGACGGCCATTCGCAGCATGACCATCAATACTGCCAGAGAGGCGAAACTGGAACGGCTCGGAGCGATTGCGCCGGGCTATGCGGCAGATTTCAACCTGCTGGCGGATCTGGAAGAACTGAAGCCGGAACAGGTCTGGTTCGGCGGTGAACTGGTGGCTGAACAGGGGCATCTGGTAAAGGAAATTGAAGAACGCTCTTTCCCGGAAGAAGAAATCAACACAATGAATGTCCGGGAA
>JAFRHT010000063.1 GCA_017433125.1 Solobacterium sp.
ACATGTCCCCGCCGCCGCAGACCTGGACCTGACCCCAGAGGTCGGTGACATAGCCGTCAAACTGGCCTGTGTCACTGCCGAAGGCCCCCGCTTCATAACCGTCAAGGTACAGGGTGCCCCAGAAGGAACCGCCGCCAATGCCGGTCAGCCATGACAGGTCGACCAGGCAGGTGCCCCATTCGTCGATATCGTTCCACTGATCATGCAGGGAAATATTGCGCTTGCCCCCGGCACAGAAGTCACCATTGGTGCCCCAGGTAACGTGCAGGGTGCCGTATTGATCATAAGTGGCTGTGATGCCGAGCTTGTCATCGCCGCCCGTGTTCAGGCTGGCCCGGAATTCCTCCGAACTCATAAGCGGCTTGGCTTCCAGGCCGGCCTTGGATTCCTGGGAGGTGATCAGGTTGGCCGGATCCATCCAGTCTTCAGCTCTGACGTGCGGCCAGCTGCCGTATACATAGCGGACATCGACAACATCCTCCGGTTTTTTGACCGGTTCCGGCAGTTCTTCAGACAGGCCTTCTTCCGCATTCAGCAGCAGCCGGTTGATATTGCCGGGGATGTTGAGCTGGCTCTTATAATTGGTGTAATAGGTCTGCTTGCCGGCAACGGCCATGTCATAGCCGACCCAGACACAGTTGGTGTAGTGCGATGTGCTGGCTACCATCCATTTGTCCTTCATCTGGCCGACAGGAATACCATATGGGATACCGTCGCGGCCCCAGTCGGTGGTTCCGGTTTTTGCATAGACAGGATAATTGCGGCGCAGGATATCCATATAATTCCAGTAGGTTCCGCTGACGTTGTTTTCCATCAGCTGGCAGGTCAGCCAGGCACTGCCTGAGCTCAGAACCTGCCGGTTCTGGTTCTGCGGATAGTATTCCGTGCCGTCCTGCATGACAATCCTGGCAATGGTGTGCGGCTCGTTGTATACGCCGCCGTTGATCAGCATGGCGTGCGCTCCGGCCAGCTCCTTGACTGTAGTTTCAAACAGCGTGCCGCCGATGGCGAACGAGAGGTGGAAGTTGTCTTTGGTAACCCGGGTGAAACCGATCGAGTTCAGGTAGTTGACCACCTTGTCGCGGCCGACCGCATCAACCACCCGCTGCAGGGTCAGGATGGCCGGGATATTCAATGAGGAACCGACCGCGTCCTTGATCGTGACATCGCCGGTATACTTGCCGGTGGCGTTGACCAGAACCATGGATTCCTGCGGATAGGTAATCGGCTTGTCCAGCAGGATTTCATCCAGGGAATAACCCAGGTATTCGTACGCCAGGGCATAGGAGAGCACCGGCTTGATGGAGGAACCAGGCTGCTTGAAGTTCATGGTTGCCCGGTTCAGAAGCCGCGCACCGTCATAGTTGCGCCCGCCGCCGATGCCGACGATGGCACCGTTGCGGTTATCCAGGGAAATAATGGCCACCTGCATGAGTTCATCAGGGAAGGCAACGGCGGTCTCTTCATTCTGGATTGCTTCGATTTCCAGCTGGACAGCCGGCTGCATGTACGTATAGATTTCCATGCCGCGGATGGTCGGATCTTCGCCCGTCAGGCGTTCTGCCTCGTCCAGGGCAACATCGATGTAGGACTGATAACGGGAATTGCCCTCGGCAGCTCTGTTCTCACCGATCAGCAGGTCTTCCACTTTGATGTTTTTAGCCAGCTCGCATTCCTCGGCAGTAATGTAGCCGTGGTAAGCCATGGCATCAAGCACCTGGTTGCGCCGGTAGGCTGCGTCATCGAGGTGATAGTAGGGGTTGTAGCCGTTGGGCAGGTTGACGATGCCGGCCAGCATCGCACTTTCCGGCAGGCTCAGTTCATAGCAGTGTTTGCCGAAGTAGTAGGTGGAAGCCCGTTCCACACCACGGATCCGGCCGCCGAAGTTCAGCTTGTTCAGATACAGCTGGAAGATTTCCTTCTTGCTGAGCTGCTGGTCAAGCTGGATGGCCAGGGCAATCTGCTGTACTTTGTATTCAATGGATTTTGTCCGTTCGGTACCGGTGTTGCTGGCATCCATGGAATCGATGGAGAAGTAGGTATTCTTGACGAGCTGCATGGTGAAGGTCGAACCGCCCTGGCCGAAGTTGTGATTTTTCAGGTTTTCCAGGGCCGCCTTGGTAAACCGGGGAATATCAAAGCCGAAGTGGGTGAAATAACGGCTGTCCTCAATCGCGAGGAAGGCATCCACAAGGCTTTCCGGGCACATCTCATACGGCACGTTTTCCCGGTAATAGACACCGATTTCAGTGATGACATTGCCGTTGGCATCATAAATCAGGGAAGATTCCTGGCTGACAAAGTCATCAACATGCAGTTCCGGTGAATCCTTCAGCATGGAGTTGACAAGAATCAGGCCGGTGACACCGCCGATGATCTCGATCAGTACCAGGACAACCAGCAGGCATGTGAAAAAGACGAAGACTCCGTGCCGGCGCCGCTTTTTCTTCTGCTCGGTGTGCTTCTGCACGGTTTTCTCCGGTGCTTCATGGGGAACCTCATAGATCTTTGTCGTGGCATCATCCGGTGTATGGACGGGAACTTCCACGGTACCTTCATCAAAGAAGTTTTTATTTTCGTTTTCCGGCTGCTCCGGATGTTCGTTATGCCAATTTTCACTCATCTTTTAATCCTCGGGATTTCCGTCCTATTTTAGCATAAGTGATATTTATTTGGTACAGCCTGCCGTGCGAAGCGTCAATGAGATATAATACAGGTATGTTTGCACACCTTTCAGTCCGCAGCAGTTTTTCGCTTCTGGACAGTACAATCCGGGTGGAAGCCCTGGCCGCGGCAGCGGCTTCCATGGGATATGGAGCAGTGGCCCTGACAGATCATAATGTCCTGCACGGCTGCGCTGCTTTTCAGCGGGCCTGCGGGAAATATCATATCAAGCCGTTATTCGGCATGGAGGCGGACTGCCTGTATCACGAACAGGTGATCCCGTTCTATCTGCTGGCCAAGGACAATGCCGGATATGCGGCTTTGATGCGGCTCAGCACTGTGATGAATACCGAACAAAGACCCTGCACTGCTGATGAACTGGCGGCCTGCACGCACTGTTTCCTGATTGCCTGCGGGGAAGGCGGCTATGCGGATTCGGCTCTGATTGCCGAAGACCGGGATGAACTCATGGAACGGCTGCGTGAGATGCAGCGGGAACTGCCGCCGTTTGATATGGCCATATCTTATCAGGACGCTTCCCTGTGGCGGATGAAGAACCAGCTGCTGAAACGGTGCTGCCGGGTTCTGAACATCCCGACAGTGGCCCTGAACAAAGTCTATTATCTGCAGAAGGAAGATGAGGAAATCTATCAGATTCTGACCGGAATCCGGACGCAGAAGACCCTGCAGGACCGTTCTCTGCTGCGGCTGAGCGGCCGGTATCTGCTTTCACCGGAGGAGATGCGGAATCTTTATGACGAAGACGATCTGGCCAGAACCGAAGAAATTGCGGCCCAGTGCAGTGCGGATCTGAAACTGCCGCTGACCAGTCTGCCGGCTTTTCCCGTACCCGGGGGCCTGACCAGTGAACAGTATCTGACCCAGCTGTGCCTGGCGGGTCTGCAGAAACGCAGAAAACACGGGGATGAGCAGGCATACCTGCGGCGTCTGCAGTATGAACTGTCCGTCATCACAAAAATGCATTTCGAGGATTACTTCCTGATTGTCTGGGATTTCATCCGTGAGGCAAGGCACCGCGGCATCCATGTCGGCCCGGGAAGGGGCAGTGCGGCCGGTTCGCTGGTTTCCTACTGCCTTGGGATTACGCAGATTGACCCGCTGCAGTATAATCTGCTGTTTGAGCGTTTTCTGAATCCGGACCGCATCAGCATGCCGGATATCGATACGGATATTCCCGATAACCGGCGCCAGGAAGTCATCGACTATGTCGTGCAGAAGTACGGCCGGGATCATATTGCCAATATCATTACGTTCGGTACGCTGGGGGCAAAGCAGGTTATCCGTGATATCGGCCGGGTCATGAACATACCGGTCCGGGATACGGACATGCTGGCGAAGATGATTCCCAATACCCCGCGCATTACGCTGAACGAAGCCCTGCAGCGCAGTCCGCGGCTGACGCAGATTGTCGGTGCGGAAGAGCGCTACAGGAAACTCTTTCATTATGCCCTGCGGCTGGAGGGCCTGCCGCGCCATGCCAGTATTCACGCGGCCGGCATCATCATGAGTTTGCTGGCCCTGGATAAGGTCATCCCACTGACACAGCTGGACGAGGGCATGTATACCAGCCAGTTCACCATGGAATATCTTGAGGAACGGGGCCTGATCAAATTCGACTTCCTCGGTCTGCGCAATCTTTCGATCATTGATGAGATCGTGCGCAAAATACAGGAAAACAACCTGTCGTTCCGGCTGGCGGATATCCCGCTGGATGACACGAAGACCTATCAGCTGCTCAGCCATGTCGATACATTGGGTGTTTTCCAGCTTGATTCGGACGGCATGAAGAATCTGCTGCGGAAAGTACAGCCGCGGGAATTCAATGATATCGTCATTGTCCTGGCCCTGTTCCGGCCGGCTTCCATGAAGAGTATCCCGCTGTATCTGGAAAACCGGGCCCATCCGGAGAATATCAGTTATCCGTCTGATGAACTTGAACCGGTGCTGCAGGAGACCTGCGGGGTCATGATGTATCAGGAACAGGCCATGCTGACAGCCCGGATCGCGGCCGGCTTCTCATTGGCCCGGGCCGATATGCTGCGCAAGGCGATTTCCAAGAAAAAGGAAAGCGAGCTGGCCGGCATGCGGAATGATTTTATCCGCGGCTGCGTCAAAAACGGGTATACGGAAGAGAAGGCCGAAGAACTCTTCCGGCTCATTGATGAATTCGGCGGCTATGGCTTCAACAAGTCACATGCTGTGGCCTATGCCCTGATTGCCTATCAGATGGCCTATTTGAAGAGCCGTTACCCGATGGAGTTCTATACATCGCTGCTGGACGGGGTGATTGGGGATGATACGAAGACCATGCAGTATGTCACAGAGTGCCGCCGGCGCGGTATTGACGTGCTGTATCCGGATGTAACAAGAAGCACGGAGCACTATCTGGCGGAGGGCGGGGCAATCCGCATGCCGCTGACGGCAGTGAAGTCGATTGGTCTGCGCATGACCCGGGATCTGATTGCGGCCCGGGAAAAACAGCCGTTTGATGATTTCTTTGACTTTGTTGCCCGGGCTTTGACCATGAAGATAACCCGCAAGATGCTGGAAAACCTCATCTATGCCGGGGCGCTGGATGCATTCGGCTATAACCGTACGACCATGGCGGCGGCCCTGGATGACGCGGTCAGTTACGCCGAGCTGATCCGGATTGAACGCAACGGTGTCACGACAATTGATCTCGGCCTTGTTTCCCGGCCGGCTGTGGTGCGCCGCCAGGATGACCGGCTCCAGCTGGCAGAGATGGAAAAAGAGGCCCTTGGCTTTACCCTGGGACCGCATCCGATCATTGAGGTGCGCCGGCAGCTGCGGGTGGATCTGCCCAGTCTGGCTGCTGTTCGGGCAATGGCAGGCCAGGTGGAAGGATTCGGACAGATTCTGAATGTCCATCAGCACCGGACCCGCAAAGGGGATATGATGGCCTTTGTCAAACTGAGCGATGAAACCGGCGAACTTGATCTGGCAGTCATGCCGAAGCTGTATGATACGGCAGCCTCCGGCCTGATCAAAGGCAGGTTTATCCGCTTTCATGGTAGAATGGGAAATGATGCTTCGGTTCTGGCGGACCGGATCATCCCGGTGGAAGTCCGGCAGAAAGGCGGTGCCGCATGACCAGAGTGCTGATTGTCGATGATGAAAAGAATATCCGGGAAGTTGTCCGGGAATATGCCCATCTGAACGGTTACGAAACCGATGAGGCTGCGGATGGCTATGAAGCTTTGGAAAAAGTCAGGGACAATGACTATGATTGCATTATCCTGGATATCATGATGCCGAAACTGGATGGTTTTTCCGCCTGCAAACAGATAAAAAAGATGAAGCCGGTGCCGGTGATCATGCTGAGTGCCCGGCAGGAGGAATACGATAAACTGTTCGGATTTGAACTCGGCGTGGACGATTATGTCGTCAAGCCGTTTTCGCCAAAGGAACTCATGGCCAGGGTAAAAGTTGTGCTGGACCGCTCACGGCGCTCGGAGCACCGGGTCTTTACCGTGGACGGTCTGGTGATCGATATCGAAGGCCGCAGTGTGACGGTGGACGGGAAAAAGGCCAATCTGACCCCGAAGGAAGTGGATCTGCTGCTGTTCATGGTGGAGCACCGCAACATTGCGCTTTCGCGTACAAGACTGCTTGAAGAAGTATGGAATTACGACTATTTCGGTGATGACCGGACTGTCGACACACATATCAAGATGCTGCGGCACAACCTGGGACCTTACCGGGATCACATTGTAACCGTCAGGGGAATGGGGTATAAGTTTGAAGCTTGATCGACATGGCATCCGGTTCCGCATGCTGCTGTTCTATTTTGTCTTTGCCCTGGGCATTGTCGGTATGCTTGGTCTGCTGCAGTTCCTGCTGATCAAACCTTATTACCGGGAAAACAAAATCGATACAGTCCGGCAGGTATCGCAGGATATCCGGCAGTACCTGATTGACGGCATACCGGATTCAGAGACAGCCGCGAAGGCCCTGCAGGTCACGGTAGACAACAATGTCTGCGTGGTCATTTTCAATGACGCCGGAAAAACCGTTTATGACGCCGACAGCCTGGGATCGGGCTGTGTTTTTCATGCCAACCGCAAGGATATTGCCACTTCACCGGTCAATCTGGACAGCGGTACGGCCATGCGGGACTATCTGATTGCCGAGGGTGGGGAGGTCAGCCTGAATCTGGTCAATACCCGGACCAATCAGGATATGGTGGTCTACGGGCAGATCGTGCGGGCTACTTTAGGCAATTATTATCTGTTTGTCAATTCGCCGCTTGAGCCGGTTGACTCGATTGTCCGGTTCTTCTCCCGGCAGTATCTGACCTATACCGTTGTGATCCTGTTCCTCTCGATTATCGTTTCGTGGCTGCTGTCCGATGGTCTGACCCGGCCGATCCTGTCCATGCGACGGGAGGCCGACAAACTGGCCCATGCGGATTATTCAGCTGAATTTGACGGTGGATCCTATACCGAGACAAAGGAACTGGCCGCGACCCTGAACGGGGCGCGGGACCAGCTCAGCAAGATCGATGAGCTGCGCAAGGACCTGATTGCCAATGTCTCGCATGATATCAAAACCCCGCTGACCAGCATCCGGGCCTACGCGGAAATGATCAAGGATATTTCCGGGGATGACCCGAAAAAGCGGGAGGAACATCTTGATGTCATCATTGATGAGGCCGGTTTCCTGGACCGGCTGGTCGTGGATATGAGTGAACTGTCCCGCATGCAGTCCGGAAACTATGTGCTGCATCAGTCAAATTTTGATATTTCCGAAATTATTCATGATGTTGTGCGCCGCTATGAACCCCTGCTGGAAGAAAGCGGCCTGACCATTCAGGAAGAGGTTCCGGAAGGAATTATTGTCTACGCGGATGAAGTCAAGATCGCCCAGGTCATCAACAACTATCTGAGCAATGCGATCAAGCATACGCCGGCCGGCAGGAATATTTATGTCCGGCTGGTGCCGAAAGACGATTATACCGTCCGGGTGGAAGTCGAGGATGAAGGCGAAGGTATTGCCGAGAGCGAACTCCCGTACATCTGGGACCGTTACCAGAAATCCAGCCGTTCCTTCTCCCGCAGCATGACAAGCACCGGTCTTGGCCTGGCGATTGTCAAGGCAATCCTTGACACGCATAAGGCAAAGTACGGGGTCAGCAGCACCCTGGGCAGCGGCTCGCTGTTCTGGTTTGAACTGAGCCAGCCGGAAGTGGAGGAAACCGATGAGCCGGATTGATTACCTGCCCAGCACCCCGTATACAATCCGGCAGGCGGAAGGCATGTTCCATATGACAACGGATACGGTTCTGCTGGGCCGTTTCCTGCGCCTGAAGCACAGGGATACCGTCCTGGACATCGGCTGCAACCAGGGCGTGCTGATGCTGTATGCGGCCATGCATGAACCGGCATCTCTGACCGGGATTGATATTCTGAAAGAGGCTGTCAGTCTGGCGCAGGAAAACCTGCAGGCCAACGCAGTAAACGGGACGGTGGTATGTGCCGACGTGCGGGCATTCCGTGCTGATCCGTTTTCGGTCATTGTCTGCAATCCGCCGTATTTCGCGCCGGACGCACAGGACCTTCATACTGATGAAGAGAAAACCGCCCGAACGGAAAATACCCTGACACCTGCCGAACTCTTTGCGGCCGTGAAGCGGCTGCTGAAAAGCAACGGGGCGCTGTATCTGTCGTACCGGGCCAACCGGCTGAGTGACCTGCTGCAGACAGCCGCAGAGTATGGTCTGCGGCCGGTGCGGATGAAATTCTTCCATCCGGATCAAAGAAGTCCGGCCAAGTCGGCAGTACTGGAAATGCGGTTCTCCGGCCGGGCGGAATGCATCATCGAAGCCCCGGCATATCCGGCGGACCTGCAGGATGAGCAGAAAGGGAATATTAAAATGAAAATAATCGAGGCATCCGGTCAGCATCTGGACGAGATTGCGGATATCTATGTGGCCAACTGGAAAACCACTTACGCAGGCCTGCTGTCAGCGGCCTTTCTGGACCGGCTGGACCATGCCTATGGAATGCGCAGGTGGACCGGGTATCAGAATGACAGGCAGCACATCCTGGCGGCGCTGGCGGCTGACGGGACGGTGGCCGGGTTTGCGGCGTTCAAACCGGATGAACATCTGGAACAGTGCATTTACCTGGATTCCCTGCATGTGCGGGACGACTGCCGGGGACAGGGGATTGGTACAGCCCTGATCAAAGCGGCGGCGGCCCGGGCTTTCCAGGATGGCTATACGAGCATGAGCATCTCGATTGTCCGGGGCAATGATCATGCCGGGGATCTGTACCGGAAGCTCGGGGCCCGGCATCTGCACTACTTTACAGACCATTTTGAGGAAGCGGAATCCCGGTCGGAGGAACTGCTGTGGGATGATATCCGCGTCCTGCTGGATGATTGAATTTATATATAAGAAACTGATTGACTGGTATCTGTTTCCCTGCTAAAATACTGCTGTTATCAGCCCTCGTGATGAGGTCTGTAACCGCTCGAAAAAGGGTCCAAGCGCAGTAAATGCCCCCTCACCGGCGCGTCTTAAGATAAGAAGTCAGGAGGTGCGAGAATGTACGCAATTATCGAAACAGGCGGAAAGCAGCTGAAAGTTGAACAGGGACAGGCAGTCTTCGTCGAAAAGCTCGACGTGGAAGCCGGTGACGAAGTCGTCATTGACAAGGTCTGTCTGCTGGGCGGCGAAACAACAAAGATCGGCACACCGTATGTCGAAGGTGCCAAGGTTACCTGCAAGGTTGAAAAGCAGGGCAAGGAAAAGAAGATTCACATCTTCAAGTACAAGGCCAAGAAGGGCTCCACAAGACGCCGTCAGGGTCATCGTCAGCCGTATACAAAGCTGATTGTTGAAGCCATCGAAGGCTAATGATTCACATTGAAGTACGGAAGCACGACGGGAAGATCGTCAGCCTGTCTGCCAGCGGGCATGCCGAAGCAGCAGACAAGGGCGAAGATTTGATCTGTGCAGCCGTCAGCGCGATTCTGTTCGGGCTCGGCAATGCGGCTGATGAAATGTCGGATATGATCGGCTTTGAAATCGCCGAGAACCAGTTCCGCATGTATGCCGATAAACCGGATGGTACCGCCGAAACCATTCTTCAGACAGGATACTATCAGTTGAAAACTGTCGAAGAAAGTTACAGCGATTTTGTAGAAATTAAAACATTGGAGGTGTAATCTCATGAAATTCACGCTTGATATCCAGTTCTTCGCAAGTAAGAAGGGCGTTTCCAGCACCAAGAACGGCCGTGATTCCGCCGGCCGCAGACTCGGTGCCAAGAAGGCAGATGGTGAATTCGCTTCTGCCGGTTCCATCATCTACCGTCAGAGAGGCTCCCGCATCTACGCCGGCAAGAACGTCGGCAAGGGCGGCGATGACACCCTGTTCGCAACAGCCGACGGCATCGTCAAGTACGAGCGCCTCGGCAAGGACAAGAAACAGGTCTCTGTATATCCGGTCGAAGCATAACTCCGGAACCTTCGCTCCTGATGTGATTCAGGAGCTTTTTTCACAAAGGAGGAGTGCAGATGATCGATTATATCAAAATCAAAGTCAGGGCCGGCAACGGCGGCAAGGGCTCCGTGGCGTTCCGGCATGAGAAATACTATCCCAACGGCGGTCCGTTCGGCGGGGACGGCGGGCGCGGCGGCAATGTCTATTTCGAGGTGGATACCAACGAAACGACGCTGTCCAAGCTGCGTTTTACCCGTTCCGTCAAGGCTGAGGACGGCGGCGACGGCATGACAAAGAAAATGCATGGTAAAGACGGTGAGGATGTCATCATCAAGGTTCCCCTGGGCACCATGATCCGCAATGCGGCAAACGGTGACCTGATGGCTGACCTGACAAAGCCCCACCAGGTGGCCCTGATTGCCCGGGGCGGCAAAGGCGGCCTTGGCAATGTGCATTTTGCGACCAGCCGCAATAGTGCGCCTGAATATGCCCAGCCAGGGGAAATCGGGGAAGCCTACGAACTGCAGATCGAACTGCGGCTGCTGGCGGATGCCGGCCTGATCGGATTTCCTTCGGTCGGCAAATCCACATTCCTTTCGGTCGTTTCCAATGCCCGGCCGGAGATTGCGGCTTATCCCTTTACAACCAAGGAACCGAATCTCGGTGTGGTAACCCTGCCGGACGAAAGAAGTTTTGTCCTGGCTGACATGCCGGGTCTGATCGAGGGGGCCGGGGAAGGCCGGGGCATGGGCTTTGAATTCCTGCGGCATATCCGCCGCTGCCGGGTGCTCATCCACATCATTGACATGAGCGGTGAGGAACGGGATCCGGAAGAAGCCTACAATGCCATCAACGCCGAACTGCGCACCTATGATGAAGAACTGGCGTCGCGGCCGCAGATTGTCGTGGCCAACAAGATGGATGACGAAATCAGTGCCATGTATCTGGAGGAATTCCAGAAGAAGCATCCTGAACTGAATATCTTTCCGGCCAGCACGCTGCACCATGAAGGGATTGATGAAATCCTCTATGCGGCTATGGCAGAAATCGAGAAGGCCCGTGAAGCGGAAAAGAATCTGCTGCCGGAAGAGGAAACCGTTGTCTACCGGTATGAACCGAAACGGCCGCCGTTTACGATCATCAACCTCGGCAATCACCGCTGGAAGGTGGAGAGTGACCGGGTGGACAGACTGGCGGAGCAGACCGATTTCGACAAGGAAGAAGATACCTATCAGTTTGCCCTGACAATGGAAAAGATGGGCATTGACCGGGCCCTGCGCGAAGCCGGCTGCCAGGATGGTGACCAGGTCATTGTCGGCACCTATATCATGGATTTTACGGAATAGGAGAAGATTGTTATGATCGCATTTATCCGCGGAACAGTGGCTGCCTACGGCGCCGACTGGGTTATTGTTGAAAACAGCGGCATGGGCTGGCGGATCAGCTATCCCCATACCGACACTGTCCGGCTCAACCAGAACATCAGCGTCTATACGTTCATGCATGTCAGCGAGAATGATGTCGGTCTCTACGGCTTTGAAAGCCAGGAAGAGGAAGAGTTTTTCCTGCGCCTGATCTCGGTCAAGGGACTGGGCCCGCGGACCGCCATGAACATGCTGAGCCGGACCAATTACCGCAATCTTATCGCTTCCATCGAGCAGGGAAATGTCGCCACGCTCAAAAGCATACCTGGAATCGGGGCCAAGACGGCCAGCCAGATCATCCTGGATCTTAAAGGCAAGCTTGTGCAGACCGCCCCGGAGGATCAGAAGTATACACCGGCCGTTGCCGAAGCCTGTGATGCCCTGAAAAATCTCGGCTACAAGCAGGGAGAAATCAATCTGGCTGCGAAAGTAATGAGTGAGCAGGCAGGTCTGAAAACGGAAGAATATCTGAAAATCGGCCTGCAGGCACTTATGAAAGCCAAAATGGGAGGATAAATTATGGAAATGGATCAGCGTCTGATGTCCGCGGAAGCCGGACCGGCAGATGAAGATGAAACCCTGCGGCCGCAGTCTCTTGATGAGTACGTGGGCCAGGACGGTCTGAAGGAAAACCTGAAGATCTTCATTCAGGCAGCCCTGCAGCGCAACGAGTCCCTGGATCATGTGCTGCTGTACGGGCCGCCGGGCCTGGGCAAGACAACCCTGGCATATATCCTTGCGCATGAGATGCATTCCCGCATCCGCATCACGTCCGGTCCGAGCATTGAAAAAAGCGGTGATCTCGCCGCCATTCTGTCCGTCCTGGAACCGGGGGATGTACTGTTTATCGATGAGATCCACCGGCTCCCGAAAGTCGTGGAGGAAGTGCTGTATCCGGCCATGGAGGACTTTGTCATTGACGTTATGGTCGGCAAGGAGGCGGGCGCCCGCAGTGTACGGCTTGAACTGCCGCCGTTCACCCTGGTCGGGGCAACCACAAGGGCCGGGGATCTGTCCGCCCCGCTGCGGGACCGGTTCGGCATTGTGTCGAAACTGGAATATTACACCAATGAACAGCTGGCTGCGATTGTCCGGCGCACATCCCGGGTATTGGGCGTAACCATTGAGGCCGATGCCGTTATGGAAATTGCCAGAAGATCGCGCGGCACGCCCCGGATTGCCAATCGGCTGCTGCGCCGGATCCGGGACTTCGCCCAGGTGCTCAACAACGGGGTCATATCAAAAGAAATCGCCGGGGAGTCACTCGACCGGCTGCATGTCGATTCCCTGGGACTGGATGAGGTGGATATCCGGTATCTGCGCGGTATTATTGACCGTTTCAAGGGCGGTCCGGTCGGCCTGGACGCGCTGGCCAATTCCATCAGCGAGGAAACGACCACCCTGGAGGATGTCTATGAGCCGTATCTGATTCAGATCGGCTTTGTCAACCGTACGACCCGCGGCCGGGTGGTAACGGAAAAGGCGTATGAACATCTGGGCATCATCCGGAACAACACGCTGTTCTAAACAGCCCGCATGGTCCGCAGGGTAATGCTTGCGGCCCGGGCCAGGTCCATATCATTGCGGCGGCAGGCTTCTGCCGCTTTTTCCTTTGTCAGCAGGATTGGCTGCCGGTTGTGAATCATGGCCTGCGGCATGGTGGCCGCCTCGGTGGTGATGACAAACTGCAGCTTTCCTTCACTGCAGCGGTACAGCCCGCACAGCCAGACCGGTGGTTCCGGAGTGCTGAAATAGTATTTCTGACGGGGTTCCTTTGCCCATTCATAATAGCCGCAGGCAGGGATCAGGCAGATTTCCATATGCCGGAACATGTTTTTTTCCCTGACGGTTTCACTGCGGGCATTGATCAGCAGGGAACCGTCACGGCCGGGCAGGCCCCAGTCCATGGCCAGCAGCCGGAACGCATTGTTCTTCCGGTCAAAAACATATGCCGGCACCCGCTGGCCGGGGAAAACCTCGAACAAAGACAGCTGGCCGAACTCGGCCGGGTCCATATGCCCCCGCAGCTGTTCGATCAGGGCTGCGATATCCGGGTTTTCATCATCAAAAAACTGGTAACGTCCGCACATGAAATCATTGTAACATGTTGTTCATGACGGCCCAAATGACATAAAATAACGGTGCATGAAAAAGAAGAAGAAAAAAGAAACCCGGAATAAGGATACCTGGCTCCGTCAGACCAAGCGGATGTACTTTCTGACCAGTGCCGGTGTCTATATCGGTATATATATTGCGGCCTACCTTGTGCTGAGCCTGCTGATGACCGTGCTGCAGACCCACCCGTATGTCAACCTGCTGCTGGCCGTGCTCCTGCTGCTGGCGGATATTTTCATCACTGACCGGGTCGTCAACCGCATGATGAACAGCCGCTGGATCCTGACGGCAGAGAAGAAAAATCCCCCTGCCGGACTGTAAAAAATCGAGTTGAACATTGAAAAATCAGCCCGGCTCTGTTTATAATCTATCTACAGGCTGTGAACAGAACGAGTACGTATCCCCACGGTGCCACAAGAGAGTCCGGTCAGGTGCAAGCGGACGGCCCGCGGTACGGAAGTCCTCTGGGAGCTGCTTTCCCGAACTGACAGTAGGGAAAGACGGATATGCCCGTTACGCATTCGAGAAGCAAGCAAGGTGGTACCACGTTATTTGAGCGTCCTTCGTCAGGGCGCTTTGTTTTTTCCAGGAGGATAGAGTATGAAGAATCTGGCACCGAAGTATGATCATCATTCCGTTGAGGAAGGAAAGTACGACAGCTGGGTGGAGAAGGGCTACTTCACCGCCGGGGACCTGTCAAAGAAGCCGTACACCATTGTCATCCCGCCGCCGAACGTCACGGGCATGCTGCACATCGGCCATGCCTGGGACAATACGCTGCAGGATATCATTTCCCGTTACAAACGAATGCAGGGATATGACATGCTCTATCTGCCGGGCACGGACCATGCCGGTATCGCCACCGAAGCCAAGGTCGATGCCAGACTGCGGGCCGAACAGGGTATTTCCAGAAGGGATCTCGGCCGTGAGGAATTCATTGAGAAAGCATACGAGTGGAAGGAAGAGTATGCCGGCATTATCCACCAGCAGTGGGCAAAGCTCGGCAACAGCCTGGATTATACCCGTGAGCGCTTCACTATGGATGAAGGCTTCGTCAAGGCCGTCCGCCACGTTTTCGTTAAACTTTACAATGACGGCCTGATTTACCGCGGCAAGCGTATTATCAACTGGGATCCGGAGGCTAGGACCGCCCTGAGCAACCTGGAAGTCTACTATCAGGACGATCCGGGTCAGATGTTCTACTTCAACTACCGGGTCAAGGAAACCGGTGATGACCTGATCATCGCGACCACGAGACCGGAAACCATGTTCACTGATGAGTGCATCATTGTGCATCCGGAGGATGAACGCTACAAGCACCTGATCGGCATGCATGCCGTCAATCCGTCCAATCATGAGGAAATCCCGATTATCGCGGATGCGTATGTCGACATGGAATTCGGTACCGGTGCCATGAAGTGCACCCCGGCCCACGATCCCAATGACTTTGTGATCGGTGAACGTCACGGCCTGCCGATGCGTTCCTGCATGAACGACAATGCGACCATGAACGAAAATGCCGGCATTTATGAAGGTATGGACCGGTTTGCCTGCCGTGACAAACTGGTTGAGGCAATCAAAGCTGAAGGCAACCTGATCAAGATCGAGGACATTGTCCACTCTGTCGGGCATTCCGAGCGGACCCACTGCGTTGTGGAACCGTATCTGTCCGAGCAGTGGTTTGTGCGCATGAAGCCGCTGGCTGAGGATGTCCTGAAGCACCAGGATGATCCGGATCAGAAGATCGAGTTCTATCCGGAACGCTTCAGCAAGACGTTCGTGCAGTGGCTGGAGAACATCGAGGACTGGTGCATCTCCCGGCAGCTGTGGTGGGGACACCGCATCCCGGCCTGGTATCACAAGGAAACCGGCGAACTGTTTGTCAGTGAAGAGGATCCGGCCGATCCGGAGAACTGGATTCAGGACGAGGATGTCATGGACACCTGGTTCTCCAGCGCCCTGTGGCCGTTCGCAACCCTTGGATGGCCGGAAGATACAGCCGATTATGAACGGTATTATCCGAATGACACCATGGTCACCGGTTATGACATCATCTTCTTCTGGGTGGCCCGTATGGCGTTTGATGCCCGTTACTTCACCCACAACAGACCGTTCCGCCATGTGCTGATTCACGGCTTGATCCGTGATGCCCAGGGCCGCAAGATGTCCAAATCGCTGGGCAACGGCGTTGACCCGATGAAGGTCATTGAAGAATACGGTGTTGACGCGCTGCGATTCTTCCTGACAACCAACTCCACCCCGGGCCAGGATATGCGCTATATCCCGGAGAAGGTGGAAGCGGCCTGGAACTTCATCAACAAAATCTGGAACGCCAGCCGGTTTGTGCTGATGAATCTGCCGGATGATATGACCCTGGAAGACTGCTCGTTTGACAACCTGTCGGCAGCTGACCAGTGGATTCTCAAGCGGCTGAAGGAAACCCTGGACCATATCACTCCGAACATGGAGAAATACGAGTTCGCCCTGGTCGGCAACGAACTCTACAGTTTCATCTGGGATGATTTCTGCAGCTGGTACCTTGAAATGAGCAAGGCCAGCCTGAACGGCACAGATGAGACAGCGAAGAAAGCGGCCCAGTCCACGCTGCTGTATACGCTGAACGCGATAATCCGCATGCTGGAACCGTTCATGCCGTTTGTAACGGAAGAAATCTATCTGACGATGCCGCACCGCACGGATAGCCTGAATCTCGAAACCTGGCCTGCCGTACCGGCAGATATCGCTGCTGACAAGACCGGGGAAATCGAACTGGTGATCGCCGCGATCAGAAGACTGCGGGAAATCCGGAACGAGAATGATATCAAGCCGGGTACAGTGCTTGATATCGCCCTGAATGATGAAAAAGGGAAGCCGGCATCCCTGCTGGAAAGCAGTATGTCCATGCTGGCAAGAATGGGCAAGGTCCAGCTGCACGATACTCTGGGTGAAGACCACGCGATCTATCCGCTTGTGGGTGGTTCCCTGGATGTTCTCTCCAGTCAGCTGCAGAACAAGGAAGAAGAACTGAAGAAGCTGGCCAGCGAAAAGAAGCGGCTCGAAGCCGAAGTTGCAAGAGGCACCGGCATGCTGAACAACCAGGGCTTCCTGGCCAAGGCCCCGGCCGCCAAGGTCGAGCAGGAAAAGAAGAAGCTGGAAGACTATCAGCGGCAGCTGGAAGTTGTTCTGGCCCGCCTGCATGAACTCGAAGGCTGAAACAGTGCTATAATGCAGACAGGAGATACCTGTTCTATGCATAATATCAGGCGCGCATCATCATCCGGAAAGAAGGCATGATTTTGCGCGCCTTTTTCTATCGGGGGAATACACTATGGCAAAAGAAAAGAAAAAACATCCGCTGCTGAAAGGCCTGCTCGGTACGGCCGCGGCCGGCACTGCGGCCTACGCCGCCGCTTCGTATTACGCATTCCGGGGGATCTTTGACCAGAATCACACCCTGCTGAAAGTCAACATGGAAAATATCACTGCCGGCCGGCAGAGATATGCCGAATGGTTTGCCCTGACCGGTCATGACGAACTGTTCACCGAGGCCTATGACGGGCTGAAGCTGCACGCCCTGCTGCTGCGGCATTATCCGGAGGATCACCGGTGGTTCGTGCCGGTGCACGGCTATCTGAGCAGTTCCCTGGATATGCTTGGCTATATTTATGAGGCCCACCGGCGCGGTTATAACGTGTTGGCCCCGGATCTGCGGGCCTGTGGTCTGTCAGAAGGCAAATATACCGGCTTGGGCTGGCCGGAGCACTATGATCTGGTAACCTGGATCAGCAAGATTGTGCAGATTGACCCGCAGGCGGAAATTGTGCTGCTGGGCGCGTCACTGGGCGGAACGGTGGTCATGAATACCATCGGGGATTATCTGCCGGAGAACGTGAAGTGCGCTGTTGCCGACAGCGGCTTCAGTGACCTGAAGGAAGAACTGCTGTATCATATCGAAAAGATAACCGGCCTGAACGGGGAATACATCATGCCGGGCCTGGACCTGCTGGTGCGGCAGAATCTGCACTACGCCATGACGGATGTCAGCACGAAACGGCAGCTGAAGCAGTCAAAGACACCGCTCATGATCATTCATGGTGAAGACGATACAATCGTGCCTGTCCGCATGGGATATGACTGCTACTATGCTATGAATGCCCCGAAAGAGCTCTGGGTCGTACCGGCGTGCGGTCACGTGCAGGCCGGCAGTCAGCCGGATTACTATGAACGAATCTTCGCGTTTGCCGGTCAGTACATGACCCCGGAAAAAGCGTCGGAACCGGAAGCGCTGAAAACGGAATAGGGAGGACAGACAATGGAAAAGTTCATACTCGCAATTGATCAGGGCACGACATCATGCCGCGCGATCCTGTTTGATCATGATTCGAAGATCCGCCAGGTTGCCCAGCGGGAGTTCACACAGATTTTCCGGCAGCCGGGCTGGGTCGAACACGATGCCAACGAAATCTTCCTGACCGTGGAAAGCGTCATGGCGTCCTGCCTGCAGAATGCCGGCGTCCAGCCGGACCAGGTTGCCGCTGTCGGTATCACCAACCAGCGGGAGACCACAGTTGTCTGGAACAGGGAAACCGGTTTGCCGATCGCCAACGCGATTGTCTGGCAGTCCCGGCAGACAGCCGAAATCTGTGATGACCTGCGCAGCCACGGCTATGAAGACCTCATCCGCAGCCGCACCGGGCTGCGCATTGACCCGTACTTCTCAGCCAGCAAAATCCGCTGGATCCTGGATCATACGGAAGGCGGGCAGCAGATGGCGGAAGAGGGGAAACTGCTGGCCGGCACGATTGATACATGGCTGATGTACAGACTCAGCGGCGGTACGGCACATGTGACAGACTATTCCAATGCCAGCCGCACGATGCTTTACAATATCTTTGAAAAGAAATGGGATGAACGTATTCTGGCCTTGCTGAACATCCCGGCCTGCATGCTGCCGGAGGTAAAGGATTCGAGCGGCCATTTCGCGGATATTGACGCTACGCACTTCTTCGGCCACAGTGTGCCGATCATGGGTGTGGCCGGCGACCAGCAGGCCGCGCTGTTCGGTCAGAAGTGCTTCACCCCGGGCATGGCCAAGAATACATACGGCACCGGGTGCTTCCTGCTCATGAACACCGGCAGCGAACCGAAGGTATCTGACAACGGCCTTGTTACCACGATTGCCTGGGGCTACAAAGGGGAGATCACCTATGCCCTGGAAGGCAGTGTCTTTGTTGCCGGATCGGCCATTCAGTGGCTGCGGGATGAACTGAAGTTCTTTGCGGCTTCCCCGGAATCCGAAGAACTCGCGCTGGCTGCCAAGGATGACAGCATATACGTTGTTCCGGCATTCGTCGGCCTGGGGGCGCCTTACTGGGATGACCGGGCCAGAGGGGCCATCTTCGGCCTGACCCGCGGCAGTGACCGGGCGGATCTCACCCGCGCAACCCTGCAGTCCCTGGCTTATCAGACAAAGGATGTGCTTGATGCCATGAAGGCGGATGCGAAAGATGATATCTCGGTGCTGCGGGTGGACGGCGGTGCCAGTGCGAACAACTACCTGATGCAGTTCCAGAGTGATGTGCTTCAGTGCCAGGTGGTCAGGCCGCAGAATGTCGAGACAACCGCTTTAGGCGCGGCTTATCTGGCCGGGCTGGCAGCCGGGTACTGGCAGAGCATGGAAGAACTGAGCGCTGACCAGGGCGCTGACAAGATCTATGAACCTGTGATGTCTCCCCAGGAGGCGGAAGAGAAATACAAAGGCTGGCAGAAAGCCGTGGAAGCGGCCAGATTCTTCAGCCGGTAATGAATGAAGAAAAACAGATGAATGAAATCATCTGTTTTTTTTCACATTCCGCAAAGCATAACTTAATATCTCTATTATGTTTTTATTCAGCCGGGATTTCGAAATGTTTTTTTTATGGCAGAGCATCTGCTGGTTCAAAAGATCCCGGCGGCCTGAAGTGACAGCGATATCCTGCTCAGGAAAGACATTTTTTCATGTATTGTAATAGCAGGGGGAGAACAAAATGATTGCCATTATCGCTGCCGTTGCCCGTAACCGGGTAATCGGCTGTAACGGCCGAATACCATGGGATCTGCCGGCCGACCGCAGGCACTTCCGGGAAACAACAATGGGGCAGGCTGTGATTATGGGCCGCCGTACTTATGAAGAGATCGGGCATCCGCTGCCGGGCCGGCTGACGATTGTTGTTTCTGCCGGCAGCACTTTTTCAGGCCCGGACCTGCTGACGGTCCGCTCGCTTGCCGAGGGGATCATGGCGGCCGGAGAACATGATGTTTTCATTGCCGGCGGGGCACGGCTGTACCGGGAAGCATTGCCGCTGGCGGAGGTGCTGTATCTGACGGAAATCGATGCCGATTATGCCGGGGATACGTTTTTTCCTGCTTTTGACGTGAGCAACTATATCCGGACGGTTGTTCGTGAAGTCGGCGGCAGGCCGGCATACCGCTTTGTCACATACCGCCGCCGTACCCGGGAAGTCAGTATACAGTGAACATTGACACCGGGCCGGAACAGAGTTATAACTAGAAACAGAAATGCGTTGAACAGGACACGATTTTCCTGACCTGATCAGAGAAGCTGCCGGGTGGTGCAAGGCAGCTGAGGGAAAAAGGAACGTTACCGCCTGGGAGCAGGGCCCTAATCGGCTGCCGTAAGTCTGCGTTAAAGACCAATGAGGTGTCCGTGCAAGTCACGGGAATTAAGGTGGTACCGCGCATACAGGCGTCCTTTTGCAGGACGCTTTTTTGAACTCTGGAGGGAAAGATCATGATCAATTTCAAAGAAGACGAAAAACTCAGTGTACTGAACCACAGCTGTGCCCATCTCATGGCGCAGGCCGTCAAGCATCTCTACCCGCAGGCCCGTTTCTGGGTCGGCCCGGTCGTGGATGAAGGCTTCTACTACGACATGGATCTCGGCGACGAAGTCATTCATGACGAAGATCTCGAGAAGATCGAGAAGGAAATGAAGAAGATCGCCAAGGACGGCAAGAAGATCGTGCGGCACGAAATCAGCCGGGCGGAAGCGGAAGAAATGTTCAAGGATGATCCGTACAAGCTGGACCTGATTGCCAACATGCCGGAAGATGAAGCCATCACGATCTATACCCAGGGTGATTATACAGACCTGTGCCGCGGTCCGCACGTTGATTCCGTCAAGGACTGCCGTTTCTTCAAGCTGCTGAAGCATTCCGGCGCGTACTGGAAGGGCGACAAGAACAACAAGGTCCTGCAGAGAGTCTACGGTGTCTGCCTGCCGACCCAGGAAGAACTGGATGCGCACCTGGCTGATCTGGAAGACGCCAAGGCCAGAGACCACCGCAAGATCGGCAAGGACATGCAGATGTTCATGTTCTCCGACCTGGTCGGTTCCGGTCTGCCGATCTGGCTGCCGAACGGCTTCACGATGCGGCGTATTCTGGCTGACTACATGATGGACCGCGAACTCAACAGCGGTTACATCCATGTCAAGACACCGGTTGTTGCCAATGTCCGCCTGTACAAGACATCCGGTCACTGGGCCCACTACCGTGACGACATGTTCCCGGCCATGGACATGGACGAGGATGAAGCATATGTCCTGCGTCCGATGAACTGCCCGGAACACATGGTTATCTATAAGTCCCAGCTGCATTCCTACCGTGATCTGCCGATCCGGATCGCTGAAATCGCCGATGACTTCCGTTATGAAGCCAGCGGTGCCCTGACTGGTATGGAGCGTCTGCGCGGCTTTGCCCAGAATGACTCCCATATCTTTGTCACACCGGAGCAGCTCAAGGAAGAATGCCAGCGGGTTCTTGACCTGATCATCAGCGTATACAATGACTTCAATATCAAGGATTACCGTTTCCGTCTGTCTCTGCGTGACATCAACAACAAGGAAAAGTACTTCGGCAATGACGAACTCTGGGAGATGAGTGAGACAGCCCTGCGGGAAGTACTGCAGGAAAGACATGTTGACTTCTATGAGGCTCCGGGTGAAGCTGCTTTCTATGGCCCGAAGATCGACGTGCAGATTCGTTCAGCTGTCGGTCATGACGTAACCATGTCCACTGTCCAGGTTGACTATCAGCTGCCGCGCCGGTTCGAACTGACCTATATCGATGAAAACGGCGAAAAGCAGACCCCGATTGTTGTCCACAGAGCCATCCTCGGTTCTCTGGACCGCTTCTTCGCACTCCTGCTGGAAGAGACAAAGGGTGTCCTGCCGCTGTGGCTGGCCCCGACCCAGATCGTTGTCATCCCGGTATCCCCGGATGCCCACCGCGAGTATGCCGATAAGGTCATCGCCGAACTGAAGAAACATAAGATCCGGGTCAGGATGGATGACCGCAACGAGAAGCTTGGTTACAGAGTCCGTGAAGCCCAGACCCAGAAGATTCCGGTCGAAGTGGTTGTCGGTGACGGTGAAGCTAAGGAAAACAGCGTCACTGTCCGCCGGTATGGTTCGAAGGAAGAGACAAAGATGTCCCTGGATGACTTCGTCAAGGCCATGCTGGACGAGATTGACCGCAAGGGTAAATAAGCATCACACAAAAGGCGGCGGAAAGCCGCCTTTTTTGCTGTCCGCAGTTTCCTGAAAATAACTGTGAAAATTATGTCAATTACCTCACGTATATATACGATTTTATGGTAGAATACTTTGGAAGTACGGGCTTTTTTCGTGCGTTGGAAAAAGTGTCTGCTTCTTGTCTCCGGAGTGATCCGGACGGAATCGAAATCTTGAAATGTCCTGATGTCGGCACGAGGTGCTGACTGTCATAGGGAAAAGGAGGATCAGGGATGGAAAGACTGAACGAGGTATCCCTCAAGAAGATCGACGAAATCGTCAACAAGCATGCAGGTGAGCCGGGACCTGTCATCGTCATGCTGCACGAAGTCCAGGATGAACTGGGTTATGTGCCGTATGAAGCAATGGAAGCTATTGCAAAGGCTACCGGCAAGAGCATAGCCGAAGTATTCGGTGTTGTTAATTTCTATGCGCAGTTTACAACTGAACCGAAGGGCAAGCACATCATCAATGTCTGCCTGGGCACAGCCTGTTATGTCAAGAACTCGCAGAAGCTGATTGACCTGGCGTCACAGCTGACCGGTGCCGGTGTCAACGCCACCAGCAAGGACGGCATTTTCTCGCTTGACGCAACAAGATGCCTGGGTGCCTGCGGTCTGGCTCCGGTAGTTGTTATTGACGGCCGGGTTGTCGGCAGCTGCACACCGCAGAAGCTGGAAGCGGAAATCAAAGCACTGACAGAGGCTGAAAAGGCTGAACTGAGGGCCTGATGCAGGCGCGTGATATTGCCGCGGCACTGCATGCAGAACCGCTGCACATCTGGAATGAGCATCTGCTGACAAAAGACTATACGGCAGCGTTTGCGACAGACCTGATGAGCGATGCGCTGGCAATGATTCAGACGTCACCGGAAGATACGGTACTGATTACCGGTCTGTGTAATTCCCAGGTTCTGCGGACGGCAGAGATGCTGGATATCGAGCTGATCATCTTTGTCCGCGGAAAGATGCTGGGTGAGGAAGCCATGGAAATCGCCAGGGAGATGGGATTCAATATTTACCGGACCGATTATACGATGTATACCGCCTGCGGTATTCTGTACAGTCTTGGCCTGCGGGGCATCAATGGCTAGCCTGCTGCACAAGGAATATGAAGTAGTCCGGGATGATTATTCCTTGGCCGGCAAGGTCAGCTCCGATATCAAGCGGACCCTGTCTGCTGTCGGCATCAGCCCGGCAGTGCTCAGAAGAATTGCTGTTGCAAGCTATGAATCTGAAATCAACATGATCATTCACGCCTGGGGCGGAGTGATCACGCTGGATGTCATGGAAGACGGTACGATCCAGATTGTCTTCAAGGATCCCGGCCCGGGCATAGCCGACCTGGAAAAGGCACTGACCCCTGGATGGTCGACTGCCAGTGAGAAAGCCCGCAACATGGGCTTCGGAGCCGGCATGGGACTGCCGAATATCAAGCGGGTATCCGATGAATTCGACATTCAGTCATCCGAGGCGGGAACAACCCTGACACTGGGTTTCCGGGAACAGGCATGAACGGCTCTGTTGTAACGTATACACTGGAGCGCTGTGTCAAGTGCATGCGCTGCGTGCAGGCCTGTCCGACCTCAGCCCTGCGCATGGAAGACAACCGGGTCATCATTGACGGCCACCACTGCCTCAACTGCGGCAAGTGCATGCGGGCCTGTCATTCCCAGGGCCTGCTGGCCAAGGGGAGCACTCTGGAAGACATCAAGAACTATGACTATACAGTCTGTATCGTCCCGGGGGCACTGATCAGTTCGTGCCGTTCCCTGGATGAAGCTGAGAATCTCTTCTACGCGATCAGGGAACTGGGCTTTGATGAAGTTGTTGACTTTACCGATATCGAAGGCCAGATGATGCAGGAAACGCGGATTCTGGCTGAAGCGGATGAAGGGCTGGTCATTTCATCGATGTGCCCGGTTATCAACAAGCTGATTGAAGAACGGTATCCGATGCTGGTCAATCATCTGGCCCCGCTGAACTATCCCAGTGAAATTGCCGCCCGGAAAATCCGGGAAAGGCTGAAAGACAAGGGCGATGTCGGTATCTTCCATCTCTGCGAGTGCGAAGCAAAACTGGCATTTGCCAAATATCCTTACCTCAATATGCAGTATGAAGTGGATCATGCTCTGGCTACAGTGGATATTTTCCCGCTGATCAGAGAGAACCTCGACAAGGGCAGACTGCCGGTCACATTGTGCCGGGAAGGGCTGCAGGCCTGCAACCCGACCATGATGCTGCAGATGCCGGATGATCTGATTGCCGACGGGTTTGACAAGATCAACGACATACTGGATATGACGGAATTCGGACTGCTGGAACGTTTCCGGATTCTGCACCTGTTTCCCTGCTTCAACGGCTGCATCGGCGGCCACCTGCTGTGGGGCAACAGTTATCTGACCAAAAACAACATCGATGCGCTGACTTCCGAGCGGCGGAAACAGCCGAGCGAAATCAACATCGAAAAACTCTACAGCGGCAGGATCATATCCGGGGATGAAGATCCGCGGACACTGATGGAAAAACTGGCTTTCTTCCAGAAGGTCAATGAACAGCTGGAACTGCTGCCGGGTTACGACTGCAGCGCCTGCGGCATGCAGACATGCCGGATCATGGCTGAAGCAATCGTCAACGGCACCAAGAAGCTGGAGGACTGCCACATACTGCACAGCATGAAGGAGAAAGACGTATGAAAGTACAGGAACTGATTGAAAAGACCGGGTGGTCATGCGCCACACAGAAAGCAGCGCTGGACCGCACCGTTAACGGGGCGTTCTGCGGCGATCTGCTCAGCTGGGTCATGGGCAACGGCGAACCGGAGCAGGCATGGATTACCGTACAGGTGCACATGAATGTCATCGGGGTTGCCAGTCTGAGAGAATTCTCCTGCATTATCATTGCCGATCATGCCGTGCTGGCGGAGGATATCATCGCCAGAGCCGATGAGGAAGATATTCCGGTGATCGAGAGCGGCCTGCCGGTCTATGAAACCGCGAAGAAACTCGTTGAACTGGGGATCTGATGTTCTACGATTTCCACATGCACAGCTGTCTCTCCCCGTGCGCTGAGGATGAGATGACCCCGAACAATATCTGCAATATGGCTATGATCAAAGGCCTCGATATCATCGCGGTAACTGATCATAATTCCACCCGCCAGCTGCGTTCCGTCAGCATCGCAGCCCGGAACATCGGCCTGAAAATGCTGTATGGGATGGAACTGGAAAGCAGTGAGGAAGTGCATGTGCTTGGCCTGTTCGGGGAACTGGAAAAAGCCGAGAGCATGCAGCCGTGGATTGATGCGCATATGCCGGTTATTCCGAACCGGCCGGACTATTTCGGCAATGAACTGCTCATGGATGAAAATGATCAGGTCATTGGTACGGAAGACAGGCTGCTGCTGGTATCACTGAGTGCCGATCTGAACGCGTGTGTCGAGGCGATTCATGAACATGGCGGGAAAGCCGTTCTGGCTCATGTGCTGGACCGGTCGAACTCGGTGACCAACCAGCTCGGGTTTATTCCGATGGATCTGGCTTATGACGGCCTTGAGGTCAAGACGCAGGAACAGCGTCAGCGGGTTCTGAAAATGCATCCCTGGATCAAGGATGATCAGGTAATGTGGTTCGTGGATTCCGACGCGCACCGGCTGATTGACATCTCTGAACCGGAAAACGTCATTACCCATGGAGAAATCCGGAAGATGTGGGGTGATATTGTATGATGGAAGATCTGGCCATGCATATCCTGGAAATCCTGATGAACAGCATCGGGGCAAAGGCAGGGCGTATCCTGCTGAAAATAAGGGAAAGCATGAAAGACAATATCATTGAAATCACCGTCACGGACAATGGTTCCGGGATGAGCGAAGAAATGGTAAAAACCGTCGCCGATCCATTCACAACAACAAGAAAAACACGTAAAATTGGTATGGGCGTGGCCTTTATGAAAGGCCTGACAGAGCAGTGCGGAGGCACCTTTGGCATTACCAGCCGGCCCGGTGAAGGGACGGAGGTCAAGGCCAGCATTGTCAGGGATCATATTGATGCCCCGCCGACCGGAGATCTCGGACAGATGATGATGTATGCCATACAGGCAGACGAGACCATCGACTTCGAGATGATCTACGAGACAGATTCAGATCAGTTTGTCTTTATATCCAGTGAAATCAGGGAAATGCTGGAAGGTGTAAGTCTTCTTGAGCCTGAGATTCTTCTCTGGATCAAAGAATATATCAATGAAGGTATCATGCGGGCAAAGGAGGGCATGAGATGAAGAGTTTGGAAGATTTGAAGAAGATGCGTGAGGCAGCACTCAAAAAGGTTGAGATGCGCGAAGGCGGCAAGGATTACCGTGTCGTTGTCGGCATGGCAACCTGCGGAATCGCTGCCGGCGCCAGACCGGTCCTGAACAAGCTGGTTGAAGAAACCGCTGAAAAGGACTACAACTGCGTTGTTACCCAGACCGGGTGCATCGGTATGTGTGTCTATGAGCCGATTGTCGAAGTTTACGGCAAGGACGGTTCCCACACAACATATGTGCACGTGGACGCTGACAAGGCAACAAAGATCCTGGAAGAACACATCGGCAAGGGTCACATTGTTGAAGAGTACACGGTAGACGCAGTCAAGGCACTGGAGGGCTGAGTTCATGATTCGTACAAATGTATTATGCTGTGCCGGTACCGGCTGCACATCCAGCAGATCCGGTGAGATTTTCGACAATTTCAATAAGTACCTGAAGGAATACGGCCTGGATGAGGAAGTCCGGGTTATCAAGACAGGCTGCTTCGGTCTCTGCCAGAGAGGTCCGATCGTTGCCATTTATCCGGACAAGGTATTCTACAACTATGTCAAGCCGGAAGATGTTGAGCACATCGTTGCCGAACATCTGCTGAAGGGCCGTGTCGTTACCGAACTCGAACTGAGTGAAGAAGACATGAAGACCGGCGAGAAGATTCTCGACATTGACAAGATCAAGTTCTATGAGAAGCAGGAAAGAATCGCGCTGCGCAACTGCGGCAAGATCAACCCGGAAGACATCAGCGAATATATCGCCATGGATGGCTACGCTGCTCTGGGTAAGGTTCTGACCTCCATGGAACCGCAGGAAGTCATTGATGTTGTCAAGGCTTCCGGTCTGCGCGGCCGCGGCGGTGCCGGTTTCCCGACCGGTGTCAAGTGGCAGTTCGAAAAGGATCAGCCGGGCAATGAAAAGTATGTCATCTGCAACGCCGATGAAGGCGACCCGGGTGCATTCATGGACCGTTCCATTCTGGAAGGTGACCCGCATGCAATCGTTGAAGGCATGGCTATCATGGCGTATGCTGTCGGCGCACATCAGGGTTACATTTACTGCCGTGCCGAATATCCGATTGCCGTTCACCGTCTGAATATCGCGATCAACCAGGCAAAGGAACTCGGCCTGATCGGCAAGAATATCTTTGATTCCGGTTTCGACTTTGATCTGGAAGTACGTCTTGGTGCCGGCGCTTTCGTCTGCGGTGAAGAAACTGCCCTGATCGCTTCCATTGAAGGCAAGCGCGGCATGCCGACGCCGAAGCCGCCGTTCCCGGCCGTTTCCGGTGTCTGGGGCAAGCCGACCAGCATCAACAACGTTGAAACACTGGCCAATGTTGCCCAGATCATCATGAACGGCGCTGACTGGTACTCCGCAATCGGTACAGAAAAGTCCAAGGGTACAAAGGTCTTCGCTTTGGGCGGCAAGATCAAGAATACTGGTCTGGTTGAAATCCCGATGGGTACAACCCTGCGTGAAATCATTTATGAAATCGGCGGCGGCTGCCCGAACAACAAGGCATTCAAGGCTGTTCAGACCGGCGGTCCGTCCGGCGGATGTCTGACAGAAAGAGAACTCGATACACCGATCGACTATGATAACCTGGTCGCAGCCGGTTCCATGATGGGTTCCGGCGGTATGATCGTCCTGGATGAAGATAACTGCATGGTTGACGTTGCCCGCTTCTACATGGAATTCATCACGGATGAATCCTGCGGCAAGTGCAGCCCGTGCCGGATCGGTACAAAGAGACTGCTCGAAATGCTGACAAAGATTACAAAGGGTGAAGGCACTCTGGAAATGCTGGATGAGATGGAAGAGCTCTGCCTTGAAATCAAGGATACCGCTCTGTGCGGCCTTGGCCAGACTGCTCCGAACCCGGTTCTGTCCACACTCTCTCACTTCCGTGATGAATATGTCGCACACATCGTCGACAAGAAGTGCCCGGCGGGCGTCTGCAAGGACCTGCTGACATACTCGATCGACCCGGATGTATGCAAGAAGTGCTCCATGTGTGCACGGGCCTGCCCGGTCGGCGCCATCACCGGCGTTCCCGGCAAGGAGCCGTATGTCATCGACACTGAAAAGTGCATCAAGTGCGGAAGCTGCATGGCTGCCTGCCGGTTCGGCGCAGTCGTGAGAAAGTAGTAGGAGGGAGAATTCATGGCTATCGTCAATTTAAAGATTAATAACCGTGACGTTCAGGCTGAAGCCGGTATGACGGTTCTGCAGGCTGCACAGGCTGCCGGAATTCATATTCCGACCCTCTGCTATCTGAAGGACATCAACAAGTCCGGTGCCTGCCGTGTTTGCCTGGTAGAAGTCAAGCGGGCCAGAACCCTGCTGTCTGCCTGCACAACACCGGTGTCTGAAGGCATGGAAGTATTTACCAATTCCGAAAGAGCAATCAAGGGCAGACGGAATTCCGTTGAACTGATTCTCTCGAACCACAACCGTGAATGCCTGTCCTGCAAGCGGAACCAGAACTGCGAACTGCAGCGCCTGACCGAAGAACTGGGCATTCGTGAAAACCGTTTCGAAGGCGAAAAGACTGCCGCAACATACGAGGACTTCAGCTACGGTATCGTCCGTGACACATCCAAGTGTGTGCTCTGCGAACGCTGTGTTGAAACCTGCAAGAAGGTCCAGGGCCTTGGTATTCTCGGTCTCGAGAACCGCGGCTTCAAGACCATCGTCGCACCGGTTTACAACCTGAGTTTCGCTGATGTCAATTGCATGCAGTGCGGCCAGTGTGTCATTAACTGCCCGGTTGGTGCGCTGACAGAAAAAGAAGACACCATGAAGGTTGTTGAAGCGCTCAACGATCCGGAAAAGGTTGTCATTGTTCAGACTGCTCCGGCGGTCAGAGCTGCCCTTGGTGAAGAATTCGGTCTGCCGATCGGCACAAGAGTCACTGGCAAGATGGCTGCTGCTCTGCGCAGATGCGGTTTCGACCGTGTTTATGACGTCAACTGGGGTGCTGACCTGACCATCATGGAAGAAGGCAACGAACTGCTTGACAGAGTAACCAACGGCGGCTGCCTGCCGATGTTCACATCCTGCTCACCGGGCTGGATCCGCTACATTGAATACGAGTATCCGGAACTCCTGCCTCACCTGTCCACCTCCAAGAGCCCGCATATGATGATGGGTGCCATGATCAAGAGCTATTGGGCACAGAGAAAGGGTGTCGACCCGAAGAACATCTATGTCGTTTCCATCATGCCGTGCATTGCCAAGAAGTCCGAAATTCAGCGGCCGGAATGCAAGACAGCGGAATACGTCGATGTTGACGCGGTTCTGACAACCCGTGAGTGCGCAAGACTGATCAAGATGTTCGGTATCGACTTCAATGATCTGCCGGATGAGGACTTTGATCCTGATCTGCTCGGTGATTACACCGGTGCAGCTGTCATCTTCGGCGCTTCCGGCGGTGTTATGGAAGCCGCGCTGAGAACTGTCAAGCAGAAGCTTGACGGCGTCAAGCTCGACCCGGTAGACTTTACTGCCTGCCGTGGCATGGCCGGTGTCAAGGAAGCCGAAGTTGACCTCAACGGCGCAAAGATCTGGATTGCCATTACCTCCAGCATGACAGCTGCCAAGCCGCTGCTGGAAGAAGTTAAGGCCGGAACTTCCAAATATACCTTCATCGAAGTCATGGGCTGCCCGGGCGGATGCATCAACGGCGGCGGTCAGCCGATCGTATCCAGCCGCATCAAGAACGGCAAGATCGGCATGGGCTACAAGGAACTCCGCATGAAGGCCCTGTACGATGAAGATATGATCAAGGATATCAGAGTTTCCTCTGACAATCCGCAGATTCAGGATCTTTACAAGGACTTCCTCGGCGAACCAGGCAGTGAACTGGCAGAAGAACTGCTGCACACTTCCTACAGCCCGAAGGAACGCTTCAAGATCTTCAACGACTGAGAATAACGCAGAAATGCACAAAAGAGAACGGCTCATATGCCGTTCTTTTTTCGTCAGGTTGCAGGGTTAATTATCACTGGAAACCCACAGCCGGATTGACGGCAAATGAAAAGAGCGGTCCGATAAACCGCTCTTTTGCATGTTACATCAGGATATCGAGTATTTTCTGGACGATTTCCCCGGCCGGTACATCTTCCTTCTCGCCGGTTCTCGGCTTGAATTCAACCATGCCGTCCTTGATGCCGCGGCCGACTGTAATCCGGTAAGGAATACCAATCAGATCCATGTCGTTGAACTTGACACCCGGGCGTTCATCCCGGTCATCCAGAATGACTTCAACGCCGGCTTTGGACAGGGCTTCATAGAGGTCTTCTGCTGCTTTGACCTGCTGTTCATCCTTCATGGAAATGATGACAATGGCAGCCTGATAGGGGGCGACTTCCTTCGGCCAGTTCAGACCATGTTCATCCGCTGTCTGTTCAGCCAGCGCGGCCATGGCCCGGGCCGGTCCGATGCCATAACTGCCCATCCAGACGTACTGAAGTTTGTTGTCCTGATCGAGATACTGCAGATCCAGAGCTTTGGAATATTTTGTGCCGAGCTTGAAGGTGTTGCCGACTTCGATGCCGTGGTTGAAATACAGCTTGCCGCCGCAGACAGGGCAGGTATCGCCTTCAATGACATTGACAATATCACCGCAGAAATCATAGGTAAAATCCTTCGGGTTGGCATTGATGTAGTGATAGCCTTCCTTGTTGGCGCCGCAGCAGAAGTTGCGCATGTTCAGGACTTCCTTGTCAACGACGATCCTGGCCTTCAGACCGATCGGCCCGGTGAAACCCGGAACGGCATTGCTGGCAGCGATCAGATCATCATTGGCGAAATTGATCTCGGAAGCGCCAAGCAGTTTCAGCGCTTTCGCTTCGTTCAGTTCACGGTCACCTCTGATGAAGAAGATTGTCAGCTCATCGTTGACATTCATCAGCAGGGCCTTGACACACTTTGTCTGCGGCAGGTCAAGGTACCTGGCAACATCTTCGATGGTGGAGCAGTGCGGTGTTTCCACCATCTGCAGTTCCTTTTCCGTTTCCGTGTCAGAAAGGCCTACGCATGGGGCCACCTCGATATTGCTGGCAAAGTCGCAGGAATCACACAGAACCAGCACATCTTCACCGATTTCGGTGACAGCCTGGAACTCTTCACTCAGCAGGCCGCCCATGACACCGGTATCGGCCCGGACGATCTTGTAATTCAGATGCAGGCGGTCCATGACATTCTTATAGGCATTGAACTGCTTCTGGTACGCTTCGTCCAGCCCGGCCTCATCCTTGTCGAATGTATAGGCATCCTTCATCTGGAATTCACGCACCCGGATCAGGCCGTAACGCGGTCTTGGTTCGTCACGGAACTTGGTCTGGATCTGATACAGGGAGAAGGGCATATCCTTATAGGAACGGATCTTCATTTTGGCGGCAATGGCAAACAGTTCCTCATGCGTCGGGCCCAGGGAATACGGCATGCCTTTGCGGTCTTTCAGTGTGAACATGCTGTTGCCGAAACCTTCGCGGCGGCCGCTGGAAATGTAAACTTCCTCCGGGATCATGGCCGGCATCAGCAGTTCCTGGCAGCCGGTGGCATCCATCTCTTCGCGGATGATCTCATTGATCTTGTTGACGACCCGCCAGCCCATCGGCAGCATCATGTATATACCCGAAGAACTTTTCTTGATATAACCGGCCCGGACCAGCAGATTACTCGAACGGGAATCCTCATCCTTTACATCTTCCCGCAGAGTATAAAAGAAACTGTTTTTCAATCTCATAGATATTTCCTCACATTCTGTTCGATTATAGCATGTTTCAACTTTACTTTGATTTGATTTATATTATAATAAGCAAAACTATCAAGGAGGAGAGCACGGTAATGGCCAAATATTACGAAGAACCATCCCATACTTTCAGTGAATATCTTCTGATTCCGGGTTTTACGGGGGAAGAAAACATTCCCGATAATGTTTCTCTGCGTACACCGCTGGTAAAATTTAAAAAGGGAGAAGAACCAGCCATTTCCCTGAATATTCCTATGGTTTCTGCTGTCATGCAGTCGGTATCCGGGCCGGATCTCGGCATTGCCCTGGCCAAGGAAGGCGGAATGGCTTTTATTTTCGGTTCGCAGTCGATTGCCAGCCAGGCGGAAATGGTAGCCAAGGTCAAGAATTACAAGGCCGGGTTTGTACCGAGTGATTCAAATGTGAAGCCGGACACAACCATCGGGGAAATGCTTGATCTGCTGCATGAGACGGGGCATTCCACTATGGCGGTTACCGATGACGGCTCTGCCAACGGCAGGCTGCTGGGCATGCTGACAAGCCGTGACTATCGGATCGGTCATGTCAATATGGATGACAAGGTTGAAAAGTACATGACCCCGCGGGAAAAACTGGTGGTCGGCAAGCTTGGCAGTAATCTCAGTGAATGCAATGACATGATCTGGGATCACAAACTGAATCAGCTGCCGATTGTTGATGAGGAAGACCGCCTGCAGTACCTGGTTTTCCGCAAGGACTACGATTCCCACAAGGAAAACCCGAATGAAATACTGGATTCCGAGAAGCGGTTTATGGTCGGTGCCGGCATCAACAGCCGTGACTATGCCGAGCGGGTACCGGCACTGGTGGAGGCCGGCGTTGACTGCCTGGTCATTGACTCCTCGGAAGGGTATACTATCTGGCAGAAAAAGACGATCGAGTGGATCCGTGACCATTACGGTGACACTGTCAAGGTCGGTGCCGGCAATGTCGTTGATGCGGACGGTTTCCGGTATCTGGCGGAAGCCGGGGCAGATTTCGTCAAGATCGGCATTGGCGGCGGCAGTATCTGCATTACCCGGGAGACCAAAGGCATTGGCCGTGGTCAGGCGACAGCCGTAATCGAGGTCGCCAAGGCCAGAGATGAATATTATAAGGAAACCGGTATTTATGTGCCGATCTGCAGTGACGGCGGCATTGTCTACGATTATCACATTACCCTGGCCCTGGCCATGGGCGCGGACTTTGTCATGCTGGGCCGTTACTTCTCGAGATTTGAAGAAGCTCCGGGTGAAAAGCTGGTAGTTAACGGTGCGTATGTAAAGGAATACTGGGGAGAAGGTTCCAACCGGGCCAGGAACTGGCAGCGGTATGATCTGGGCGGGTCAAAGACCAAACTGACATTTGAAGAGGGTGTTGATTCTTATGTCCCGTATGCCGGACTTCTGAAGGACAATGTGGCGGTGACAACCGCCAAGGTCAAGTCCACCATGTGCAACTGCGGCGCCCTGTCCATTCCGGAACTGCAGGCCAAGGCAAAACTGACACTGGTATCGGCAACATCCATTGTTGAAGGCGGTGCCCACGACGTTATCGTCAAGGCGCACGACCGGGAATACAACAAGTAAAAACACAGAAAACGGCAGGCCGGCAGGCATTGCCGTTTTTTTACGCACAATGCCGTATAATGGATTCATGGAATCCGCTGTTGTCATTGGAAATAAGAATCTGCGGGATTTCTTTGTCTGCCGCGGGGCGGACGAAGCTGTCAGGATCCTTGATTTCGGCGCGGAAAAATGGCGGGTCAGCGCTGGAAAAAAGGCCGGGCGGACTGTGTACGGCGCGGATGGCGACGCAACCGCGGTGCCGAATGTAAAAAGGGCACTGGAGCTGATTATCGAAGGCAACCGGCAGCGGCAGAAGCACAATCTTCCCAGCCTTGCTGTCGCCGATGAACTGATGGCCATGGCCGCAGTGAATGCCAATATGTCAGCTGTAACCAAAACGCACTGGCTGGGCCTGCGGGAAGCATACGGCCTGCAGTATACCGGTGAGAATCTTGCCTGGGGTTATGAGAATCCCTTTGCGGGCTGGTACGATGAAGAGGGCGGGTTATACGCAGCCGGCAGCCGTGCCGGGATCGGCCATTACCTGAATCTGGTCAATCCGGAAAATGAAGCAGCCAGACGCTATACTGCCTGCGGTTTTGCCGTAACATGCCGGCCTGGGGAAATGCTTACTGCGTGCCAAGAATTTGCGACAGATTTCGGTCCCGGCAATACGCCTGCCGGAACACGGATTACACTTGAAAGGGCTGTATCAGCGGAAGAGTATCTGAATGATTTTCTGCGGTATGCGGCCGGATAACATCATACAGACGGAAGGAAAAACAACATGATAGTGGATGCATTTTTGACAGAATTATTCGCACCGGGCTCTTTTTTAGGCCTGCCTTCCGCGTATGTCTTTGCCGGTCTGGCAATGCTGCAGATACTGGGCTGTATCGGCTCATGGAAGGTTTTCGCAGCCGCCGGCAGGACAACCTGGCATGCATTTGTGCCGGGTCTGTATCACTATGATCTGTACGATATTGCCTGGACCGGGAAAGCCGGTATCATGGCGGCGCTCATGCGCCTGCTGCTCTGTCTGACGGCCCCGTACGGAGGGGAAGTCCGCCACGGAGGTCTGGCCCTGCAGTTCTTTATCATTCTGTCAGTTGCGCATTTTGTTTTCTCGGTCATCATGAAACTGAAACTGTCACGGTCATTTGACCGGAATCTGACCTTTGCGTTCGGGCTGTTCTTCATGAATGAAATCTGCCTGTTCCTGCTGGGGCGGAAACCGGGTGAATACTTAGGCCGGACCCGCTACAGAAAAGCACCGAAAAAGGGCATATCCAGGGCACAGAGAAACCGAGACTTCATCATTACGCTTTATCAGCGGCGCAGCATCATAGCGCTGGCTGCCAGTTCCCTGGTATGTGTTCTGACCTTCCGGGCGATCGCCGGCGGCCTGATCCAGAATCCCAGCGAGATCACACCGGAGCGGGGTGAGAATCTGTATAAACTGTTTACCGTGAATTCCAATACACTGTCGATGCTCGCGGCTTCGTTCATGATTCCCTATGCCATTGAGGGTGTCCGCCGGAAAAGACTGTCCTTTCCGAAATGGGTGATCCTGCTGCAGTACAGCGGTGCGATCTGTACAACGCTGACCATGATCTTTGCCCTGACGCTGATCTGGCCGACGCTCGGGACTGTGGCTGTGACCGGCATGAACTTCTGGCTGCATATCATATGTCCCATTCTGGCCCTGATACTGCTGTTCAGCGTGGAGACGGATGACATGACTATCAGTGTTACTGACAGCCTGATCTGTCTGATCCCGTTCTTTGTCTATGCGGTGGTCTATATTGCCAATGTGTATCTGATCGGTGAGACATTCGGCGGCTGGCGGGATATCTACCGGCTGATCACATATCTGCCGGCAGTGGTTTCGGCGCCGCTGATGTTCATGCTGGGCTTCGGGGTGGCCAGCCTGCTGCGCTTTGTATACAACCGGCTGTCCGTATACCGCCACAGGAAACTGGTGGGGCAGTGGGCGGATGATATAGACCCGGTGGAAGTGAAGGTCGGCATTCTCGGTATCGGCCGCTACAACGGCCTGCATTCCGAGCCGTACAATATTACACTGCCGCTGGACATGTTTCAGGCGATTACGGAGAAATACGATATTCCGGCCCATGATCTGAACCGGGCGTATCTCGTCGGTGTGGAAGGAGGCGTCGAAGACAGAAAAGTGCGGCTCGAGGACCGCATGGAATGGCTTGGTTCGCTGATCGGCATACCGGAAAAGAAATACCGGGAGGAAAAAGAAAGATAGCAGATGATCTGCTATCTTTTATCTCTGTCGATGAACTGCAGCAGCATGATGGATGCTGCGGACGATACCACAATGACTACCAGGAGGATGGCCCAGCATTTCCAGATCGTACCGGGGAGATAATTGTAAGCCGGGTTGGTGTTGTATAATCCGGATTCCTGCAGGACCTGGTCCAGTTTTCCTTCCTGCAGGATGGAATCGGTCAGTATTTCGATCGGCTTGTATCCGTCAATTTCCATGGCCCGGAATTTGAATACCGTATTCCACAGGGTTACCATCGGCTGGGAATTGTAATCTGCCAGCGTACAGAGATCCTCCAGACCCCAGCGGGCAATGGTCAGGCTGGTCAGTTTTTCTGCCGGTCCTTCCAGATAGATCAGACCGCCTGAAAAGACAAGCTGGAAAATCAGCATGAACGGCATGACAGTCATGGCGGTTGTGGTGTTTTTGACCAGGCAGGACAGGGCCAGTGACAGCATGTCGGCCGCATAGGTTATCAGGAACAGGGAGATGCCGAAGTCGGCCATGAAGCTTCCGGTAATCAGGGATTTGTCCGGAAAATCCATGCCGGCAATGTTGCAGATGACGATCAGGATAACAGTCTGGGCCATGCACAGCATCATCTGGTAAAGCATATGGGCAACGATATACGAACTGATATACATGCCGGAGCGGTGTTCCCGCTTGATGATCGGGCGTTCACGGCAGACCGACTGGATTGAGTTGAAGAAACCGTTCCAGATGCATACGCAGACGAGGGAGAAACATCCTGACAGCGTTCCTTCCTGGGTCTTGAAGATGTTGTTTCCGACCGCAAAGGTGACCAGGCCGGCAATAATGGCAGCCATCGGCAGGACTTTCCAGTCATTCTGATAGATAAACATCCGCAGCAGTTTGCCGAGATAGATGAATGTCTGCCTGAAGCGGCCGTTATAACGTATTTTCTTAGTCATTTCCGGCCTCACTTTCCATGGTCATACGGGCATACTTTTCAATAAATTCATCAGCCCGGCCTTCGCCGCCTTCATCCTTGCGGTTGACACACATAACAACACGTTCCATCGTCGGCTGCCCGAAGAAATTTCTTGCCTGATCCGGTGTTCCGAAAAAAGCGAGACGGCCAACCCGGCCCGAATCCCTGGCCAGGACAATCACATAATCGAAAAGATCAGCAACCCGGTCCGGAATATGTGTAATGGTAATGACAATCTTGCCGGTATCGGCAATTTCCTTCAGCTTTTCAAACAGTTCACGGGCGATGACACCGTCCAGGCCGGAGTCCGGCTCATCCAGAATAAACAGTTCCGGATCAGAAATCAGTTCCATGCCGATGGAAATTCTTTTCTTCTGCCCGCCGGATTTCTTGGCAACCAGGCCGGAACGGCCGCTGGTCATCCCGAGGGAATCCATAACTTCGGTAACCCGGTTGTGAATCTCGGAACTATTCGTGCCGGCCGGAAGCCGCAGTTTTGCTGCGTCCTGAAGGGTGCTGTTGACGGTATCGTTCTGCCGCAGGAGGTCCTGCTGGGGCACATAGCCGATCCGATACTTCATCTGTTCATAATTCTCATAGACATCAACGCCGTTGAGCAGGATGGTGGCATCAGCTTTTTCATAGCCGTTGATGGCATTGACCAGGGTAGTCTTGCCGGAACCGGAACCGCCAAGCAGCAATACCAGAGAACCGTTGGGGATCGTCAGGTTGATATCCTTGAGCAGGTAACGCCGGCGCAGGAAATCCCAGGCTGTCCGCTGCCGGATGTGGATCACCAGGCCATCATCGGAAGCATTATGGTCAAGGGCAGCGGGCAGCACAGCCGGAGCTGTGCCGGCCAACAGTTCGTTTTCTGCGACCTTGCCGAGATTCACCGGCTGATAGCGTCTGGAATACCCCCACAGGAGGGCAGGGAAGTACGGGATGGCAGCCCACAGGATGGACCACAGGACAGTAGCGCCGAATGTCCTTGCCAGACCGGCTGTAACCCGGATCTTATATATGATCATAATCAGACCGCAGGCAATGACCGCAAGCGAAATGAAACGCTGGCAGGGATCATCTGCCGGTATGAAAAGCGATACCGCAAGCAGGAAATACATCGGTATTTCAAATACCAGGGCCATGACGCCCTCGGATTCACGGCCGGCAGCCTGAGCAAGCTTATAATACCGGAATCCCGGGATCAGACCCCAGAAACCTTTCTGATGGCATTTTTCCAGAATCTTCCAGATGCCAAGCGCAGTCAAAAACCACGCAGCTGCCTGGTATAAGAGTGAGTATTCATGCATGAGATATTGCATATGGTCTGTCATGGCGGATATTTATTTCGTTCGATATTCATTATAGAGTCTGCCAGCCGGAAAGAGAATGAAAAACTGAAGTTAAAATATGATAAATAGCCTGATTTCTGTCCCGGAAGGTTCATCCGGCCGTGTATGCGGGTTCTATCGTACCGTCAGTAAAGGATTACGCATTTTTACGGAAGCCATCCAGTCGGGGGTATTTCATGAACCCTTTTTAAAATGTGATATTTGCCGTAGATTACTTGAAATGGTATTATTTGAAAAGAACTATCAGGAGGATAAATATGAAAGACAGTAAACAATCATTGCTGTTTGTTGCTGCCACGCTTGTTCTGTCACTGATTCTGAACCTTGTAATCGGTCAGATGAACAAACCTGCGCAGGCAGTCGTACCGGAAGGGGCACTGTTTGCCGCCGGAACGTATGAGGCGGAAGCAAATGGTTATGGGGGCGCCGGCGTCCCGCTTAAACTGAAAGTAACTGTTTCTGACAACGCAATTGAAAGTATTGAATACGTTGCTGACGGAGAAACACCGACGGTCGGCGGAGCAGCACTGCCGAGACTGGTCGCGGATGCGATGGAAGCACAGTCGCCGAATATTGACAGCATCAGCGGTGCCACAGTTACATCAAATGCATTCTTTGCCGCGCTGAACAACTGCCTGACCCAGGCCGGTGCGGATCCCGCCGCGCTCGAACCCAAGGTAATCAAGGGCCCGGCAGAAGATATTGAAAAGACTGCTGACATTGTCATTGCCGGAGCCGGCGGTGCCGGAATGACCGCAGCCATTACTGCCGCACAGAACGGCCGCAATGTCATTATTCTTGAGAAAGGCTCAGTTACCGGCGGTAATTCCAGTTATGCCACCGGCGGCATGAACGCAGCTGAAACGCATTATCAGGCAGAGCAGGGGATTGAAGACTCTCGTGATCTCTACTATGCGGATACGATGAAGGGCGGTCATGACATCAACAATCCGGAACTGGTAAGGACACTGGCTGACAATTCATCGGCTGCCATCGACTGGCTTGATTCCATCGGCGCCCCGCTGAGCAACGTCGGGCAGGCCGGAGGTGCATCTGCCATGCGTCAGCACCGGCCGGTCAATGCCGAGAACAAGATCCTTTCCGTTGGTACATATCTGGTTGAGCACCTGACCCAGACCTGCAATGATCTCGGTATTGAAATCATCTATGAAGCCAAGGTTGACGAGATTCTCATGGAAGACGGCAAAGCAGCCGGACTGCATGCGACCGGGCCTGACGGCAACAACATTACCATTTACGCTGACAATGTCATTATTGCCACCGGCGGTTTCGGCTCCAATCCGGATCTGATTGTCAAGTACAGACCTGATCTGAAAGGCTATGTTTCCACAAATGCCCCGACAGTCACCGGTGATGCGATTGCATTCCTGGAAGCGATCGGCGCAGATTTCGTTGATCTTGACCAGATCCAGATCCATCCGACTGTTGTCCAGGCTGACGGATCACTGATTTCCGAATCACTGCGCGGTGACGGTGCCATCCTGATCAACGCGGAAGGGAAGCGCTTCTGCAATGAAATCCTGACCCGTGATGTCGTTTCGGCCAACGTAAATGCCCAGACAGACAGCTATGCATGGCTGATTGCGGATGAGAACATGGCCAAGGAATCCACTGTTATTGAGAAGTATGTCAACAAGGGACTGATGACCAAGTGTGACACAGTTTCCGACCTGGCTGCCCTGATGGGGGTTGATGAAGCAACGCTCAAGGAAACGTTGGAAACCTGGCAGGCTGCCTGTGCGGCAAAGAACGATGCAGAATTCGGCCGGGAGGCATTTGATGCCCTGCTGACAGATATGTCCAATCCTCCGTATTATGCTGTCAAGATCGCTCCTGGCATCCATCACTGCATGGGAGGTGTCCGCATTAACAAGGAAGCTGAAGTCATCGGGACCGACGGCAATGTTATCCCGGGCCTGTATGCCTGCGGTGAAGTGACCGGCGGCGTACACGGCGGCAACCGTCTGGGTGGAAATGCCGTAACCGACTTTGTCGTCTTCGGCCGCATTGCCGGTGAAAATGCGTCAAAATAAACAAACACATATGTTCTGAATGAAAGAATCAGCCAGCCGGGCTGATTCTTTTCTTTTCGTCTGATAAAATGATAATTGCGTATGTTCAGAAAAAGGGGCATTGTCTGGCTGATTTACCGTATATTTACCGTTTTCATGGCCTGTGTGTTCGCACTGGGTGTTTTCAGTTTTGCCACGGTGCCGCAGAAAGCCCGGGCAGAAGCGGAAGAAATCGAGGAAATGCTCCGTAAGAAACAGGAAGAGGAAGCAGAGCGGATCCGCCGGGCTCAGGAAGAACTGCTGCGGCAGCAGAAAGAAGAATATGAAGCACACAAGGCGATATATGACCTGCAGGATGCTTATACGGATGCGTCCGAAATGCATGTAACAGGCATTGGTGATTCCGTCATGCTGGCAGCCCTGACAGAACTGTATGAGGTTTTCCCAAACGGATATTTTGATGCTGTCTTCGGGCGGACGATCTACGAGGGGATGAATACGCTGTATTACCTGGAGGAAAACAATGCCCTGGGTGATGTGATCGTCTTTTCCCTCGGCGCAAATTCCTATATCAATGAAGAGGATGTGGAAGAACTCATCCAGCACAGCGGCGGTAGGCCGACATTCTGGCTGACGACCGTCGGTGTCACCAATGATTCCAATGAAAAAACACGCAATGTTGTGGCCCGCCATGATGACGCATATATGGTTGAATGGGAGGATCTGGCACTGAAGCATGTCAGTGAGTATATCCTCGCCGACGGCCTGCATCCCAATACGGCAGGCTCGAAGGCCTATGCCGAACTGATCCGGGAAACGATCAACCGGGAGATACTGGAGAACTGGAAACGGAGTTATGACCCGCGGCAGGAAGAGAATTAACGGCCTGGACGGTCTGCGGACACTGGCCCTGGCCGGTGTGCTGCTGTACCATGCGTTCCCGCGGCTGATGCCCGGCGGGTTTTTCGGTGTTGTCATTTTCTTTGTCATCAGCGGGTTTCTGACTGCTTATGCTGCAGTCAGCCGGGGCCGGATCGGGGTTCTTACGTACTATCGGAAACGGTTCGTTCGGCTGTATCCTACACTTGTCATTGTTTTATTTGTTACGGTGGAAGCCCTGGCTCTGACCGACCGGTTCCGCCTGATCAACGCGCACGAAGAAGTAGCCAGTATTCTGTTCGGATACAACAATTACTGGCAGATTGCCAAACAGGCGGATTATTTCGCCAACCTCAGCAATACGTCGGCCTTCACGCATCTCTGGTATATCGCGGTGCTGGTCCAGTTTGAACTGATCTGGCCATGGCTGTATCTGGTCTGCCGCAGAAGCGGAAAAGGCCTTAAAATGATAGGGATTCTGACCCTGATCTCATTGTTTATCATGCCGGTCCGGGCACTGTTGACAGATGCTTCACAGACCGTTCTTTACTACAGTACGGATACCCGCATCCATGCGTTGCTGCTCGGGGCTCTGCTGGGCTGGCATGCGGCTGTCCGAAAACAGAAGAAAAAGCGGATGAAGCCGCTGCTGTCACTTATGATCGGACTGGTCTACATTGTCATATCAGTGTACCTGTTCCTGAAGGTTTCCGGTACGGATCCGGCTGTCTGCCGATACGGCCTGGTGCTGTACGCGCTGTTTACGGCGCTGATGCTGTGGTGCTGTGTCAGCAGCAGAAACCTCGGCCGGCTGCTTGATCTGCCGCCTGTGAAGAAAGTCAGCGCGTATAGTTATGAAATCTATCTCTGGCAGTATCCGGTGCTGTTCCTCTTCAGCATGAAGGGATGGACAGCCGGGTGGCAGTATTCCCTTCAGCTGGTTCTGATTGCTGTGCTGAGCGTCTGGACGCACACATTTGTAAACAGTCTGGCAAAACGGTTCTGATGAAGCCTTGACTTAAATAAACGACGGATTATAATTAAGCCATTACTTAATCAAAGGAGTGGCTTATGGATCTTGCAATCATGCTGAAAGCCCTGGGAGAACCAACCAGGTTTTCTGTTTTTCAGAACTTATTGATACGGAAGCACTGCGTCCGGTCTCTGGCCAGGAAACTCGGGATTACCGAATCGGCTGTTTCCCAGCACATGAAAGTGCTGAAGGAAGCCGGGCTGGTCTATGGGGAACGATACGGATATCACATTCATTATCTGCCGAAGCAGGAAGCTCTGGATGAACTGAGCCAGGCGTTTGCGTCCATGAAGGTGCAGTCGGAAGTGCTGTGCCGGGATCCGCTGGTCTGCCAGTGTGTATTCCGCAGGGAGGAAGAGATATGAATCTGCTTGCGGATCTGTTTCTGACGTTTGCCCGCATCGGCCTGTTTACGTTCGGCGGCGGCTATGCCATGATCGCGCTGATTGAAAATGCCTGTGTGGAGAACAAACAGTGGATTACCCATGATGAAATGATGGATATCACGGTCATTGCTGAATCCACACCAGGCCCGATTGCGATCAACTGCGCAACCTATGTGGGCTATATGCGAAAAGGCTTTGCCGGGGCCCTGGCCGCTACTGCCGGGATTGTCCTGCCGTCCTTTGTCATTATCTATGCCATATCCATGTTTCTGGATGACTTTCTCGCGATCACGGCAATTGCCCATGCTTTTCAGGGGATCAAGATCGCCGTCGGTATCCTGATTCTTGACGCGGCTGTCAAAATGCTGAAGAAGATGCCGCAGAAAACCATGCCGCGGATGATTATGGCAGCGGCAGCCGCGGCCATGCTGGCAATCAATATCTTTTCACTGGGGATATCTTCGATCCTGGTGATGCTGACAGCCGGTCTGGTCAGCTTGATCCTCTATCTGACAAAGAAGGGAGGACAGGCAAAATGATTCTGCTGGAACTACTGATCGGTTTCCTGAAAGTCGGCTGTTTTGCCTTCGGCGGAGCATATGCCGCAATCCCGCTGATCCGGGATATCGTGCTTTCCTACGGCTGGCTGGATGAAGAAATGCTGACGTATATGATTGCCGTCAGTGAAAGCACGCCGGGTCCGATTATGGTGAATCTGGCAACGTATGTAGGCAGCTCGCAGGCCGGCCTGGCCGGGGCGCTGACAGCCACACTGGCGGTTGTGCTGCCGTCATTCATCATTATCCTGCTGGTGACGGCGCTGCTGAAAACCGTACTGAAAAACCAGTATGTGCAGGCAGTGCTGCGCGGCCTGAAGCCGGGTATGATCGGCATTATCCTGGCAACGGGTATTGCGATGATCTGCCGGAACGGAATTGTTATAAAAGAAACTGTACAGATCCGGCCGCTGCTTCTGACAAGCATGCTCAGTGCCGTTTATTTTGGTTCAAGAAAAATCAGAAAAGGCGGACTCTCACCGATTCAGCTGATCTGCCTGGCTGCGGCCGCCGGCATTGCCGTATACGGTCTATAAAAAAACAGAACTGCGTGGCAGTTCTGCTTTTTCAGTCAGGGCCGGATCAGCAGGACGGTCAGATCATTGACATTGGTGCCGGTTGGCCCGGTCATGATCAGTCCTTTGACTTTCTGCAGGGCATGATAGGCATCGTTGTCGGCCAATATATCCGGTATTGATACACCCATGTCATGCAGGGCGCCGGCAGTGCTTCCGTCCACGATTCCGCCGGCAGCGTCGGTCGGCCCGTCGGTGCCGTCACTGCCCAGCGAGAACAGCAATACGCTGTCCAGGCCGGCAATGCCTTCGGCCGCGGCCAGGGCAAGTTCCTGATTACGGCCGCCAAGTCCTTTGCCGTGTACGTGCACGATTGTTTCGCCGCCGCAGATATATGCCAGGGCTTTGCTGTCATGACAATGGTCCTGTCCGATGGCTGCCAGGAACCGGCCGGCATCCCGGGCTTCACAGTTCAGGGAGGCGGTCAGGAAATGCGGCTCATAGCCAAGCCGGCGGCTCGTCTCTTCTGCCGCCGCGCAGAGCTGGCGGACACTGCCGGTAATCCTGGTTTCGACGTTGTCCAGTTCTTTCGGGGTTTCTGCCTGCAGGCAGGCCAGGGCCTGTTCGGAAAGCTGCAGACGGTATTTTCTGACAATGGCGAGGGCGTCAGCGCAGGTTGTATGATCTGCGCAGGCCGGGCCGGAGGCGATCATATCGAGCGGATCACCTATGATATCCGAAAGTATCACTGCAAATACCCGGGCCGGGGAAGCCAGTTTGGCATATTTGCCGCCTTTGACCAGGGAAAGACGCTTGCGGATTGTATTCATTTCAACGATATCAGCCCCGCAGGCCAGCAGCTGTCTGGTGATATCCTGCAGTTCCCCCAATGGGATTGCCGGGGCTTCAAACAGGGCCGAACCGCCGCCGGACACCAGGAAGACAAGCAGGTCATCTGCCTGCAGGTTTTCGGCCAGCCGGATGGCTGCGGCAGTGGCCTGTACGGAGTTGTCGTCTGTAACCGGATGTCCGGCTTCAAAACAGGTCACTTTCGGGATGGTTCCCATCACATGTCCGTATTTGGTTATACAGATGCCTTCGTCCAGCCGGCTGCCGAGATATCCGGCGGCTGCGGCACTCATCTGCCAGGCAGCTTTGCCGATCGCCGTAAGGAAAATCCGGCCTTTGACTTCCGGCAGATCCTGCAGAGCTTTGCGGACGGCGGTGTCGGGGTTTGCGGCGTTCAGGGCCGCGGCAATAATGGTATTTGCATCTTCACGCATGTTCATGATTCAATCCTCCGGGTGATCTGTCTTTTCATCTGCGGCGGTTCGGCGGGCTTTGAGGGTTTCCAGAAAGTGGTGAAGGATTCCTGCCGTCAGGCCCCAGATGACTGCTTCTTCCGTTTCATAAAACCACAGGGTTTCCCGCCGGCTGCGGAACTGATACGTCTGGCCGCCGGGCAGAAGCGAAAAGGGGAAGGTGTCATCAAACTGCCGTTTCAGCTGATAGGTGCCGGCAACCGGTTCCATCCGCAGCAGCCGTTCGACCGGCAGCAGAAAGACGCGTTCAGTCTCGGCTTTGCTGTAGGTATTGCGGTAATCGTGCAGGAGGCCGATAAAACAGTGAATCTGCGCCGCTCTTGAGGAATATGCATCAGGCATCGGTTTCAGGATTTCAAGCTGGGAAGGGGCTATAAGAAGCTCCTCGCAGGCTTCCCGTACAGCCGCCTGCCAGGCGGTTTCATCCGGTTCGATTTTTCCCCCGGGAAAGCAGACTTCGCCGCCCTGCGAAATGGCCGCGCTGCGGACCTCAAACAGGATGCACAGTTCATCATTCTGCTCTACCAGCGGCAAAACGACCGAAAAGCCGGTCGGGGCGGTAAAATCCGTGCTGCTGAGAAGGGGATAGATATCTTTCAGATTCATATTTTTTTTTGCGCTGTTTAACGTCTGGAATGATTTTTCATGGTTTCCCTGATCCGGGCAAAGGCGGCATCTTCACCGTTTTCAGCCACATCCCGCAGGATCGCTTCCATTTCTGCCGCGGTTTCCGGATGCATATAGTTCCTGGCCGGCCGGGAGAGGAAATATTCCAGCGGGCTGGCCTGTGTATAGTTTTCTTTCAGGTAGACCCGGCTGGCGGCGATCCGGTCACAGACGCTTTCCACCAGATAACGGTAGGGCATCTTCACCGGCTTATAAGCACCTTTCTGCATGTCATACCAGTATTCCCAGTGATGCCGGTTCAGGCCTTTGTGATGGAGCCATCCGGGCGCATAGCCGTAAAGCTCCCGCTCCGCGTCATAGGGTGAGCGCCAGCCCTGGAAATACTTCACGCTTTCCGCGAGTTCTGCTGGACTGTATTTGGAAAGATCATGTGTCAGGCCCTGATAATACAGGCCGCAGGCAAAACAGTACCGGCGGACTTCACGGCGGTGATCATGTACGGTTTTCAGATGTCCGGCCAGCTTCTGCATGACAGAAAGCTTTTTATTCCGAGTCATATCCTGATTGTATCATTCCTGTTCCGAAATCATCATAAGAATGAATGATACTCTCTGGAAAAATCATTGTTTTCTATTCCCGGGAAGTATATTATGATCAAGTTGTGATCGGGTTTCAGGATACGGTCACTTTACAGAAAAGAGATTTTATTTATGAGAAAAACAAAAATCATATGCACAATCGGACCGGCCAGTGATTCCGAGGAAATGCTCACGAAGCTCTGCCTTGCCGGGATGAATGTCGCCCGTCTGAATTTTTCCCACGGGACGCACGAGGAACATCTGAAGCGTATCAATACAATCAAGAAAGTCCGTAATCAGCTGCACCTGCCGGTAGCCATCATGCTGGATACCAAGGGACCGGAATTCCGGATCGGGACGTTCAAGGACGGGAAGATCGAACTGGCGGAAGGAAGCCGCTTTACCTTTACCACCGAGAAGGTGGAAGGTGATGACTCGATGGTTTCAGTCAGTTACGGGAATCTCGCCAACGAAATGAATCCGGGTGATACGATTCTGGTCAATAACGGCCTGCTGGCGTTCCGGGTACTCAGTACAGACGGCACGAGGATCGAGACGGAAGTCGTCAGCGGCGGGGTGATGTCCGACCGCAAGAGCATGGCTTTCCCGGGCAAGCACATCAAACAGAAATATCTTTCCGAACAGGATGCGAAGGACATTCTATTTGGCGTGGAAAATGATGTTGATTTCATTGCGTGCTCATTCGTATCGGTCAAGCAGGATCTGCTCGATATTCAGGAACTCCTCGAAAGCCACGGTTACGGCCATACCGCGGAACTGATTGCCAAGATCGAAAACCAGTCCGGGGTGGATCAGATCGAGGATATCTGTGAAGCCTGTGACGGCATCATGGTGGCCCGCGGCGACATGGGCGTCGAAGTCCCGCTGGAGCAGTTGCCTTCCATCCAGAAGAATCTGATTGAAATATGCCGGAAGCTCGGCAAGCGGGCAATCGTTGCCACGGAAATGCTGGAGTCCATGATTCATAATCCGCGCCCGACCCGGGCAGAGGCTTCCGATGTGGCCAACGCGGTATACGACGGGGCCAGCGCGGTGATGCTGTCAGGTGAGACTGCCGCCGGACTGTATCCGGAACAGGCGGTGCTGACCATGGCAAAAATCGTCACCGAAACCGAAAAGAACATCCATTACAGCAAGCGGTTCTATAACTATGAATTCCAGATTAAAAATGATGTGGACGCGATATCCCACGCCACCTGCGGCATGGCCATTGACCTGCACGCCAAAGCCATCGTGGCCTGCACGCTGAGCGGCCGTACGGCTCGCATGGTTTCCCGGTTCCGCTCACCGGTTGATATCATCGGCCTGACCACTGATGAGAAAACCTGGCGGGGCCTGGCCCTGTCCTGGGGTGTGACGCCGTGCATGTGTGAAATGTTCAATTCCACCGATGTGCTGTTCTACACCGCCAAGAATGTGGCCCGCGATGTGTTCGCGCTGCAGCCGGGTGACAATATCATCATTACCGGCGGCGTCACCAACGGTCAGTCAGGCAATACGAATCTGATCAAGATCGAAACCCTGTAAAAACAGCAGAGCAGATTGACTGCTCTGTTTTTCTCTTGAAAAGGGTACTTACTGCAGCTGCCGGGAGGGTTTGTGAATGCCTATTTCATGAACAAATAGCATGGCAGTATGATAGAATATTTCATTGGAGGAAGTTATGACCATCCAGAATGAAAAAGAACTGAACCGTCATGTCAGCCGGACAGCTGCAGTCATCTGTGTCTATCAGTATCTCATCTGGCCGCGGGATGCGGAAATCCTTCTTGAAGATGCTGAGGAAGCTGATATCCGCAGTGATGAGTACATGGGCAGGGTCGTGGACACGGCGGTCCGGGAGAAAGACCGTTATATCGGTTATATCAATCAGGTGCTTGAACACTGGTCTTTTGACCGTCTCGGCATTATTGAACAGGCCATACTGCTGTGCGGCTGCGCGGAATTTGACCTGAAGACCGTGGAAGCGCCGGTTATCATTGATGAGTATATCCGGATCGCCCGCAAATACGGCGATAAGGATTCCCATAAACTGATCAACGGGGTTCTTGACAGAATATGAGCCAGCGGGCTGTTTCGGTATCCGCCCTGGTTCACTATGTGAAGCAGAAGCTGGAAGGGGACCCGCTGATTCAGAGAGTGCTGGTGGAAGGAGAAATCAGCAATTTTTCGAATTACCGTTCCGGCCACTGGTATTTCAGCCTGAAGGACGGCGGCGCCCAGATTCGCTGCGTCATGTTTGCTTCGGCCAACAGCCGTGTGAAGTTCCTGCCGAAGGATGGTGACAAGGTGCTGGTCCAGGCGGACCTGAATGTCTACGAAGCCCGCGGTGAGATGCAGCTGATCGTCACGGCCATGCAGGCTGCCGGGCTGGGTGAATTGTACCGGCAGTACGAGGAGTTGAAGAAAAAGCTGGAGACGGAAGGGCTCTTTGCCCCGGAGCACAAGAAACCGCTGCCGCCTTATCCGTTCAGTATCGGGCTGATCACCGGCAAAAATACCGCGGCCCGCTCGGATGTCCTGACAACCCTGCAGAGACGCTGGCCGGTGGCTG
>JAFRHT010000064.1 GCA_017433125.1 Solobacterium sp.
TATGATAGGTTTGATGAGGTGCTTCTTTCTACAAGAAGCACCTGTCTCTCCACCCGCCTAGCGGGTGGATTCTCTGTTTCGCACAGTCTTCTTTCTTCCTCTTTTTAATCTCTTCTTGTGCTCAACTGTCCACTAGGACGACTGAAAAGCGGGACTCTCATCCCGCTTTTGCGTGTAATTGATAACGCGAATGACGCTTAGGCGTTTTTGACTTTCCAGCCGGCAGCTTCCCGCCGTTCGATGACAAAGTTCCGGTAAATACCTTCCTGACGCATCAGATCCGCATGCTTTCCCTGCTGTACGATCTTCCCATGATCCACGACCAGGATCTGGTCCGCGTGCTCGACTGTCTTGAGCCGGTGGGCAATCATGACCACGGTCTTGTCCTTTGTCAAAGCTTCGATCGCCTGCATGAGTTCATTCTCGTTTTCCGGGTCGACATTGGCTGTTGCCTCATCCAGGAAGATCACCGGCGCATCCTTCATCATGGCCCGGGCAATCGATATTCTCTGCCGCTCCCCGCCGGAAAGACTTGCACCGCCCTCACCGATCACCGTGTCATAACCATCCGGCAGCTGCATGATGAAATCATGGCAGCTCGCTTTCTTCGCTGCCGCTATGACCCGCTCCATATCGGCATCGGGTTCACCGAAGCGGATATTGTTGGCAATCGTATCGTGGAACAGATAGACGTTCTGGAAGACAAAACTGAAGTTCTTCATCAGCGAATCAATATCATATTCCTTCACATCCCGGCCATCGAGTGTCACGGTGCCGCGGTCAACATCCCAGAACCGGGCCAGCAGGTTGACCAGGGTGGTCTTCCCGCCGCCGGAGGGACCGACAATGGCTGTGGATGTCCGTTCCGGAATCACCAGGGAGACATCATCGATGATCTTTCTTTTGTCATAGGAGAAGTCGATATGGTCCGCCTTCATATCAAGACTCTGCGGGTCATGTGCTTCCCCGGACAGGTCCATCGGCGGTACGGACAGGATTTCCTGCGCCCGGTCAACACTCATGTCCACAACCCGCAGCAGCGCCGAATAATTGCCGGCTGTCTCCAGGCTGGCATAGACGATGAAAGCTGAGATGACCATAACCACCGCCGTCAGGGTATCCATGGAACCCTGTACATAGAACAGGCAGGAGAAGAAGACCATGGCCACCCCTGTCAGCTTGGCCACATAGTTCTGCAGTGTCATCCGGGGGATCAGGGTCATTTCCATATCCGTGTTCGTCTGCACGTTGACCCCGATCGCTTCATTGAGTTCCCGGCTTTTCTCCCCGCTGAGATGATAAGCCTTGACTTCGGTCATGCCCTGCAGGTACTCCATGACTTTTTCCACCAGCTTTTCATCAGCAGATATTTTCCTTCCCGCCATGGTTCCGGCCGCTTTCTGCAGAGCCGCGTTGGCCAGCAGGAACAGGCACAGGCCGCCCAGCAGCACCAGGGCAATCCGCCGGTCAAAGAACATGAGCATGACGATGATTACACCGGTGGTCAGAAGGCCTTCACAGACCAGCATGACAACCCGGGTCGCGACATTTTCCAGATTCTGCATGACATTGGTCGTGACCGAAGTGATCTGCCCGAGACTGTTCGTATTGAAATAGCCCATCGGCAGATACCGCATATGCTCGGCAATCTCAATGCGCTTGCGGGCACAGGTATCATAGCCGCCTTCCGTCTGCAGCATCGTTGCCTTTGCCTTGGCCAGACCGGCACCGATGATGCTCACCAGCATGATGCCAAGCGACATCAGAACATCCCGCATGGTTATGCCCGGCCCCAGGACGGCCCGCACCATGACCGCGATTGCCGGAATCTTGAGCGCTTCAAAAATGGCCTGGACCAGCCCCAGCAGGATGGACAGCCGGAACTTCCGGCGGTTCTCCGCGCCGCAGAAGGCAAAGAATTTCCGGATTGTTTTAACCATTGAGACTCACCTCCTGATCCCGGGCTGCCATATGCGCCCGGTACATTGTTTCATACAGACCATGATGATTCATCAGCTCCTCATGGGTGCCGGCATCATCAACCAGTCCGTCTTTGATCACGTAGATCCGGTCGGCATCCCGGACTGTGGACAGCCGGTGGGCAATGACAATCAGGGTCTTCCCTGCGGTAAGCCGGCTGACAGAGCGCTGGATTACCGCTTCGTTTTCCGGGTCGGTATACGCTGTCGCTTCGTCCAGAATGACAATCGGCGCGGCCTTGAGCATGGCCCTGGCAATGGATATTCTCTGCCGTTCGCCGCCGGACAGGTGGCTGCCGGAAGAACCGACCATTGTTTCATAGCCGTTCTCCAGTGACAGGATGAATTCGTGGCAGCCGCTCATCCGGGCCGCTTCTTCCACTTCGGCATCTGAAGCGTCCGGCCGGCCAAGACGGATATTTTCCCGGACATTCATGTTGAAGAGATAATTGTCCTGGGACACAAACGCAACCCGGTCGGCACAGATATCCAGCGGGATCCCGCGCAAGTCCTTGCCGCCCAGCATGATCCGGCCGCTGTCCGCCTCCCACAGCGAAGCAATCAGCCGCGCAATGGTTGATTTGCCGGAACCGGACGGTCCTACCAGGGCGGTAAAACTGCCTTCCGGGATCTCCATGTTTATGCCATGGAGCACTTCCTTGTCACCATAGCTGAAGCGGACATCTTCCAGCCGCAGGGCGTTTTCTTCCGGCGCCGTACCGGTCAGCGGACGGTTCATTTCCGGAGCCTCTACGATCCGGCGGACTTCCCCGACGATTGTCCCCATGGTCCGGATGTCATCCGAATAGCTCATGCAGGTAATCAGCGGGGCGATCAGTCCGACTGACAGGATGATGATATAGACAAAATCCTGTGCTGCCAGGCTGCCGCCTCTGACCAGCAGGCCGCCGATCGGCAGGATGCTGACCATAGTGGCCGGCATGATCACCATGGCAAATGTAAACGGGATGATACTGGAGCGCATCCAGTCGACAAAGCTGGCCGCGGCCTCATTGGCATCGGCCGCAAAGCGCTCATAACTGCTTTTTGTTTTGCCGAACACCTTGATGACCTGGATCCCGTTGATGTATTCAACTGCCGTGGAGTTCAGGGCTTTGGTCGCCTTGACTGTCCGCTCATAGAAACCGGCACTGCCGGCCATCATGCCGATGTAGCAGGCCAGGCCAAGCGGCACGGTCAGCAGGGAAGCCAGCCCCATGCGCCAGTCAATCGTGAAGATATAAATGATCATGATCGCCGGGACGAGCAGGTTGGCGGTAAACTCCGGCACGATATGCGCCAGGGTTGTCTCAATCGCGTCAATCCGCTCGATCAGCGTGTTTTTCAAAGCTCCGGAGGACTCTGCCAGGACATCGCCCAGCGGCATCCGGGTCAGCTTCTCCAGACCCCGCTTGCGGATCTCCCCCAGTACAGCGAATGTGGCCCGGTGACTGGTGGCGGTGCTCAGGGCATGGAACAGCACCCGGCCCAGCCACAGCACAGCCATCACGAAGCAGCGCCGCAGATAGAACGGCAGGTCCCGCTGCCCGGCCATCATGGCCCGGACAATACCTGCTACCGCGAAGTACGGTGCCACTGAGCAAAGGACACCGCAGACAGCCAGAACCACGCTGACCGCGTACTGCCGGCGATGCTCCCCCGCCTGGTCAAGCAGCCAGGCTATGGCTGAGGGGTCTTTCTTTTTCTCACTCATACAAATTCCCTTTCTGTTTATGAACAGCCTTGATTAGATGAGACTAACCAGACTGTTATATTATTGCCTGCCATGCTGACAGGCATATATCCGAATGCTGGACTCTTATCCCGGCCCCGCATCGGGACAAACAATGCATTATCCCACTGCCCCGGATTCGTGTTCCATCATATTTCCGTATCGGGCTGTTTAAAGTTAGTATATTCTAACTAACAGTCTGGTATCAAATCATAACCACCCGTGAAACGGGTGGTTTGCTCTAAGGCTATAAGCCTTTTATCACAAGCCAGCGTCTTAAGGCGCTGGCTTTGCCATACTTTGTATGTCGAAGCCAACTTTGCATTTTCAACCGTCGCCGGCCGTCAA
>JAFRHT010000065.1 GCA_017433125.1 Solobacterium sp.
GATCCTGGCAGCCTTCATCGGCTATGGCATGACAACCTCCCTGCTCACCGCGTCGTATTCCCTGATCCCGGTTGGCCTGGCCACCATGTTCCTGTTTACCAACCCGCTGTTTGTCAATCTGGCCATGATCGTGATCTTCCGTGAAAAAGCCACGCCGGCCCGCGGCTTCGCAATGGTGACTGCCGTTGCCGGCCTGGTGCTGATGGCTGATTTCTCCCGGCTGCATTCCGGCGGCATCCTGCTGGCCGTCCTGTCCGGCATCATCTACGCCGCCTATGTCATTGCGAACAAAAAATGCAGTTTTGCCCGCCTGGATCCTTTTGTCCTGGTGTTCTATGTCGGCACCGTCAACGCTTTCTTCTTCGGCCTGTCTGCCGCCGCAAAAGGCGAACTGGCCTTGCCGCCGACTGCCCGTGCCTTCATTCTGATGGTCATCGTGGCACTGTTCTGCACGCTGGCCGGGGTCTTCCTGTTCAGCACCGGTGTCCGGATCCTGGGTGCCTCCACCGCCTCTGTTCTCAACATGCTGGAGCCGGTGGTATCACTGGCCGCCGGCACGCTGATCTACCATGATCCGCTCGGCCTCAAGATTCTCGCCGGCTGTATGCTGATCGTGATCAGCGGGATGGCCGCAGTCATGGACCGGCCCCGGAAAGAGTTATCCTGAAAACAAAAAAAGCATTGCGCTGGCAATGCATTTTTTTTGCTTACGCCTGTTCAGCCGGGGCTTCTTTGCCCACTGCGCCGCAGTTCGGGCATGCATGATGAGGACGCTTCATCTCACCGCATACCGGGCACTTGACAAGAGTCGGAGCTGCGAGCTTGTAATGCGTTCTTCTCTTATTCTTTCTTGTCTTGGATACTCTTCTCTGCTGTACTGCCATCTGCCTGACACCTCCCTATTGATTTTCTGATTTAAATTCCTTCAGTTTTGCCAGGCGGGGATCAATTCTGTCCTCCTGACTTTTCTGATACTCTTCTTCGCTGATGACCCGCCAGCCGTCACCGCTGGGGTATTCATCCGAAGAAGCGATGGTCACCTGCATCGGCACCTCCATCAGGATCTGAGCGATCACTGCCGGGTACAGATCAATGACATCATCCGTAACGATCCAAACGCCGTCTTCTCCGGTGTCCTCAAAGGCAAATACTTCCTCGCCGCCGGTTTCAAAAGGATATTCAATCTCCTTTCCCGTCACCGCATCCGGTATCAGCATAATGCCGGACACATTGATATCCGCATAGAAACAGCCGGAATGTTCATCCAGAAAGCCATGGCCGGTTACCCGGATATCCCTGGTTCCGTTGATTCTGGCATTGTCCCTGAATACTTCGGGATCAATGACTGCTTCCGTGTCAAAATTCACATTTTTCCCGGACTGCAGCAGTTCCGAACGGGTCCATCTCACGAGTGCGTCTCCTTCGTCGTTAACGGATTAAATTATAGCAAACCGCATTTCAAAGTCAATGATGATCTATTTATAAAGACTTGTTCAGCTGTTCAGTCAGCCACGCGGCAGTTTCTTCATACACCCGCAGGCGGTCTTCCTCGTTCAGCGTTTCATGCCGCATGTGCGGATACAGGCGGCTGGTGATGTTGACATATCCCGCTTTGCGCAGGGTGTCAATCGAGCTCTCCAGACCGCTCAGGCCGCCGATACAGGGGTCTTCCTCACCGGCAAAGAAATAGATCGGCAGTTCGTGGTTGCGGCACTCATAGCGGCTGACATCGGCCATCTGCTGCATTCCCTGCAGTTCATCCAGATAACCCTGGATGGTAAACGGGAAACCGCTCAGCGGGTCGGCAATGTACTTCTGTACGTTTTCTTCGCTGTAGCTGAGCCAGTCCACCGATGTTTTCGGATTCTGCACTGATTTGTTGAAGTTGCCGGTAACCATTTTATCCATCAGTTTACTGTGGCCCTTCGGACCCTTGAAGGCGCGGATGGCCTTGGCCAGATTAATGCCGGCGGAAGCGGCGCTGTTGTAGTTCGGCGCCCCGCTCAGGATCATGCCGGCAAGATCCCCGTCATATTTCTGCAGATAGCAGCGGGCAATCATGGTTCCCATCGAATGTCCGAGGATGAAGAAAGGTTTGTCCGGATACTGCCGCATGCATTCCTCGGCAACCGTGCGGGCACTCTTGACAAGATTTCCCCAGCCGTCCTTCATGCCGAAATAGCCCAGCGGCGATCCTTCCGCTGTCTCCCCATGGCCCGGCAGGTCATAAGTGACGACGGCAAAGCCCTTTTCCTGCAGCCAGCGGGCAAACTCATCGTAGCGTTTCCGATGCTCTGCCATGCCGTGAATGATTTCCACAACAGCCAGCGGTTCTTCCTTTGGCCGGTACATGCTAACAGCCAGTGTATGACTCATAAAGACACCTTCTTTCCCGCTTTTTATTGTAACATAGACATGAGGTCAATTATGAAAGCTTGCGGAATCATCGCGGAATACAATCCGTTTCACGAAGGACATATGCATCACATTGACGAAACCCGCAGAAACACCGGGGCAGACTGCATTATTGCAGTCATGTCGGGCAATTTTGTGCAGCGCGGGGAACCGGCAGCCATGGACAAATGGACCCGGGCTGAAACAGCTGTACGCAACGGGGTCGACCTGGTCATTGAGCTGCCCTATCTCTATGCCACGCAGAGTGCCTCGCAGTTCGCCCGCGGCGGGGTGCGCCTGCTGGCCCTGGCCGGATGCGATGCAATGAGTTTCGGCAGTGAATGCGGCAATCTGGAGAACCTGCAGGAAATTGCCGATACCCCGGTCAACCCGGACCATATCCGGACCATGATGAAAACCGGCACTGGGTATCCGAAGGCCTACAGCCTGCTGACTGCCAGCATGATGCCCAATGACATCCTGGCTGTCTGTTACCTGCGTGAACTGAAAAACACACAGATCCGGCCGGTCCTGGTGGAACGTCAGGGCAATTATCTTGACCCGGAAATCGGTGAATGGGCCAGCGGACTGGCCCTGCGCCGGGCCTGGGCCGAAGGAAAACCGCTGCCGGCGGCCACCCCGATGCGGGACGTCATGACCGCGGGAAAGCCGGTTACCATGGAACGCTATTACACCTACGTCAGAACACTGCTGCTGACCATGAAACGGGAACGGATCGCCGACTGTTTCCTGATCAGCGAAGGGCTTGAAAAACACCTGAAGGAAACCGCGGAGAAGAATTATACTTACGAAGGCTTTCTGCGGGATGCCGTTACTTCCAGATATACTGCCGGCCGCATCCGCCGCAGCCTGCTGCAGATCATGAATCAGGTTACCGGGGAAGAAGCCCGCAGTCTGGGCGAGCCTGATACCCTGCGGGTGCTGGCCTTCAATGAAACCGGGCAGCAGTATCTGCATCAGCTGCGGAACCGAGATGTCCGCATAGCCAGCCGGTTTGCGGATGTGCCCCTGCCCTGGCGGCAGCTGGAATACCGCACCACGCTGGTCTACACTTCCGTGCTGGCTCCCGCAGAAGCCGAGCGGATCCGCCGCAGTGAAATCGGCGGAGCCCATATCATCAGAAAAACCGGCCGGTAATACCCGGCCGGTTTCTGTAATGCTTACTCTTCGCTTGTGACGTTTGTGTAGATCTTGTTTACATCATCGATGTCGTTGAGCAGTGCCATCAGCTTTTCAAAACCCTCAATCTCTTCCTGATTGCTCAGTGTGACATACTCATTCGGCAGCATCGTGACTTCACAGACTTCAAACTCAACACCCGGAATCAGCTTTTCAATCGCATCCTGGGCCTTGCCGAAGTCCTGGAATACAGTCTTGACTGTCATTGTCCCGTCCTCGACGGAAATGTCCTGAACATCGACTTCGCCTTCCATCAGCGCGTCCAGCATTGTTTCCTCATCTTCAAACGGGAAGACGAACAGGCCGCAGTGCTCATAATTGAACGAAACCGCGCCGGCATTGGCAATCTTGGAACCCTTGGACTTGTTGAAAGCCGTCTTGACTTCCGTATATGCCCGGTTGGTATTGTCGGTCAGACAGTCAATAATCACCGTGCTGCTGCCCGGACCGAAGCCTTCATACCGGCATTCGGTATAGCTTTCGTCCGTACCGCCCTTGGCCTTGTCGATCGCTCTCTTGATGACATCAGCCGGAACCTGGTTGGACTTGGCTTCCTTGATCTTTCTGGCGAGGGCCAGATTCATATCCGGGTCAGGGACGCCGGACTTTGCTGCAATATACAGTTCCTTACCGAATCTTGAATACAGCTTGGATTTCAAAGCTGCCGTCTTGGCCATTGAGGCCGCGCGTACTTCATGCGCTCTTCCCATAAAAATTAATACCACCCTTCAAATTTTACTCAATGATTATAACAAACAGATTCACTGATGAAAAGAGTTCTCTGGTGATTGAAAGATACACATGATAGAATAGTACTCCGGTAATTCTTATGAGTACTTACGCAATCAGTGACCTGCACGGCTGCCTGCATGAATTTGACGAGATGCTCGAACGCATCGCTTTCAGCAGTTACGATGAAATGTACATCGTCGGTGATGTCTGCGACCGCGGGAGTGATTCAATCGCGCTGCTGCAGAAAATCATGAAGCATGACAACATGCACCTGATATTCGGCAATCACGATATGTGGTTCCACCGCCATATCCAGACCCTGATCGATGCCAAGCGGGAAGGCAGCGAAGTGCCTCTTTCCGATGACCTGCGGCTCTGGCTTGACTGCAACGGCGGCTTTGCCACAGCCGACGCTTTCATGGAACTGGATTATCCGGACTGCTACGACATCAAGCTGTATCTGGAGAACCAGGTTTTCTACAAGGAACTCACACTGCTGGGCAGGAAATTCCTGCTGGTGCATGCCGGGCTGGGCAGTTATTGCCGCAAGGGCGTGCGGCTGTCAGCGGTTCCGGTCAGTGATCTGATCTGGCCCCATATCGGGCTGGATGACAATCCGTTTGATGATGTGACCATGATCGTCGGACACCTGCCGACTTTCCTCTATGGTCCTGAATATGACGGCATCATTGCCCATGGAAAAAAGAAAAGCATCCTGCATATCGACTGCGGATGCGTCTTCGGTCATTCCCTTGGCTGCGTGCGGCTGGATGACATGGCGGAATTCTATGTCCCTTCCCGGCACCGCCGGCTCTAATTCTTTTCAATCCAGTCCTCGATCAGCCTGACCATGCCGGCTGTATTGGACTGATACATTTCCGGTTCAAAATCACGGGCTTTCTCCAGATACGGGCGGATATCATCCAGATCCCGCATGTAGATGAGATAGCCCCTTTTTTCAAAGGCTTCCAGCAGCTGAATCTGATGATCGTTGACATGTTCGTGGTATTTCTGCAGCCGGGCCGCGGCGAGGATCTTCCGCCGGTTCTTCAGACCGGTCATGATTGTGCCGACCCCGCCGTGACAGATAATCAGGCTGGCTGTGCGAATGTATTCATCAAACGCTTCCCGGTCCAGATAGTCTGTGACCCGTATGCAGTCACTCTGCCAGGATGTATAGCCGGCCTGTACGACGACCTCGTCCGTGATGATCCCTTCTTTGACCGCTTTTTCAACCGCTGCCAGCAGCCGGTCAAAGCGTTTGTCATTTGTTCCAAGAGTAACCAGTATCATCAGAAAATCCAGCCTCCATATACAGCCTTGGGATACACTTCCAGCATGCTTTCCCACTGCACGATAAACAGATCCGCAATGGGATAGATCATTTTGCCGGCTGCCGTCGGGGTTGTGGCATTCGCAAAGGTCTCAATCCAGATGACCTTGCGCCCGAAGTGATGGGCAATTCTGCACATCGGCACAGCCGTATGCGTACCGGTGGTAATGACATAATCCGGCTGCAGCTTCAGAAACAGGTACAGGGAGCGGATGCAGTTCCAGGCAAACTTGAACAGATACGAAAAAAGATGGGATTTTGTCCCGTATACAAGCAGGGAAACCCGGTCCCTTCCAAATTCTGTCTTCAGGGATTCATTCGCCGCGGTTTTTTCCGTAATGATGTGATAGTCGCAGCGGGGAAACATCGCCCGCAGCTGCAGCAGCTCGGTCAGATGCCCGCCGGTGCTGGATATGAATACAATTTTTTTCATAAATGAAAGTGTGCATTCCCTGCACACTTAGATTATACACGAATTGTTCCGGTACCCGGACAGAAGTTCATGAACTTCCTCCCCGCTGTCCGCACTGCAGGCCTGTTCAGCCAGTTTCCGCATGTCTGCCGCTGATACGGAGCGGACCTGCCTGCGGATCCGCAGCAGATCATGCGGACTTACCGACAGTTCATCAGCCCCCAGGCCGATCAGCAGCATCATTCCTTCTGCATCAGCCGCCATTTCACCGCAGACGGCGCAACGGCACCCCTTTGCGCGGGCCGCATCCACCGTTATCCGGATCAGCCGCAGCACCGCCGGTTCCAGTGCCCCGTAGAGGCCTGCCACCCTGGTATTGAGCCGGTCAGAAGCCAGGGTATACTGGACCAGGTCGTTAGTACCGATGGAGAAGAAATCAGCTTCCGCAGCCAGAACATCAGCCATGACTGCCGCCGCCGGCACCTCAATCATCAGACCGGTCTCCACGGAATCACTGACCGGTATGCCGGCTTTCTGCAGTTTTTCTTTCTCTTCCAGAAGGATCTGTTTCGCCCGGCGGAATTCACCGACGGTTGTTACCATCGGGAACATGATCGCCAGCTTCCCGTATACCGAAGCCCTCAGCAGTGCCTTCAGCTGGGTGCGGAAAAGTCTTTCTTCCTGCAGGCTGAAGCGCAGGCCGCGCAGACCGAGTGCCGGATTGGCCTCTGCGGCTGATGCCATGCCGGGCAGCGGCTTATCCGCGCCTGCGTCCATTGTACGGATTACCGTACGCCTGCCGTTCATGGCTTTGAGAATCCGGCAGTATGCCTCAAACTGCTCTTCTTCATCCGGGAAACCCCTGCTGTCCAGACCTAGGAATTCAGTCCGGAACAGGCCGATTCCGTCAGCGCCGCATTCAGCCGCACCAGCCAGTTCCTGCAGAGACGACAGGTTGACAGCCGTATCCACCCGCTTTCCATCCAGCGTGACGGCCGGAAGATGCTTCAGTCCGGCCAGTTCTTCCCGGATCCGCCGCCGGTCTTCCGCGGCTGCCTGCCAGCGGGAACGGGCCTGCCCATCCGGATTCAGGATTACGGTGCCTGCATCACCGTCAACCAGGACTGCTTCCCCGTTGACTGCGGCTTTTACAATGCCTTTGACCCCGCCGACCGCCGGAATGCCCAGGGCCCGGATCAGGACCGCGCTGTGACCGGCATGATTGTCTGCTTCGGTGATGATCCCCTTGATTCCGGCAGGATCCAGAACAGCGATATCCGAAGGCGCCAGGTGTCTCGCAATGATGACAGCGGCCCCGGCCGGCTGTTCCGATTCGGTCATTTCCGTGCCGGTCAGGCAGCAGCAGAGCCGGTAGGCAACATCCAGCACATCCTCGGCCCACTCCCGGAAATAAGCATTGTCCATGGCAAAGAACCGGTCAGCCAGATCATAACCTGCCTGCTGCACCGCAGCCGCGGCATTCATGCCGTCTGCTATACGGGCGGCAATTTCTTCCGCAAACAGCTGATCATGCAGCATCAGCAGCTGCGCTTCAAAGACAGCCGCATCCCGGCGGGCAAACCGTTCCCGGGCCTGCCGCAGGACTGCCTGCAGCTGATCTTCCGCCATCCGGACCGCTTCCTTCAGCCGTTCGGTTTCCGCTGCAGGATCCCCTGGCACATGCTCAATCGGCAGGGCCGGTTTTTCCATGATAAATGCCGGTCCCAGCGCCAGACCGGCGGAAATGCCGTTGCCCCTGAACACTTTCATGCCGCCATCATGGCTGGTTTGATCACTGATATTCACCGTTTCTTCTGCTCTTTCCATGTTCCCATCCACTATCGAATGCTAGCATGATTCAGATTTTAAGGCAATTCAGGAATTCAGCCAGCGCTTTCTTCCGCAGCCGGTAGTAAGCCGACCGGGAGAAGAACGGCAGATACCACATGTCTTCGGGTATTTCGAGAAATTCGTTCCGGATTATGCACTGCGTTTCCTTGCTGCAGTCCATCAGGGTCCGGTCGATCAGCATGATTAATGAGCCGTCATTGTCATATACCGCCTGGTTCTCCCGTATACATTTCTGATACTCAAACACATCCCGTCGTTTCCTGCTGCGCCGGTAAACCTTGCCGATATAACTGACGATTTTCTCCATATCTTCCGTATCCAGCGGCTGGTCCATTTTATTTTTCTCATTTTTCTCATTTTTATCATTCTGCCCGTTTTCCTCATTCTTCTTATTCTTTGCCATTTTGTTTCCCTCCTCACAAGTTATGAATTCGCACGATGTGTATTGAAACCGGATCATGTGCACACTTCTATAGTACCCCTTTTACAAAGCGATATGTTGCGATTCCAAGCGATTGGTATATAATCCGCTGAATACCCTTTGATTTGCCATGGAGCATGCCGGGATGTACTTCGGAAACCGGTTTCATCTTGCCATAAAGCGATGTCTTCACTTATCATATTTGCGTGGATACCGGGAAATACCGTTATGACTGAAAAAAGAATAAAAACAAGTTCAACATTGTCATCCGGGCGGATTATTCTGTCCCTGCTGATCTTTGCCATCATCCCGCTGGTGCATGCCCTGCTCAAGGCCCTGACGGGAGATGACACGGTCGCCTATACCATGGCCCTGAATCTGTCCGCCTGTCTTTTTGTCCTGTATGACTGGAATCTGTTCGGCGTGCACTGGAACCGGTTCAAGGCCCGGCTCGGCGACGGCCTGCTCTACACGGTCGTGGGGATTGTGCTGATCTCACTGTGGTGCTACGCTGACCGGCATTTCCTCAGCGGCTTCATGCTGATGCCGGAACCAGCTACCATGCACCACTACTTCTTTGCGATCGGGGCAGTACTTCTGGCGTTCAGTTTCTGCCAGGCCCTGATTGTCAATATTTCCTTCAAGTGCCTGACGGATCACATGGATATCCGGGACCGTGAACTGCTGATGATTCTCGTATCAGGCTTCCTGTTCGGCCTTCTGTACACAATTGCCTTTGCCCCGCTGCAGCTGGCTGTCTTCGTTCCCTCATACCTGTTCAATGTCGTCCTGGTGTGCATTCTGTCCTATCTTTACAACCAGTCAAGTTCATTCCTGCCGGGCATTATCTCCATGGGCAGTGTATACATGGTTCTGATCCTGCTGGAATTCCTTGCCTGACAAATATAAAAGCGCGGATCCGGAATATCCGGTAATCCGCGCTTTTTTCAGTTAATTCAGTTGACCTCAATCAGGCCGTAGCCGCCGCTGTTGCGTCTGTACACAACCGAGATCTTGCCGGATTCTTCATCTTCGTAGATGAAGAATGTATGTCCGATCAGCTCCATCTGCATGATGGCTTCATCCAGATCCAGACGGTCTGTATGAATGGACTTGGTCTTGACCGGGATGTCTTCCGCTTCCTCACGGATGGCTTCCTCTTCAATGAAGGCCTGGGCCAGGGAATCACGATGCCGCTTTTCCAGTCTGGTCTTCTGTCTTCTCAGCTGGTCCTCGAGTTTGTCGACAGCCTGGTCAAGCGCTGTATACAGATCATTTTCCTGTACTTCCGAGCGGAGCAGTCCGACCTTTGTCGGAATGGTGACTTCAAGTTTCTGGGCGTCAGGATAAACGCGGACGACAACCCGTGCAAGCGTATCCTCCTCAATCAGAAGATACTTGTCGAGAATCGACAGTTTCTTCTCGATCTTCTCCTTCATCGTGTCGGTAACGGAGATGTTCTTGCCGATAAATTCAAACCGCATATGATTTCCTCTCTTTCTATCCTGCTTCAGGGAAACCAGAGGATTCTCTCAGTTTCCCATCAGTACTTCAGGAAACTTATCTGAGTTCATTATAGCATCTTAATGGAAATCTGTTTACCGGTGAGTCCCATCAGCCACTGATAGACAATGACCATGGCATAGGTGTCCATGCTGCAGTAGGCAATCAGTTCATCACGGATTTCTTCAGCCTTTGCAGTTTCTTCCCTGTCCAGCAGGCGCCACTGGTAGACAGCATCCATACCCCTCTGGATATCCAGGGCCGCGTAGCCGGGATCATCCATGATGGCCATGATGGACTTCAGTGACCAGCTGCCCTTCATGCGGGTATCGTAAACCAGGCCGTTGACAAACGGCATCTGCATATCTGCCAGCCGGCTGATCACCTGATCCAGACACGGCTTCAGATCGGGAAACTGCTGCCCAAGCTCCCGCAGCCGGATCGCCTCCGCCCCGAAGGCATTATAGGCCACGACCGTGCCTGTTTCCGGCAGGTCATGGAGCAGTGATTCAGCCAGTGCCCGCCGGTCATCATGGATGGACAGGAAGGACCTCTTCGTCACTGTACCGTCTTCGTGCAGGATATGCAGGGAATACTCAAACAGAAGCACATCATACGGCCGCATGCCGGTATACGGCGGAATCGCATAGCGTTCCCACTCGAAATCGAGGAATGCAATCGGATACCGATATCTGTCCAATACGGTCTGCAGGGCCAGTCTGTCTGTAAAGACACCGCCGCTGCGGTCAGCCATGATCTGGGCGTACTGCTGGCTGAAGCCTTCTAGCCGTTCCGGATCGGCGTCCCTGAGCCGGGTGCGCCCCTCCTGCTGCATGTCATAGCGGTGCTGGGAAGCGATCAGATTCAGGATGGAATCCGGGGCTTCCTCCTTCTCCGCCGGAAAGCAGAGGTCATAGCAGCGGCATTTCTGCCGGGAAGCGCATTTGGACGTGCGTACAGGTGCTTCCGGCGGCAGGGATGAACTCGCATCCATTTCCTGCAGAAGCGGCGCAAAATCCGTCATTTTCCCGGCAATCAGGTCGGCAATATTCTTTGACGGCCGGCCGCGGTCATTGTAAAACGTTTCGGATATGATGAAGAGCCTGGCCGGGTCGAGTTCTTCTTCCCGGACATAGTCCGCGTTAAGGTGGATGATGCGGATATGGTCCAGGGTGATGCCAAGCCGCTCAAGAACCCAGACATTGCCGCAGTAAAACTGCATGTCATCCGCATGCGGATACAGCCCGGCAAACAGGAAATACAGATCCCAGCCGGCTTCTGTCCGGTGCAGGAACGGCACCTTGATGCGCAGGCCGCCGTATTCAAAGCGGGCCTTGACCAGCCAGTCGTTCGTTTCCATGGCGGCTATGGCCAGGGCCGGATCATCACCGCGCTCACCGCAGAAATAATCCGTCAGGCCGAACATCCGGACCGCCAGATCGGTGATGGCTTCATCCCGCCTGATAAAGGGCTGAAACGGTGTCCGCGGCAGGGTCGCATCCAGCTGGAACAGGCGCGGGCAGCGGAGGTACTTTTTGACATCGGAGAGGTGGTACATTATCTGCCCGTATCCTTTCCGATCATATTCTGGCCGCTGACGCGGGTATACTCAACCATGGCAAAGTCACCCGGCGCAAGATCCCGGTCACTGCGGAAGCGGACAACCCCGTCCACGCCGTCCGGCGCAAACATGGCACTGCGGCCGATATACATGCCGGTCAGGCCGTCATGGGCTTCCACCATGACTTCATCAGTCTGTCCCAGCCAGCTTTCCCGGGCGGCCCTGACAACTTCATCCTGAACTGCCATGATTTCCGCCAGCCGTCTTTCCTTTTCCTCCGGGGACACGTCATCCGGCAGTTCGGCACTTGGTGTGTTTTCTTCCTGGGAATATGTAAAGGCACCCAGATGATCCCACCCGATCGCTTTGACCAGCGCGACGTTTTCCTCGTGCTCGGCCAGTGTTTCACCCGGGAAGCCGGTGATCAGGGTGGTCCGCAGCACCGGATGCGCAAATGCCTTCCGGATGGTGTTTACCCGGTCAAGGATTTCTGCTTTAGTGCCCCGGCGGTGCATGGCTTTCAGCAGCCGGTCATTGCCATGCTGGATGGGAATATCAAAGTACGGCAGGACATGCCTGCTATTCCGGATGGTTTCGATCAGGTCATCCGGTATTTCATCCGGATACAGATACAGGATCCGGATCCATTTGATCCCCTCGACTTCATCCAGTTCCTTTAACAGGGATGACAGATGCAGTCTGCCGTTAAAATCGATGCCGTAACGGGAGCTGTCCTGGGCAATCAGGTTCAGCTCCTTGACCCCGCTGGCCACCAGTCTGCGGGCTTCCGCCACCAGCTCCGCCTGCGGCACCGAACGCATCGGCCCGCGGATCAGCGGAATGGCGCAGTAGGCACAGCGGTTGTCACAGCCGTCGGCGATGCGCAGATAGGCCAGCCATGGCTTGCCTGAAAGCACCCGCGGTGTCTTGCCGTACGTATTGGGGATCTGCACCCCGAGTTCATCGGAAAGTATGTGCCCGAGTTCACCATACTCATCAATGCTGATGAACCGGTCCACTTCCGGCATTTCCGCTTCCAGCTGCGGTTTGTAACGCTGCGTCAGGCAGCCCATGACTATCAGTTTCTGCAGGCCGCCCTGTTTCAGTTCAGCCGCGTCCAGGATCGTATCAATCGCTTCGGTTTTGGCACTTTCAATAAAGCCGCAGGTATTGATAATGATCGCTTCTGCTACTTCTCTGTCTTTTACTATTTCCTGCCCGCCGGCCTGCAGTATGCCGAGCAGGTTTTCCGTATCCACCAGGTTCTTTGCGCATCCCAGTGATATCACTCCGATTTTCATATCATCACTCCGGTTTCCAACAGTATTCTAGCATAACACAAAACAGAAAAAAGGTGCCGCCGGAGCAGCACCTTGCAGAACCCTGTTATTTCTTTTTGATATTCTTTCTGATATCGAGCGCAACTGCGGTAACGATGACGATACCCTGTACGATGTAGTTGTAGTACGGGTTGACGCCGAGGAACTGCAGGACGATCTTCAGAAGTTCGAATACCAGGACACCGACCAGGACGCCCGGAACGGTACCGATACCACCGGTAGTGGAGATACCGCCGATGGTGCATCCGGCGATGGCTTCAAGTTCATAACCCTGGCCCATGGAAGCGGAAGCACCACCCGACTTGGCTGCCAGCAGCCAGCCGGCGATGGCATACATGATACCGGCTGTCACATAGATCATCAGGGTTGTCTTCTTGGTATTGACACCGGAGACTTCCGCTGCGACCTCGTTGCCGCCGATGGCATACATGTACTTGCCGTGTCTTGTCTTGTTGTAGATGAACCAGAACAGCAAGCCGAAGAAGGCTGCCACAAACAGCAGATACGGCAGATGGAAACCCTTGACGCTGCCGATTCTTCCGGTAATCAGTTTGATGTAAGTGTCACGGAAACCGCCGATCGGCTGCGCGTTTGTCAGCGTCAGGCAGAGACCATAGACGATGGTCTGGGTACCCAGGGTGGTGATAAACGGCGGAACCTTCAGCCGGGAAACGATCAGACCGTTCATGCAGCCGAACATGGCACCGGCAATGATGACGACGATCAGCGCGACGAACATGTTGAATTCCGGCAGATTTGCAAACAGACGGCCTGTGTAATCAGCTCTCTGTACAAGAATACCGGAAAGGCACGCGGCCAGACCGACCTGACGGCCGGCGGACAGGTCTGTTCCCTTGGTAATCAGACAGCCCGAAACACCCAGGGCAATAATGAAGCGGATGGCCGTATTGCTCATCAGGTTGCCGAAGTTGGCCCAAGAGAAGAAGTTCTTGGTGGTAAAACCGACAATGATCGAGACAACTGCCAGCATGACCACAATCGGATTACCCTTTAAATAATCTAGTACTTTTTTCATGATGTTATCCCCTTACCTATGCTTCGAACTGGGTAGCCAGTTCCATGATGTTTTCCTGTGTCGCATCCTTGCCGTCGATGAAGCCTGTAACGCGGCCGTCGCACATGACCATGATCCGGTCCGACATGCCGATGAGTTCGCCCATTTCGGAAGAGATCATGATGATGCTCTTGCCCTGCTTGGCAAGGTCAGCGATGATTGTGTAAATTTCATACTTGGCACCGACGTCGATACCTCTAGTCGGCTCATCCAGGATCAGGACATCCGGATTGTTGGCCAGCCAGCGGCCGATCAGCACTTTCTGCTGGTTGCCGCCGGACAGCGACCCGATCGGGGTCTTGCTGGACGGTGTCTTTGTATTCATCGTCTTGATATTCTCCTGAACAAGTTCTTCAATCTTCTTGTTGTTCAGGACGATACCATGATCCACATAGTGATTCAGGGAAGCTATCGAGATGTTGTCGGCAACTGACAGCACACCCATGATGCCCGAAGCTCTTCTGTCTTCCGTCAGCATCGCAATGCCGTTGTCAATGGCTGTCTTCGGCTGGGTAATCGTCAGCTCCTTGCCGAGATATTTGACCGTTCCCTTTGTCTTTGAACGGATGCCGAAGATTCCTTCCATCAGTTCGGTCCGCTGGGCACCGACCAGGCCGGCAACCCCGAGGATTTCAGATTCGCGGACATTGAAGCTCACATTCCGGAAGCTCTTCGGGTTAATGGATGTAAAGTCCTCCACTTCGAACACAACATCACCCGGCACGTTCTCACGCGGCGGATACAGGTTGGTCAGTTCCCGGCCGACCATCTTGGTGATGATGAAGTCCGTGGTCAATCCTTTCGCATCCCAGGTGCCGATGTACTGGCCGTCCCGCATGATGGTGACTTCATCGCTGATACGCAGGATTTCATCCATCTTGTGCGAAATATAGACAATCGCAACCCCCTTGGCCTTCAGGTCATCGATAATCCGGAACAGTGCCTCGACTTCGTTCTGGGTCAGCGATGAGGTCGGCTCATCCAGGATCAGCACCCGGCAGTTGGCCGATACAGCCTTGGCAATTTCCACCGACTGCATCTGGGAAACACTGAGTTCACCCAGTTTGGTGCGCGGATTGAAGTTCATCCGAACTTCTTTCAGCACCCGTTCGGCATCAGCGTACATCTTGGCATGATCCACAATCGGGATAAATCCCAGGGCTTTCTTCATCGGATATCTGCCAAGATAAATGTTTTCTCCGATGGTTCTTGCCGGAATCGGCTGCAGCTCCTGGTGAACCATGGCGATGCCCTTTTCCAGTGCTTCACTCGGATTGTGAATCTCAGCTTTCTGGCCATCGATGTAAATCTCGCCCTCATCCATGCTGTAAATACCAAACATGCATTTCATCAGCGTCGACTTGCCGGCGCCGTTCTCACCCATCAGGGCATGGACGGTACCGGGACGAAGCTGCAGTTTGACATGATTGAGAGCGATGACGCCAGGGAATGCCTTATAGACATCCTTCATCTCCAATACATATTCAGACATAAAACTTGCCTCCATAATCTGTATGATGTGACGGCTTGAATCTCCGTAAATCAATCATACTGCAAAAAATAGGGGTAAGTCCATTGGATTCGGACTTACCCCAGCGGGTTATTTACCGGATCAGATTACTTTGTAACCTTTACGTAGTCAACCCAGTAGTAGTTGTCCATTGCTTCGCCGTTCAGAGCCTTGACAGCAACGTCAACTGCTGTGTGGGACTGGCCAATGTGGTCATTCAGGACTGTACCTGTCATTGTACCGTTGTTGACCATTTCAACACACTCATCAAGAGCATCGACACCGAGCAGGTAGATGTCTTCGCCGACTGTCCGGCCTGCTGCTGTGATAGCTGCTGCTGCACCAAGAGCCATAGCGTCGTTGTTGCAGAAGATAACTTCGAGGTCTTCACCATACTGTGTCAGAGCGTTCTTGGCAATTGTTTCACCATTGGCCTGAGCCCAGTTACCGATCTGGTCATCGAGGCATTCAACTTCGATACCGGCGTCTGTCAGAGCCTTGATGGAGAATTCTGTACGATACTGAGCATCGATGTTTTCCGGGTCGCCTTCGATCATGAGGTAAGCAACCTTGCCGTCACCGTTGATGTCGCCGTGATCCGGCAGTTCAGCAACGATTTCACCCTGGAATGTACCGGACTGACGAGCGTCAGCACCAACATAGCAGACTGTCGGGTTGTTCAGGATGCCTTCATAAGCTTCATCGAGTGTGTTGCCGTCAGCGTCATAAGCCAGCGGTTCGCGGTTGATCAGGACCAGCGGGATTTCAGCAGCGACAATCTTGTCGATCAGAGCATCAGCAGAAGATGTCTGAACCAGGTTCAGGATGATGACATCCATGCCCTGTGTGATGAAGTTGTCAATCTGGTTGGACTGTTCGTTCATGTCGTTCTTACCGTCAACGATTGTGACATTGTACTTGACATCATCAGTGTTCAGGGATTCGAAGTAGGACTTGAGTTCTTCCCGGTACAGTGTCATGAAGTTGTCATCGAACTGGTAAATCGCGACACCAACGTTGTACTCCTTGGCCTCATCTGCCGGAGCAGCGGACGGTGTGGACGCGCCACCATTGGAGCAGCCGGCGAGCATTGCTGCTGCCAGCAGAGCAGAAAATAATTTCTTCATTTCTTTCCTCCTGTTTTTCAGGCGTGATTCCTTTTCACGCAAGTGCATTATA
>JAFRHT010000066.1 GCA_017433125.1 Solobacterium sp.
AGATTAGACACAAAAGATCGACCCCTTTTTTCGAGATCGATCTCTTCATTTGTCGCTATGACCCACACGCTGGTTCATCCTGTGACCCACACGGTTTTTCACCCTGGGCTCTCTTTCACCCACACGCTAGTTCATATTACCAGCGCTTTTCGTGTTACTGAGCCAGCAGATTCAGAACTGCCTGCACGTAGATCTCGGCCTGCAGCAGAAGTTCGTCAATCGGGCATTCCTCATTGGCTTCATGAATATGATAGTTTTTGCCCGGGAACGCGCAGCCGAAGGCAATCGTATTGCCGATGCCCTTGGCATAGGTGCCGCCGCCCATTGTCATCGGGACATTTTCCGTATCGCCGGTAACGGCCACGTAAGCCTGATGCAGGCAGGTAACCAGCGGGGAATCAACCGGGAAGAACAGCGGATCCACGCCGCGGAAGATTTCCACGACACCGTTGTCATCTTCCAGATAATCCTGCATGGCCCGGGTAACCTGCTTCATGGTCATGGTAACCGGGAAGCGGATATCGATGGAGCCCTCAATCACACCATCCTTCATGCCGATGACGCCGTTGTTCAGGGTCAGGGCGCCATATTCATCAGAAAGCTTGCAGCCAAGGCCCTCACCGTCATAATTCAGGCCGAAGTGCTTGCAGTAGAATTCCACGAACGGATCCTGGAAGCCGGCTTCCTTCAGGCCGACCAACAGATAGGAGATCGCGTTCATACCCAGTTCCGGCATGGACGCATGGGCAGACTTGCCGATCAGTGTAATCGTATCGGCATCTTCGCCTTCCTGGATCTCATATTCCAGATTGTTGTTGTTGAAGAAATCTCCCAGTTTCTTTGCCGAATAACTGTTCTTCGCCACCTTAATGGTGCACTTCGGGCAGACAACATTGCGCGCTGTGCCGCCGTAGATATCCAGAATACCGGTCTGCTTGGAACGGTATACACCGCCGACAGCACCCTTTTCACCATGGGTGCCCGGGAAGTTTCCATCCGGCGTAAAGCCGAAGTCGACATCTCCCTCTTTCTGCACATAGTAAGCGAGGCCCTTTGAGCCGCTCTCTTCGTTTGTGCCCATGATCAGGCGGATCCGCTTGGTCAGCGGGATTCCCATATCACGCAGGACTTTCATGGCAATCATGCTGGCCACAACAGCACCCTTGTCGTCCGCGACACCGCGGCCGTACAGGATGCCATCCTTTTCCGTCATGGTAAACGGATCGGTGTCCCAGCCATCTTCCCGGCGGGCCGGAACGATATCCAGATGACCGATGATACCGATCAGCTGTTCGCCCTCACCCATTTCGGCATAGCCGATGTAATTGTCCAGATTTACGGTCTTGAAGCCGTCTTCGTCAAGCATCTGAAGGGCTGCCAGCAGCGCGTCACGCGGACCTGCGCCAAACGGGGCATCCGGAAGGGTGTCTGACTGAACACTGTTGATGGCTACCAGCCGGGACAGTCTGTCCAGCAGTTCTGCCCGATAGCCTCTTACACGTTCTTTAACGTCCATGTTTTTCCTCCATTGAAAACCATTGCATTTATTCTACCATGTTCTGACGGACATGACTAATCCTGTAATGTCAGTACGACCGGGCAGTGATCCGACCCTTCGACCGTACTGAGAATCCCGCTGTCCACAAGTCTGTCGCGCAGCCGGTCGGAGACGACAAAGTAGTCAATCCGCCAGCCGATGTTCTTCTCACGGGCGCGGAACCGATAGCTCCACCAGGAGTAAGCAACTTCCTGCGGGTGCAGATAACGGAATGTGTCCGTGAAGCCGGCCTTGAGCAGTTCCGTGAACGCCGCCCGCTCTTCATCACTGAAACCGGCATTGAAATGGTTGCTGTCAGGGTTTTTCAGATCGATTTCCTCATGTGCCACATTCAGGTCACCGGTATAGATAACCGGCTTGGTCTGATCGAGTTTTACGAGGTGCTCGCGCAGATGCTTCTCCCATTCCAGCCGGAACGGGAGTCTTGCCAGGCCTTCCTTGGAGTTGGGCACATATGCCGTCACGAACCAGAAATCTTCGAATTCCATCGTGATGACCCGGCCCTCTTTGCTGTCGTCGCCGGCGATGTCGTAACTGACCGCCAGCGGCCGGCGGCGGGTGTAGATCAGGGTGCCGCTGTAGCCTTTGCGCTCAGCGCTGTGCATGTACATTTCATAGCCGGCAAACCGGTGACTGTCCTCCAGCTGATCCGGCTGCATCTTGGTTTCCTGAATGGCGAAGATATCCGCGTCAATTTCCCGGAATACTTCCGGAAATCCCTTTTTCGTACAGGCCCGCAGGCCGTTTACATTCCAGCTGGCAAATTTCATGAGATCTTACGGGTCGCCTGTTTCAGCCAGGACTTCTCTTTCCTGTCAAGGAACGGGCTGATCTTTTCATAGACCGCCGCATGGTACTGGTTCAGCTGTTCCTTTTCTTCCGCGGTCAGCAGGTCAGGGTCTACCGCATCCAGATCAATCGGCACCCAGGTCAGGGTTTCAAAGCCCAGGAACTGACCATAGAAATTCTTTGTGCCCTTGACGACGAGCAGTTCATTTTCAGTCCTGATGCCGAGCTCATGCGGCAGATACACACCCGGTTCATTGGAGGTTACCATACCCGGCTCCAGCGGCGCGGATCTGCGCCGGCCGAACCCCCAGCCGATATACTGCGGGCCCTCATGAACGCTCAGCACATGTCCGACCCCGTGGCCGGTTCCGCACTGGTAATCAATATCCATGTCCCACAGCGGACCGCGGGCCAGAATATCGAGGTTGTTGCCGGTGGTTCCGTACAGGAACTTCGCCCGGGTCAGCGCCAGCATGCCCTTGAGTACCTTCGTGAAATACATCTTTTCATCTGCGGTCAGCGGGCCCAGCACAATCGTCCGGGTGATATCCGTTGTCCCGTCAACGTAGGTTCCGCCGCTGTCCACCAGCAGGAAGCCCTCCGGCTGAACCTCAGCATAATTCTGTTCGGTCGCGGTATAGTGCATCATGGCCGCATTGCCCTTATAAGCACAGATGGTCGGGAAAGACGGCATGAGATAGCCGTCCTGTTCAGCCCGCAGACCGTAGAGAACATTCTGGATTCTGACTTCATCCAGCGGTTCTTTGCCGATGGTCTGCTTCAGCCAGTACAGGAACCTCACCATGGCCACGCCGTCCTTGACATGGGCATTCTTCAGGCTTTCGATTTCGGCCGCGCTCTTGGCCGCCCGGTACGCCAGTACCGGCGATTCCGCGTTGATGACAGAGTTGCTGCTGTCCAGGCTGCTGTAATACACTGCGTTGAGGTCGTTCAGATCAGCCCAGATCACCTTGTCCCGCAGCGCCGCAAGATCTTCGCCGAAAGCTTCATAGCTGCGGATGGCAACTTTGGCTGCCGTCAGGGAACGGCGCACAGCCGCGCTTACCTTCTTCTCATCCACATAGTAGAAGACCTCATCAGCTGTCACCATGGCAAAGGCATAGGCCACCGGGGTGCAGTTCAGGTCACGACCGCGGATATTGAGCATCCAGCAGGGATCCTCCAGTTTCAGCAGCAGCAGTACATCCGCGTGTTTGGCCTGCATTTTCTCACGCACCCGGGCAATTCTTTCCCTGGCACTTTCCCCGGTATACTTTTTCGGCATTGTAAACAGTTTGCCGGCCGGCATTGCCGGTCTTTCTGCGCCCCAGATTTCCCCGGCCAGGTCTTCGGTCATGACCATAACGGCATCCTTCTTTTTCAGCGCTGCGGCCAGCTGTCTGGCATTGGCAGCCGAAACCACCCGGCCATCAAAGCCAAGCCGCCCGCCCGCCGGCGTATTCGCGATCAGGAACTCCATGGCCGTCGGCACCCCTTCCTGACGCATTCGCATCAGTTCAATGCCGCTGCCTTCGAGTTCATGCTCGGCCTGGGTAAAATGCCTGCCGTCTGTCCAGAGCCCGGCAAAATCCCGGGTTACGATCACACAGCCGTAATCGCCGGTAAAGCCGCTCATGAATGTCTTGCACTGAAAATAATCCGCTGTATATTCATCGGACAGATGATCATCTTCATTCGGAATGTAATAGATATCAATTCCTTTTTCCGCCATCAGCTCACGCAGGGCGGCAATTCTTTCCTTCGCTGTCATTTTTTCCACCTCAGTGACAATTATACGGGATTAACTCTGCCTGCGGCAAAAAAAAGATCCCGGTTTCAGACTCTGCTGATTCTTCCGACTCAGTCTGATTTTTTCGGGATCTTCTTTCTTTTTTCTGATTTTTTTCTCTGCCGGTTTTCTCCGGCCTTTTTTCCTGCGGCTCTTTTTTTGTTATGCCGCCAAAGAACTGTTTCTTTTTTTCAACCGGTTTCCCGGTTTTTGCCAGATTCAGTTTTTAATCTGAATTTGCCATTGGTCTGCCCTCTCGCAGCCCTTTCACTTTCTATTTTTTAACTGGGAGAACCAGGATGTCTTATTCTTCATCCTCTCCGATCTTGTTCGTTTCCCCCGGTTTTCTGCACTTACCGAAGGAAACTATAATGAATATTCGAGCAGTACCTTCTTCATATTCGAGACCTCCTTTTTCTGTGATCTCTTATCTTCAATTACAGAATAGCAGAACCGGTCCGGATGAACAGTCTTTCATTTTATTTTTTTATTGATTATAATTAATGTGTTGGGCCCGCACAGGGCTGTTTTCATTGGAGGAACATGATTCAGGAAATTGCACCGCATCATTACAGCAATACATGGGAAAACATTCCCCCGCAGCCCGATGATTTTATCATCGGCTTCCGCGAGCGCCGGGTCTGCCTGAAAGATGAGCAGTCCTTCTTCCGGTACCGGGATCTGCCGGCGGACAGTGCCTGCATTTTCCTGTTCCGGATTGATGACCAGGCCTTCTTCCTTGCGGAAGTGCCGGAAACCCTGGGTATACTCCTGGAACTGAACCGGATGCGCACGTTCCAGCCGCAGACCATGGCTTTTGCCGTCCTGACTGCCTGGCATATTCATGACTGGCTGGATCATAACATATATTGCGGCTGCTGCGGCGCAAAACTCATGCCGAGCACAACCGAACGGGCCATGATCTGTCCGGACTGCGGCCATGTCGTCTATCCCCGCATTGATCCGGCGGTCATTGTCGCCATTGTCAATGACAAAGACCAGCTGCTGGTCACCCGCTATGCCCACCGCACAGCAGCGCACTATGCCCTGGTGGCCGGGTATACGGAAGTCGGTGAAACAGTCGAGGAAACCGTACACCGGGAAGTCATGGAGGAAACCGGCCTGAAAGTTAAAGATCTTGTCTATTACCGTTCCCAGCCCTGGGCCTTCTCCGGCTCGGTGCTGATGGGGTTCTGGTGCCGGGTTGACGGTTCCGGTGAGATCCGGCTGGATCATAACGAACTCGCCGAAGCCCGCTGGATGTCACGGGAGGAACTGCCTGACAGCCATGACCACATTGCCCTGACCCACGACATGATCCGCAAATTTAAAAACGGCTTCACTTTCTGAAGCCGCCGAGTTGTTCAACCAGGTATTTCATATCATCCGGAAGCGGTGCCTCCCGGATGATTTTTCTTTGCGTAAACGGCGAGACCAGTTCCGTTCTGAAACAATGCAGGGCAGCCCGGCTGAGAAGTTCACCCGAACCGCCGTACAGGCTGTCCCCAGCCAGGGGATGGCCATACCCGGCCGCGTGGGCGCGGATCTGGTGGGTTCTGCCGGTCTGAATACGCAGGCCCAGCAGGGCATAGGGTTGACTGTTCAGGCAGCCCCGGGCCAGGACACGGTAGTCCGTTCGAGCCGGACGGCCACCGTTGGATAAAACTGTTTTCCTTCCGGTCCGCAGCAGCGGTTCATCCCAGCAGCCTTCATCCTGTTCCGGCCAGCCTGTACAGACCGCCAGATATTCTTTCCGGAATATACCGCTTTCCTTTTCGGCATAGAGCCGGGCGGCAGCCGGACGGTTCAGAGCATAGACCATCAGACCGGACACTTCCCGGTCCAGCCGGCCGATCGCGTGGATGACCACGGTCTCCCCCTGCTCCGCATACCAGGCCTGCACCGCCGTGCCCAGGGAATCTGTCAGGTGCCCGTGCGCAGGATGCACCGGGATCCCGGCCGGTTTGTTCACCATGACCAGATCCCTGTCCGCATAGAAGATTTCCGGCTTAAGCAAAGTCAGCGCCGGGGTATCCGCCTGTTCGCGGAACCGGACCATAAGGAGATCCCCGATTTTAAGCACATCGCGTACATATGCCTGCCGGCCGTTGACGAAAAGACCCTGCTGAAACTTCAGGCGGGAAATCTCATGCCGGCTCAGGGCGAAAACCGTTTTCAGCACCTGGCCGACTGTCGTTTCTTTTTCTGCTCGGTATGTCAGTGTTCTTTCCATGACTGAAAAAGCGGAGAATAACCCCGCTTATGCGATCTGTGACCGGAGATAGCTGTAGATGAATTCATCCAGATCCCCGTCCATGACCCCCTGGATATTGCCGACTTCATAGCCGGTCCGCAGGTCCTTGACCATGGTATACGGCTGGAAGACGTAGGAACGGATCTGGGAACCCCACTCATTTGCCTTGACTTCGCCCTTGATCTCGGCCATTTTCCGGGCCTGTTCCTGGATCTTGAGCTGCAGCAGTTTGGACTTGAGCATGTTCATGCACGCTTCCCGGTTCTGCAGCTGCGAGCGCTGCGTCTGGCAGAAGACAACAATACCGGTCGGCTTGTGAATCATGCGGACCGCCGAGTCTGTCTTGTTGATGTGCTGGCCGCCGGCGCCGCTGGAGCGCATGGTGATGACTTCGAGATCCTTTTCATCGATCTCGATTTCCATGTCGTCTTCAAACTGCGGCATGACTTCCACACTGGCAAAACTGGTATGCCGTCTGGCGTTGGCATCAAACGGGGAGATGCGCACGAGCCGGTGCACACCGTTTTCAGCCTTCAGGTAACCGTAGGCCATATTGCCTTCGATCAGCACCGAACAGGACTTCATGCCGGCTTCTTCACCCTCCTGGTAATCCATCAGGGTAATCTTGTAGCCTTTGCGTTCAGCCCAGCGGGTATACATGCGGTAAAGCATGCCGGCCCAGTCCATGGCCTCGGTGCCGCCGGCCCCCGGATGGATTTCCAGAATGGCCGCATGGGAATCATAAGGCCCGGACAGCAGCACCTGGATTTCATAGGCATCAAAGGCCGTCATGGTATCCCGGTATTCTTCTTCGGCAAGTTCCTTCAGATCCGGGTCAAAGCTCTCCTTGAGTTCATCCGCCATGGCATCCAGATCCGCCAGACGCTTCGTGAGTTCCTGATGGTTTTCCATCAGTGACTTCAGCGCATTGGTTTCCCGGATGATTCTCTGGGCGGCTTTCTGGTCATTCCAGAAATCCGGACCGTTCATGATTTCTTCGTTGTTTTTTACGATTTCCTGCTTCCCGGGGAAGTCAAAGAGAGGAGCCAAGCTGCTCCAATTTGGCCTGGCTGCGGGCAATGCCCTGTTTCATTTCAAATAATTCCATCGTATTTCTCCTGTTACGCCTGCGCCGGCGCTTCTGTTCTTGTTTCCACCTTCAGATTCATGCAGTAGGCCACGATATCATGGGCAATATTCTGCATCATGGTTTCAAAGAGCTGGTAGCCTTCTGTCACATAAGCCTGCAGCGGGTTATTCTGGGCGTAGGAACGCAGCCCGATACCGTCTCTGAGCTTGGACATGGTATCGATATGATCCACCCAGGCCCTGTCGATAGTCCGCAGTGACATTTCTCTTTCAAACGGCCGGATCCGGTCACGCACCGGGTCAATCTTGTCATCGTACTTCTTCCAGGCTCTCTCCACCAGCATGGCCACGATCTCCTCGGAAGTACGGCCGCGGAGTTCCTCTTCCGTGGCAATACCTTCCAGCCCCAGACTCCTGAATGACTGGATCAGGCCAGCCGCATCCACTTCCATGGACCTTGACTCGGGATCGATATGAGCGCCCACAGTATCATTCAGCACCCGCGAGAACATGTCTTTGATTACCCCGTGGACATCTTCATTGTCGAGGATATAGTTTCTCTGCTCATACATGATTTCACGCTGCTGGCGCAGGACGTCATCATACTGCAGCAGGGTCTTACGGGCATCGAAGTTGACGCCTTCCACCCGCTTCTGGGCCGAGGAAATCGACTTGGTTATGGTCTTGGACTCGATGGCTTCATCACCCAGGGACGCGAAGACACCTTCCATGCGCTCACTGCCGAAGCGGATCATCAGATCATCCTGTACAGAGACAAAGAATCTGGATTCACCCGGATCACCCTGACGGCCGGAACGTCCGCGCAGCTGGTTGTCGATACGCCTGGATTCATGCCGTTCGGAACCAAGCACGCACAGACCGCCCAGTTCCCGGACACCCTCGCCGAGCTTGATGTCGGTACCGCGGCCGGCCATGTTGGTGGCGATGGTAACCGCGCCCTTCTGGCCTGCTTTGGCGATGATTTCGGCTTCTCTGGCATTGTTCTTGGCGTTCAGCACTTCGTGCGGGATCTTCCGCTTCTTCAGCAGATCCGAGATCAGTTCTGATGTTTCAACGGCAATCGTGCCGACCAGCACCGGCTGACCCTTGGCATGGCGTTCTTCCACTTCCTTGACCAGGGCATCGAACTTGGCCTTCTTTGTGCCGTATACGGCATCCGGATTATCGATCCGGGCCACCGGCCGGTTGGTCGGGATTTCATACACCAGCATATTGTAAATTTCCCGGAATTCCTCTTCCTCGGTCTTGGCTGTACCGGTCATGCCGGCCAGCTTGTTGTACAGACGGAAGAAGTTCTGGTAGGTAATGGTCGCCAGTACGGTTGTTTCCTGCTTGATGGAGATGCCTTCCTTGGCGCAGACCGCCTGGTGCAGGCCGTCGGACCATTCCCGGCCCTTCATCAGACGGCCGGTATTCGGGTCAACGATATGGATTTCATCCGTTTCATGATCCACAACATATTCGACATCCCGGGCCATGATGTAGTTGGCTTTCAGGGCCTGCTGGATACGGTGCAGCAGCTGGGCGTGTTCCAGGTTATAGAGGTTGGTGATGCGGAAGACCTTTTCGGCCTTGGCAACCCCGGTTTCCGTCAGCTGGACCGTGCGGCCCTTGACATCCACTTCATAGTCGTCCCCGGGCTTGAGTTTCTTGACAAAACGGTCTGCCTGCAGATAGAGGTTGGCTGTCTGCTTCATCCCGCCGGAAATGATCAGCGGGGTTCTGGACTCATCGATCAGGATCGAGTCCACTTCATCCACCAGGGCAAAATTCAGGCCCCGCTGCACGCGGTCCTGCGCCCGGGTCACCATGTTGTCCCGCAGATAGTCGAAACCGAGTTCCGAGTTGGTTGTATATGTTATATCGCAAAGATACGCTGCCCGCTTCTGGGCCGGGGTCATCTGCCGCAGGTTCAGGCCGACAGTCAGGCCGAGCCAGCGGTGAATCTGGCCCATCCATTCCGCGTCACGGCCGGAAAGATATTCGTTGACCGTCACGACATGGACACCCTGGCCGGCCAGCGCGTTCAGATAGACCGCCATGACAGATGTCAGGGTCTTGCCTTCACCGGTCTTCATTTCAGCAATATCGCCGCCCTGCATGACTGCTGCGCCGATCATCTGCACATGGTACGGGTATTCCCCGATCACCCGCCGGCAGGCTTCCCGGGCCGTTGCGAACGCTTCCGGCAGGATATCATCCAGCGTCGCTCCGTCAGCCAGCTTCTGTTTCAGCCTGGGTGTTTCGGCTTTCAGTTCATCATCACTCATGGCCGCATAGCGGTCTGCCAGTGCCTCTGCCGGAGCAACCTTTTTTTCTACTTCCCGCAGTCTTCTGGCATCCGTTTTCAGCAGCCTGTCAAAGACATTTGCCATAGTACCTCCATCATCAAAATCGCTAGATTATTATACCGTCAGATTGTTTCATCATCAAGGAACGCTTTCCTCTCAGCGTACGCGGCAGTATAAATCTTAATATGATGGGCATGTAGATCCAGACAGTTCAGTGCGCCCCGGATGGTTGAGCCGGTGGTCAGGACATCATCAGCCAACAGAATCTTTTCCGGCAGCCGGATGTTGTCTTTCAGCCGCAGTCCGTGTATCATCCGCAGACGTTCCTGCCGGGAGCGGCCCTGCTGGGTCACTTCACTGCATTTTTCAAACGGCTCCATCATCGGCAGGCCGAGACTTTCGAACATGCCTGCCAGATGATGAAAGCCCCGCTGTTCCAGTTTGGTCTGACTGCTGGGCATCAGAAGCAGCGTATAACCCCGGTACTGCCATTTCAGCCGCAGCCGGACCGGTTCCAGGAAGATGTTTTTCAGGGCTTCATCACCGCACTCTTTGTACTGCAGCAGTGCTTTCATATAGCCGCCTTCGTAGGCCCAGGTCATTTCCGCCGGAATGCCCGCGATTTTGGTCCGGCGGTCAATCCGTTTCCATTCCTGCCGGCATTTTTCGCACAGCGAATCCTCCCGGAACAGGATTTCGTTCAGACTGCCTTCACTGCGCAGCGGCCGGCCACACATCAGGCAGCGCATTGATTTGCCCTCCTGATCTCACTGATACACCGGTCGGCAGTCTCACTGTTTTCCCTGAGCAGGAACAGCACATCCCCGCCCGGATACCGGAAAGTCCGCCCGGCCCGGCCGGCCATCTGTACAAGCCCGGCTTCATCAAATACCCGGTGATCCGCATTATAGACGCAGATATCAACTCCCGGGATTGTTACCCCGCGCTCCAGCACAGTAGTGGCTACCATTACCCCGGCGGTTCTGTTCCGGAATTCTTCGATCACGCGGTCCCGGTCAGGTGTCTGGCTGGTACAGACACTGCAGTCAAACAGGAAACCCAGAAACCGGCCCAGGCGCCTAGCCAGCCGGATTGTCGGCACAAAGACAAGCCGCGGATGCGCTGCATGTCCGCTCAGCCAGCGCACCAGCCAGTACAGCCGCAGCAGCACAAATCCTGTCTTCTCCTGCGGAACCGGCAGCGGATGCCCATGGGGCCGGGCATTAAGTTCCAGCATGACCATCTGTTTCCGGCTGACCTGCCGCAGCAGGGTTTTGTCCGGGGTTGCCGTCAGATAAATCCGGCGGCCCCGGCAGGCCGTCACAGCGATGCCGTGCAGCACTTCATTGCCGCGGAACGGAAACGCATCCGGTTCATCCAGGATGAGCAGATCGAACGCCTGATAGTACCGGTACAGCTGATG
>JAFRHT010000067.1 GCA_017433125.1 Solobacterium sp.
CACGCCGACACCGAGATAGCACGGCAGGATCCACCCTTCCGGCGCCTTGACCAGAGCCGCGGTCTTCTTCCACTCATCTCCGACCGGGATGCGCAGCGAGCATCCGAGCCCGGCATCCGCTGCCGCCAGCAGGATGTTTTCAATCACACACCAGATGGACGCAAACGGATTAAGACGGTTCAGAATTCCTTCCCGGAAAATCTGATCAGAACACTTGAAGAACGGCAGGATTACCCAGTCGGCATCAGAAAGCATCGTATACTGCCGCGGCAGGGCGTGGTCATACATGACCTGGGCTGCTGCGTCCGGGACCTCATGCCGCCGGCCGCCATGTTCCAGGGTCCAGGCTTTGACAGCCTGCAGTCCGGTTTCTTTCTCTTCGGCGGTATGCAGGAGTACGAACTCCCAGTTCCGCATATGGTCATTGGTCGGTGCCAGAAGCCCCGCTTCCAGCATCTTCATGATCACTTCCTCAGATACCGGTTCACCGGTGAACGTTCTTGCGGTACGTCTTTTTCTGACTGCTTCAATAAATTCCATGATGTCCTCCTTCAGGCAAATTCATTCAGATTCAGCGGCCGGCTGCTGAGCGCGAACGCTTCTTCCACTGTACGGACTTCTGTTCCGAACAGCCTGGAGAACAATTCCGGATTGTTCAGCCGGGCCATCGTACTGCCGAAGTCCCGCCGCTGCGCGTTTGGTATCAGTTTGTTGAGATTTTCCGCGGCCGACACCATGACGTGCACGACCGGCCGTTCCTGCAGAGCCGCATTGATCAGTTTCATCAGCGACATGCTGTCGAGGTAGATACATTCCTCCACCGTCGCTTCCTTGCCGCCGAACAGCACCGAGGCATAGCCCCGGATCTGGCCCTTGCTGTCATAGTAGGCCACAATCTTGCCGCCCTGGGCCGTAATTTCTTTTTTATAGCGCACGAAGTATTCCAGGTCCCGCGCGTAGAAGCCGTTGAAACGGCTGATGAAGGCGCTGTAGCACTTCAGCATATCAATCGGCGAAGGGTCATAGGCACAGCCGACATTGGTGATCCGCTGCACATCCAGCCGGGTCACGGTATAGTCACTCCGGTTGTAGATCATCCGGAAGCCGTACGGTTCATACAGGGCGGGCTCATAAGCCTGGATCAGGGTAATCAGTTCCGAATGCTCGCAGGCATCCAGGACCGTGTCCATCAGATCGTGCATATGGCCCTTGTTGCGGGCATCCGGCACCGTTGCCACGCCGACGATCATGCTGGTGGCCAGCACCCGGCTATTGAACATGATGGCATGCGGGATGCGGCACAGCGTGGAAACCACCCGGCCCCGGTCCGTTATGGCATAGCCGTATTCGGGTTTGTAGATCAGCCGGAAAAAGAACTCGGTATAGCGTTCGTCTTCATTTGTGAAGCATTGCCGCCAGACACTCTTAATGCCGGCAGTCAGATTCGGATTGCTGCGTTCAATCATGCTCACTGTCCTTCCCCGCAGATGCGGTATTTCTCGATCATGAAGACCGGATGATAAGCTTCCTTGGCCTGCCGGAGATTCTCCCGTCCCATATCGTCTTCCCGGTTGACGTACTGGTAAGCCGCAAATTCATGACTGAGGAATTCCCTCATGATCGCCTGGTAAAGGCCGCGGACCTCGTCGTCAGCCTTCTCGATATTCTCCTGGCACATGCGTTCACTCAGCACACTGCCGATGGCAAACGCCCGCACCTTGCCGTCAATGCGGATCAGGCCGCCGCGGTAAGGAATCTTCCCGAACAGGTTCAGAATCCGCTCAGTGCCTGCCCTGTCTTCCTGTACTTCGGCATCTGCGTCATTCTTATGCCAGCCGGCCAGATATGCCCGGCATTCCTCCAGGTTGTCCCGGGTCAGCGATTCATACACCCATCTGCCCTCGTTTTCCCGATAGAAGGCATTCAGGTGGTTGCGCTTTTTCTGCAGGGCCTTGCCGGAGAACGAGATCAGTTTTTCTGTCTCATAGACATAATCGGCCGCGTTCCGGTCGCTGCAGGCGGTATATTCCGGGAAGATCTGCAGCACCCGTTCCATCGCTTCCTTTGTATAGCAGGCCAGGACAAACGGATGACCATAGTGGTCGAAGATGCTCTTGGCTTTGCGGATTGCTTCTTCGAAGTACTCCGGCGTGCACAGCGGCATATACGTAAAGAACTGCTCGTTATGCATGCCCAGCAGGATCATGTAGTTCTCTGTTTTTACATAGAACAGCGGATACCATTCCAGCCACAGCAGCATGCATACAACATTGTGGTTGCATTCTTCGTAGTGCGCCCGTTCCAGATAGGACTGAATGACCGGCCAGTCTTCCGGCTGAACGGCCATGAAATCATGCTCGAGTTCTTTAATTGTTACTTCCATGTACTGCCTGCTCCTGTTTCTCTTCTTCCACCGGGGTGAACTCGGCATCAATGATGACCGGTGCTTCCTCCCGTTTTCTTACCTGCTGCTGAAAGACCTGGTTGGCAAGCGTTTCCTCCCGGGCTTTCTCGTATTCTTTCTCCATCTGCCGGATTGCCTTTTTCCGCCGGTGCGCCCCGCCCAGGGCCACCAGCACCGCCACCAGCAGCAGCGGCCACAGATACCGGACAGCCAGATACAGGGCAATCGCCATGGCAACTGTCCAGAAAACCATAAAGATGACATCACTCATCCGTACCACCTGCCTTTTCCGCAAGATCATGTATTTTGACAAAACGATGCTTCAGCCCGGATTTGGATACCGGGTTGCCGGTGCGCTGCCGGATCTTCTCCGCCAGTTCATTCAGGGACGCTTCCGGGAATTCCTTCCGCAGGGCAATGACTTCCTGCAGTTTGGCATCCAGAAAGCGGATCTGCCCGGCTTCTTCCAGCACGCTGATATCCGTCAGCTGCCGGTTCGCCGCCTGCATGCTTTTGTATTCATTGGCGACATCGACATTGTTGAGCCTGGTCACGCTGTTGGCCAGGTCCCGGGTGATGCGGGCATCCTCAAACTGCAGCAGGCTCTCATCCGCCTCCACGCAGCGCAGAAAATCCGCAATCCGCTCCGCCGCCTTGATATAGACAATCCAATGCCCCCGCCGTTCGATCATGCGGGCCGTGATATAGAACCGTTCCATCAGTTCAATCAGGAATTCCGCATGTTTCTGGTTCGCCGCCTGAATCTCAAGATGATAGCTCGAAGTCTTCGGGGAATTGACACTGCCCTGGGCCATGAACGCCCCGGCCAGGTAGGCCCGCGCACAGCTGTCCTTGGTGACGATCCGCTGCAGCGGCCGGTCCTTGAGGCCCCGGCTGGAATAGATACCCAGGTCCTCCAGGATTTCCCGGGTATTGCCATAGACCCGCAGGATGTAGATCCGGTTCTTGCGCAGGTTCATCCGCCGCTTGACCGATGGTTCAATCTGCACTTCATGGCGCTGTTTCAGCAGCCGGTATATGCACCGCGATACAGCCGCATTGCTGCTCTCCGTCACAATGCTGAGGCCCCGGCTCGATATGGACAGGGACGATGTCATCTGTATCAGCGCCGACAGTTCTGCCCGGGCTTCATCCCCCTCCGGCAGGTGCAGGGCGATCTCCTGTTTGACATCGGTTGTATAGGACATCAGTCATCATCCTCCTGCAGATGCAGCAGATACTCCACTGCTTCCTGGATCCGCCGGGAATCATGCCGGATCAGCTGGTTGTCAAAACTCAGCAGCGGCAGCCGGATAATCTCGTAATCGTGATTCATTTCCGTCACCGATACCGGCGTGCTGCTTTCCGCATAGTAGCGCTCCAGAATGTCTTCCGGCAGCGGGTCGGCCGGCACCACGACCGCGTCCACAGGTGTGCCGTGCTGCTGCAGGGCCTCCACGTGGTCTTCCACGCTGTAGCCGTCCGTCTCTCCCGGCTGGGTCATGGCATTGCAGAGATACACCCGCTTTGCCCTGCTTTCGTGCAGGGCCTCCCGGATTTCAGGAATGATAATGTTCGGCAGGATACTGGTATACAGCGAGCCGACCCCGTAGATGATCAGGTCTGCTTCCCTGATCGCTTCCACGGCATCCGGGTCCGCATGCACCTCTTCTTCGTAGAACACCTTGGAAATATGGTGGTTCCGGTCGGGAATATTCGCTTCACCCCGCACGATCACCCCGTCTTCCATCCGGGCCAGCAGGGTTATGACCTGCTCCGTGGCGGGAACGATGTGACCTTTGACGCGCAGCACCTGGCCGATGGTCTGGATCGCCTCCATGAAGCTGCCGGTTTCCTGGGTCAAAGCCGTCAGGATCAGATTGCCCAGGTTATGCCCGCCGATGTCTTCTTCCTTGCCCTCGGGATCCGCGAACCGGTAATTCATCAGTTCGCTCATCAGTGTTTCACTTTCGGCCAGGGCAATCATAACCGCCCGGATATCGCCCATGGCGGGAATATGGAACTTGCGCCGCAGCCGTCCGGTGCTGCCGCCGTCATCTGCCACCGTGACAATGGCAGTGATGTGCAGCCCCTCGATATTCTTGATGCCCCGGCAGATGGCCGACTGGCCGTGGCCGCCGCCGATCACGACAACATTCTTATTCATCGCGGGTCTTCCGCGGAGCGTCACGGTGCTCCAGATAGCAGTTGTACTGGTTCTGGTAGTGGTTGTACAGGTAGTTGGCAATTGTCACGGAACGGTGCTGGCCGCCGGTGCAGCCGATCGCCACGGTAAAGTGATTCTTGCCCTCCTTCACATATTCGGTAAAGGCATAGTCCATGAAGGACAGCAGGCGTTTGATGAATTCCTGGGTTTCCGGCTTCTCCATGACCCAGTCATAGACCTCCCGGTCATTGCCGGTCATGGTCCGCAGGCTCAGCACCCAGTACGGGTTCGGCAGGAAACGCACGTCGATCATCAGGTCGGCATCCAGCGGCACCCCGTTCTTGTATCCGAAGGACACAAACGAAATCGTGAAGCTCGGCACCTCGTTGCGGGAGAAGTACTGCTCCAGCTTCTGCTTGAGTTCCTTTTCCTGCACAAAGGTTGTATCAATGGTCGTAAAGGTGTCCGACCGGTAGCTCTGGAACATCTGCCGTTCCACGGCTATCGCTTCTTCCAGGGTGTTGACTGAATTGCTCAAAAGCAGTGGATGGGTTCTTCTGGTGCTCTTGTAACGGTGCAGCAGAACCGCGTCGCTGGCATCGAGGAACAGCACCTGCACGGCGATGTCGTCCCCGTTGAGGCCCCGCAGGAATTCCGGAAAATCCTGGGCTGTTGTTGCCAGGGCAATATATCTGTACCGCGGATCGATACTGGCTTCGATCATATCGACCAGCAGGCTGACCAGCTGTACCGGGAAGTTATCAATGACATGCCAGCCCATGTCCTCCAGGATCCTTGTGGCAGTGCTCTTGCCTGCCCCGGACATGCCGCTGACCAGTATTACACGTTTCTTCTCCGCCATGATCGCAATCCTCCTCTTTCTGCCATATTCTACCACGCCCTTCAGTGTGCCACAATTTCATTACACCCAAAAAGAAAACTCCTTTCAGGAGTCTTCTTCAGCCGGTGGTTACTTCTTCTCGGCGCGGTATTCCATCTCCGCTACACAGGCGATTGTCTGGAACATCGAGCAGGTTTCCGTCGCCTTCTTCAGGCACTCCTGCAGGACCGCTTCATCCGCGTCACTGTCCACCCGGAACAGGATGTCCACATGTTCGAGCGTTGCCGGGACCCCGCTGCGCTTGCGTCCGTCCACATAGACGTCAGTGCCTTTGATGTCAGCCCCTGCCGCCTTGGCATGCTTGAGGAAGTTGGAGTAGAGGCAGGCACTCAGGGCGCCGTATGTCATGTCGTACGGGACCAGGCCGCCGTCGCCTACCTGCAGAGTCTGATTGCCGGCTTCATAAGTTCCCTTGAAACCGTCCTTGAACTGTACCAGTGCCATATCTTTTCACCTTGTATGAATCTTCATACAGCCTTTCTGGTTTTATCGTAGCATTGTTTCCGGCTGACCGTAACGAAAATGCCCGGGACAGAAAAAGGACAGCTTCCGCTGTCCTTCTGTCTGTTACATCTTTTCGAATGTGTATTCGATTTCAGCGACCTTGTATACGGTCTGCACCATTGAGCAGTCACGCATTGCCAGGTCCATGCACTCCTTGAGCGCTTCCGCGGATTCCGGACCGCCGACCCGCATCAGGATATTGACATACTCCAGGGTTGTCGGGATTTCCTTGCGCTTGCGGCCGTCGATGTAGATTTCAACATCACCGACCTTAAGGCCCTTCTCATTGGTATGATCCAGGAATGTCGCATACATGCAGGAAGCGACAGCACCGTAAGTCATGTCATACGGATGAATACCTTCTTTACCGATATTCAGTGTCTGGCCGCCGACTTCGTATGTGCCGTTGAAACCGTCGTGGAATTTCAGTAATGCCATATTATTTACCTTCTCTTTCTGTATTTTAACTATAGCATATCAATCAGGCTGACAAGTGATATGAGCTCATCCAGCATGTAATCCGGACCGGCTGTCTCCACCGCCAGGCGCTTGTTTTCATTGGTGATGATGCCGGCCGTCAGCACTCCGGCCAGGTGTCCGGCCATGATATCACTGGCACTGTCCCCGACATACATGCACTCTTCCCGGGAAACTTCCAGTTCATCCATGCCCTTGAAAATACCTTCCGGATCCGGCTTGTTGTTTGCGACTTTGTCGGTGCCGATGATGGTCTGGAAATACTGCGTCATGCCGAACATCTGCAGATGCAGTTCCATGGAGTCGGTCCTCCGGGTGGAAACCAGGCCGCAGCGGACATCTTTTGCCTGCAGGGCTTCCAGCAGTTCAATACAGCCGGGGAACGGTTTGATCAGCTCCCGGATATGTTCATTCTGATAATCCCGGTACTCTGCCTTCAACTGCTCTACATCCAGTTCCGGAAAGAACTTCTTCATTTCCACATCCAGGGACGGTCCCAGCACCTCCACCTGCAGCTCCGGGGTAAAATCTTCCGGTCTGCGGTAGCGGCGGAACAGTTCCATATAGGAAGCGATGATGACCGGCTCGGTATCCATCAAGGTGCCGTCATAGTCAAACAGCACGGCCTTAATCATCGTTTTTCCCCCTTCTGGTTTTCTTCGTTGATCTGGATCAGGTGCGTCCGGATACGTTCCTTGAACATGGCCGAGGAGTTGTAGCCTGCTTCCTGCAGGATGAAGTTCATGACAGCCGACTCCACCAGGACGCTGGTCGAACGGCCCGGGCTGACCGGCAGCTCAATGGTCGGAATCCGGACATCCAGCAGTTCGGTATACACCGTCGGCAGGTCCCCGAGACGGTCATAGTCCCGGTTTTCATCATACGGGGTCAGGTGCACCACCATATCGATATTGTGCCGGCGGATCACACTGGTGGCACCGTACATGCGGACCACGTCAATAATGCCGATGCCACGCACTTCCAGCATCCCCCGCAGCAGTTCCGGGGCTGTGCCCTTCAGGGTGTTGTGCACCCGCAGGATATCCACCCGGTCATCCGCCACGAGACTGTGGCCGCTGCGGATCAGTTCCAGCGCTGTTTCGGACTTGCCGATACCGCTGTCCCCGGTCAGCAGGACACCCTTGTCATAGACAACCACAAACACCCCGTGCACCGTATCCTCTTCAGCCAGGGCTTCATCCAGGAAGGAAATCAGGTCCACCATGATCCGGGCTGTTTCCACCGGTGTCATGAAAACCGGAAAATTGTTTTCTTCCGCCACTTCCTTCAGGATTTCCGGCAGGGGATTGTCATTCGAGATGATGATCATCGGCGTTTCCAGGTTGAGCAGTGACATGAACCGCGGCCGCTGCACATTCCGGGCCATCAGCTTGATGTATTCACTTTCCTTATTGCCCAGGATGACGATACGCTGCGGGTCGGACCGGCGCACATAACCGGACAGTTCAAAGCCCGGACGGTTAATATCCGGTTCAGTGACGATCCGGTCCAGGGAACTGTCATCCCCGGTCATCTGGCGCAGGTTGAAGTACCGGGCAATCTCCCGGACGGTGACATTCTTGTTCAGTTTCAATCCCGGCATGTTGTTCCTCCGTCTTCTGCTTTGGTATGGGCCCTGGTCCAGGCAAGGGCTTTCTTCAGATACTGGCCGGTCCAGGAGTCCGGATGGGCCGCAATCTGTTCAGGAGTGCCTACGGCAATGACCTGGCCGCCGGCATCGCCGCCTTCCGGACCCAGATCAATGATCCAGTCCGCGCACTTGATGACATCCAGGTTATGTTCAATGACGATCACGGTATTGCCGGAGTCGACAATCCGCTGCAGCACCGCAATCAGCCGCTTGACATCATCGGTGTGCAGGCCCGTGGTCGGTTCATCGAGGATATAGACTGTCTTGCCGGTCGGCCGCTTCTGCAGCTCACTGGCCAGCTTGACCCGCTGGGCTTCGCCGCCGGACAGTGTGGTGGATGACTGGCCCAGTTTCAGATAGCCCAGGCCGACATCGTAGAGCGTCTGCAGTTTCGTGCGGATCTTCGGCTGGTTGGCAAAGAAGCCGAGCGCTTCCTCCACCGTCATTTCCAGGACATCATAGATATTTTTGCCCTTGAAGGTGCACTGCAGGGTTTCCTCGTTGTACCGCCGGCCGTGGCATACCTCACAAGGTACATATACATCCGGCAGGAAGTTCATGGAGATCACCTTGACACCGTCACCCTGGCAGGCTTCGCAGCGCCCGCCCTTGACGTTGAAGGAGAAGCGTCCCTTGTCATAGCCGCGCAGCTTCGCTTCCGGCGTCGCCGCGAACACATCACGGATATCATCGAAGACCCCGGTATAGGTGGCCGGATTGGACCGCGGGGTCCGGCCGATGGGATCCTGGTCGATCTGCACGAGTTTGTCGAGGTTTTCCAGGCCCTTGATCTTTTTGAACTTGCCGGGCTTTACCTTGGCCCGGCCGAGGTTCTGCTGGACCGCCTTCATGAACACTTCGTTGACCAGCGTGCTCTTGCCCGACCCGGACACCCCGGTGACCAGCACCAGTTTGCCCAGCGGGAATTTCACATTGATCTTCTTGAGGTTGTGCTCCTCTGCCCCGGTGATGTCGACGCTGTGGCCGTTGCCTTTGCGCCGCTCAGCCGGCAGCGGGATCAGCTGCTTGCCGGAAAGATACTGGCCGGTAATGGAGTTTGCCGTGGCCATGACTTCTTCCGGCGGACCGTTGGCGATGACTTCGCCGCCGTGAATGCCGGCGCCCGGACCGATATCGACGATCCAGTCGGCTGACATCATCGTTTCCTCATCGTGCTCGACGACAATCAGCGAATTACCCAGATCCCGCATGTTCTGCAGAGTCCGGATCAGCCGGGCATTGTCCCGCTGATGCAGGCCGATACTCGGCTCATCCAGCACATAAAGCACACCGGACAGATGCGAGCCGATCTGGGTGGCCAGCCGGATCCGCTGGGCCTCGCCGCCGGACAGTGTACCGGCCAGCCGGTCCAGGGTCAGATATTCCAGGCCGACATCCTTGAGGAACTGCAGGCGGCTGCGGATTTCCTTGAGCACCATATCGGCGATCTGGGCCTGTGTTTCCGTCAGTTCCAGATGATCGATCCAGTCCAGGGCCTGCACAACCGACATCTGGGTGAAGCCGTGGATATTCCTGTCCCCGACCCGTACGCTCAGGGCCTGCTCATTCAGCCGCCGGCCGCCGCACTTCGGACAGGGACTCTCAAACATGAAGGAATGGTACCATTCCTTGGACATTGAGCTGGTTGTTTCGACATACCGTCTTTCAATCAGTGACTTGACGCCCTCGATATAGTCATTGCGCGTGTACTTGTTTCCGCCGGAAGAGGTAATCGAGTAGGCGATCGGCCGGTCACTGCCGTACAGAATAGCATGCATCTGGGTCTTCGTGAGATCCTTCAGCGGCTTGTCAAGGTCCACCTTGTAGGCCTTGCACAGGGTCGCAAAGGTCTGCCACTCGATATTCTCGGTATCGACGATGTTCTTATAATAACGGATGCCGCCCTGCCGGATGGATTTCGACGGATCCGGGATCAGGGAATCCAGATCCACTTCCTCGGTGATGCCGAGGCCGTGGCACACATCGCAGGCCCCCAGCGGCGCGTTGAACGAGAACAGCCGCGGTTCCAGTTTCGGCACCGAGAACCCGCAGATCCGGCAGGCGTAGTTGCTGGAGAAGAGTTCTTCCTTATCCCCGGTCATGACAACGGCCATGCCGTTGGCCAGGCTCAGGGCTGTTTCCAGCGAATCGTGCAGCCGGCCCCGGGATTCCTCCCGCAGGATAATCCGGTCCACGACCACATCGATATCATGCTTGCGGTTCTTGTCGAGTTCGATCTCGTCCTCAAGCATCTTTACCTCGCCGTCCACCCGGACGCGGACATACCCGTCCCGCCGCAGCTTCTCAAAGGTGTCCTTGTAGGCGCCTTTCTTGTTGCGGATGATCGGGGCCATGATGGTCAGGCGGGAGCCTTCCGGCCAGGCCATGACGGCAGTGACCATTTCCGTGATTGTCTGCCCGGTGATCGGGATATTGTGGTTCGGACAGTACGGCACACCCGTACGGGCATACAGAAGCCGCAGGTAATCATAGATTTCCGTGACGGTGCCGACCGTGGAACGGGGGTTGTTGGACGTAGTCTTCTGGTCAATGGAGATCGCCGGGGACAGGCCTTCAATCAGTTCGACATTCGGCTTGTCCACCCCGCCCAGGAACTGCCGGGCGTAGGCACTCAGAGACTCCACATATCTTCTCTGGCCCTCAGCGTAAATTGTGTCAAAAGCCAGGGAGGTCTTGCCGCTGCCGGACAGGCCGGTCATGACAACCAGTTTATTGCGCGGGATGTCCAGGGAAATGTTCTTCAGGTTATTTTCCCGGGCACCCCGGATAATCAGTTTATCCTGTTCCATTACGACTCCTTTCTGCCGGCTTCCGCAGCCAGGTCGGCCAGCATCTGCCAGGCTTCCCGCGGGGAAAGATCATCCGGGGAAACCGCCCTGAGCTTGCCCAGGATACTGTCCGCCACGGGATCTTCCTTTTTCATCTCAATCAGCTGATAACTCTGCTGCACTACCCGCCGGCGGGATTCCAGTTCCTTCTGCAGGGAAGCTGCACGTGTCAGCACCGCCTCCGGCAGACCGGCCAGACGGGCTACATTGATGCCGTAGGAACGGTCCGCGCTGCCGTCCTTGATCCGGTACAGGAAGGTGACTTCGTTGTTGTCTTCCTTCACAGCCACATGGACGTTGCGGATGCCCTCCACCGTATCGGTGATCGAGGTAAGTTCGTGATAATGCGTGCTGAACAGCGTACGGGCATGGATGCAGGAGGCAATATATTCGATCATCGCCTGGGCCAGCGCCATGCCGTCATAGGTGGAGGTGCCCCGGCCGATTTCATCAAACAGGATCAGTGACCGGCTGGTCGCTTCCTGCAGGGCCCGGTTGGCTTCATTCATTTCCACCATGAAAGTCGACTGTCCCCCGAGGATGTCATCACTGGCACCGATGCGGGTGAAAATCTTGTCAAACAGCGGCATCCGGCATGATTTCGCCGGTACATAGCAGCCGATCTGGGCCATGATCACCAGCAGCGCCGCCTGCCGCATATACGTGGATTTACCGCCCATGTTCGGACCGGTAATCAGCAGGATCCGGCTGTTTTCATCCATGTGCAGGCTGTTGGCCACATAGCGGGGATCCTTCATTTTCTCATCGAGAATCGGATGCCGGCCGCTGCGGATATCCAGCTCATCCTCCGTGAATTCCGGGCACACATAACCATACTTCGCCGAGTCTTCCGCCAGGGCCGCGATGCAGTCGATTTCCGCCAGGGCCAGGGCCAGCTTCTGCAGCTTCGGCAGGTAGCCTCGGATCGTGACCAGCAGGCCCGCGAACAGCTGTTTTTCCAGCCGGATGGCATTCTCCTCGGCATGCAGGATCAGGTCTTCCTTCTCCTTGAGTTCCGGCGAGATGAACCGTTCATTGTTGACCAGGGTCTGCTTGCGCACATAGCCCCAGTCTTCCTGCACCTGCTGGGCCGCCGCCTTGGATATTTCAATATAATAGCCGAAGACCTTGTTGTAGCCGATCTTCAGGGTCTTGATGCCGGTCCGTTCGCGTTCCTTCGCTTCCAGGTCCGCAATAAACCTGCGGCCGTTGCGCTGGATGGCGCGCGCTTCGTCCAGTTCGGCATTGTATCCGTCCCGGAAAATGCCCCCGTCGGACAGGACAGCCGGCGGGGTGTCCACAAACGCATCCTTCAGCTGGTCCGACAATCCCGTCAACGGATCCAGGGATGCATAGACCCCGAATTCCTCACTCTGAACAGCGGCGAGGATCCCCGGCACTTCCAGCAGGGTTCTGCTCAGGCGCTGACAGTCAACGGGCGAGGCCGTGTTCATCGCGCAGCGGGCAATCAGCCGCTGCAGGTCATAGATCCGGCCCAGATGATCGCGCAGGTCGCTGCGGTTCATGAAGTTCTTCATCAGCCAGGCCAGCCGGCGCTGCCGCTGCAGAATCAGTTCCCGGTTGACCAGCGGCTGCTCGATCCACCGTTTCAGCAGCCGGGACCCCATCGCGCTCCGGCAGCAGTCCAGAAATGACCACAGGGTCTCCTGCTTGTTCTGCCGGTTCAGGGAAGAAGTCAGTTCCAGATTCTGCCGGGTCGCAAAATCCATATACAGAATCTCGTCTTCATTGCGGACTGTGCATACCTGCAGGTGCCCCAGCAGGTGTTTCTGGGTCGCCTCCAGATACTGCAGCATCCGCCCGCAGGCTGTCCGGTCATGGTCGCGGACAATATTCTCCATCAGGGGTTCATAGGTATCCCTGATGGCCGTTTCATCACACCAGGAGATCACCACCTGCAGTTCCCGCAGCACCTTCACCAGGCGCTCATCAAACGAAGAGGCCAGTACTGCCTCCTTAATATTGTTTTTCAGAATTGCCTGCGTCAGGGCAGACGTATCATGGGAGATTTCCTCAAGGAACGTCTCCCCGGTGCTCATCTCGGCCACCGCCAGGGCATAGCCGTATTTATAGTCTTCTATGGCAGCCAGATAGACACTCTCTTTCTCATCGGAGATTTCCGCCATGACCGTACCGGGGGTAATGACCCGCACGACATCACGCTCCACCAGGCCCTGGGCTTCCTTAGGATCCTGCATCTGCTCGACAATCGCGATCTTGTAGCCGCGCTGCACCAGCCGCTGCACATACCCGGTTACCGCATGGTGCGGCACCCCGCACATCGGCACCCGTTCCTCCACCCCGGCATTCTTCCCCGTCAGGACAAGATCCAGTTCCCGGCTGGCGGTCTTCGCATCATCAAAAAACATCTCATAGAAGTCTCCCAGACGATAGAAAACAATTGCGTCAGGGTATTGTTCCTTGATGGAAAGATAGTGCTGCATCATCGGTGTATAGGTCTTCGGCATGGATCCTCCTTGCAGGCCCACATATTATAGCATTCATTATGAAAAGATACGGTTTTTCCGCTGTGTCTGTCTGCCTTATAATGAATTCATGAGCACCATGATCACAGCTGAACAGGCAAAAGAAGAGCGGATGAACAAAGCCGCATCATTTATTGCGGCCTTTGAGCAGGTCCGGCTCGAGCTGCGGGACGAATCCCTGCAGGAAGCCCTGGGCATGACCATTGACCGGCTGCGGGAACTGCGCGATGTGCAGTACCTGTTCGACAGCGGGGAAAAGGAGCTCATACGGCTGTATGACATGTACCTGCCGGCCCTGCTGAAGATTGTGCAGGATGCTGTAAAAATGGAAACCGCCGGCAACTACCGGGCAATTGTCGACATGCGCGCCCGGCTGAAGAAAACCCTCGCCACCTTCCGGGAAACCCTGAAGCACATTACGGCGATCCTGCCGCAGGATGAAATTGATCAGGCCAATGCCGCAGCGCGGGCCCGGAAAGCCAAGGAAGAACTCGAAAAGAACACCGGGCAGTAAAAAAGATTGCGAAGTCTGTGCTTCACAATCTTTTCTTTTGTGCTCCCGGCAGTCCTTACAGCCACTTATAGAATTCCTTGACCAGTTCCTCGTAATCACCGGTGACGATCATATGGTGATTGCCGATGGACTTTGTCAGGAAGTAATTAAGATCTTCTTCCGCAAGCCCGATGCGGATCTGGGTCCGGCACAGGTTGGTCTCGCACAGGTTCTCCGCCAGTGTGCCGGCTTTGACAAAGTAACGGTCCAGCAGGCCGGATGTCTTGAAGATCGTGCACGGTCCTTCCGGAATTCTGCCCCGGAACGCTACGCCGAGACCCGACTCGAAGTGGGTCATCAGTTCGATCTCCGTCGGCATGTTCAGCGGCAGGGTGCAGTGCGCGAAGATGATCTCGTTGCTGTCGGAGAGGATTCGGGACGGGTTGGCCATGAAGACCGGCTTGCCGCTCAGTTCTCCGAGCACAGCCATGGAGATCAGGCTCGGCATATCACCTTCACAGCCGGCATAGATACCCTGGGCGTTCAGGACAGCCAGGGCCAGGCAGCCTGTGCCCTTGATGGGGCCAAGCAGGTCGAAGCAGCGGACCGTCACGCCGTCCAGCTGATACTTGTCGACCAGCCGCCGCAGGGCTCCGTAAATCTCACAGCAGAGCTCGGTATCCTTCGGATGCCAGTTCTTTTCCTTGACCATCTTTGTCCAGACATTGTCTTCGTATTCCTTCTTCGCGATTTCCGCAAAGAATTCTTCCATGGAAATATCAACGAGTTCAATGCCGTTTCTTTCCTTGCTCAGGGCAGCGTCCACATCCGAGGAGATCAGCCAGTCACTCGGCCTGCCGACCGAACCCAGGCGCATGCCGCTGATCTTCTTCTTCGCCGCAAAGACTGTGGCCAGGGTGCTGATGCGGGCCGCCATCTTTTCCGTCGATCCGTGGATGATTTCGCCTTTGATGTTCTGCTGCTGCAGATAGGACAGGATTTCCATGGACGCCGCCAGGGAATTGTTGTACCCGGTGGTCATCAGGAAGACCGGTTTCGGCAGTTGGTCCAGGACGGCCTTGAAGCGCCCTTCCGTTCCGCCGCCGCCGATAAATACCAGCAGGAGATCCGCGTCCTTTGCGTGTTCCAGATCGGTGAAGCCGATTTCATGTCCGGTCATCTCACCGAGCGTTTTGACCAGATCCTGGTTGTACTGATTGATGTTGACACTGTCAACGTTCGTTGATTCTACATAGTAAACTCCGATTTTCATTCCTACCTCCGCTATTTTTTACGGCGCTTCAGCCGTTTTCTTCCGCTGTCAGCTGTTCCAGTTCCCGCATCAGTTCATCCCGTTCACTGAGCAGGTCGTAAACTGTATCCTCGGCCAGCACCCCGCATTTCAGATCGGCCGGCAACCGGCCTTCTTCCGATGCCTGGAAATCTTCTTTCCAGGCTGGACTGCTGTAATATGACTCGAGTTCTGCCAGACCCTTCTGAATGGCTCTGTACTGTTCCGCTGCGGCCGTCAATGCATCCACTGCCTGCCGGGCCTGATCCGCAATATCTTCCATACGGACGATCCGTTTAACCTGTTTCCCGCTCATAAATCAGTACAGCCCCGCTTCCAGTTTTTCCAGGGCTTCCGGCAGTTCCGTCACCGACCGCAGGGCCGGTATTGGTGCCCCCTGGTATCCGTGCCGGGAGATCCAGACCACATGCATGCCGGCCCGGTATGCCCCGATGACATCCATGGAATAGATATCCCCGGCCATGACGCTTTCCTCCGGCTGTACGTTCATCCGACTCGCGGCCAGCAAAAACAGTTTCGGGTCCGGCTTGCGCATGCCGTAGTCCCCGCTGACAATCACATCATCAAAACAGTCGATGATGCCGGTCTTTTCCAGCTTGCGCCGCTGGACAGATCCGCTGCCGTTTGATATGATGCCCAGCCGGTAACCGGAGGCGATCAGCTGGTGCAGTGTGTCTTCGACCCCCGGATACAGTACGGTTTTCTGCCATTCACGCTCCTGCCACCAGGCGGTCAGGTTCTCCATCGGCAGCCGGATGCCGTACTTCTGTTCCAGCATGGCCCTTACATATTCCTTGGGCTGGGTGCCGTGCTGATCCCAGAGTATACAGTCCTGTACAACCGCCTCTTCTTCCACCAGGTCCATCATGCCGGCACAGCTGTGCACCAGTTCCCGGTACTGCTGGTTCGCATAGTACTCCCGGTTGCCGAGGGTATCATCAAAATCAAGAAATACCGCTTTGATTTTCATCTTTGTCCTTCTTTCGAATGTTGTTATTGTTCGATTCTTTACTGTCTGTATGCCTGCGTCTGCCGTCCGTTCTTTCCCTCAGACGGACAGCTGTGCCGCAGTTTAATCATACCACAGGATATAACCATAATCTGCCTGCCGCAAAACAAAAACCACAGTACCCCCGCGCGGTTTTACGCATCAGCCGAACTCCGGAAACAACGCCGGAAAGCAGGTGTCCGGCCAGTGCTGACAACATATAAAAACGACCCCCTGAAACGGGAGCCGTTCATGCATATGCAGTCTGTAATACTTATTTGATTTTCCTGGGCTTACGGTCAACCTGCGCCTGGATCGCCATGGCCTTGTCCCGGCTGACGCTCAGCGTTTCACCGTTCATCATGTGCACCTTGTAGGCCCTGCGGTCCGGCACAATGTCCCTGACACTGGTGAACCGGTAGGATTTGCCGCTGTGATAGAACGATTCCCGGCTGACATAAAGATTCTGGAATGTCTTTTCACTGAGCAGATAGCCAAGCCCCACCGCTCCCATTAATCCGGCTGCGAGGATATAATACAGGGCCTCCGACGGACCGCCGACACTGCTCGGCACCAGCCCGATATAAACCGCCAGAACTACACACAGACCGATAATCCAGGCGTTCTGCAGCAGCCAGTTCTGCGAACATTCAATTACTTCAAAATGCTTGCCTGATCTCTCTATGAAACCTTTCAGGTCATCGTATTTTTTCTTCTGGTCCCTCGCAATGATCACCGCCATGACGATGATTGCCGCGATGGCCAGATATATTACTCTGATATTTTCCATATAATTACTCCAAATTCCATGCAGATATTATTTTACCGCATTCACTGCTTTTTAAGAAGCCTCCCGCTCATGACTCCGGCTCTGTATCCGTCTTTTTATCCATGACGACGACAATGCCGCTGATGACAATGAACAGGCATCCCAGCAGGCTTTTGAAACTCACTGCTTCATGATAGACAACAATACCGGCAAGCAGGCTGACCACCGGCTCCAGCATGTTCAGCACCGAGGCCGTGGAGGCCCCCAGTGTACGGATGCCGTAGGTCAGAAGGAACAGTGCCCCGATGGTGCAGAACAGGGCCAGAATGACCATGTACACCCAGGCCCTGAATGTCGGCGGCAGGGTGAGATCATGCGTCAGGGCATTGCGGATACCAAAGAAAATCCAGTTGACCAGCCCGACATAGAAGACAATCACAAACTGGTTCAGGGAAGCGAAACTGCATTTCTTGTTTGCGATCACATAGGAGGCATAGGTGATGCCGGACATGACGGCCAGCAGAACCCCGAGCGGTGCCAGGCTCGAGAAGTCCGCCATCAGGATCAGTCCCGCGACGGCGCAGACCATCGATATGCCTTTGAACAGGGTTGCCTTTTCCCTGAAGATTACAATCATGGCCAGGGTTACAAACAGCGGATTGGTAAAATGGAACATCGTGGCCAGCCCCACCGGGATCAGCGAATATGCCAGGGTCAGCAGGGAGGCTGTCAGGCCATAGCCGATCAGGGATGCCAGCACCAGTTCGACCAGCTGCCGCCTGGTCACACGCATGTCAATACGCAGCACTTTGAGGATCAGCAGGGAAAACAGCATGGTAAACATGAAACGGTTGAAAACCAGCGCGTTGGTGTTCATGCCTTCGTTGAGGATCGCTTTGGAAAATATGGGCAGGACACCGTACAGACAGCTCGCCCCGATAACTGCCAGTACACCCTTTCTTGTGTTCATTCTCTTCCTCCCCTGCTGTCAATGAATGAATTCTATCACTGCCGGGACATATTTTACATAGGAATATATAAGATAAAACCCGGATCTCTCCGGGTCCGGCATCATTCTGCCTTCCGGCCGACTTTCATCAGCAGGCCGTCTTCCTCTGTTTCATGGAACTCCAGCAGGGAACTGCCGGGAAAGGTACAGGCTACGGTCAGGTCATAAGCAGCCAGGGCCGTCCGGTCTATGCGGATCACCGGCTCCCCGCGTCTGAGATATGCGCCGGTTTCCGCCAGCTGGGTAAACCCCGCCCCGCCGGCTTTGACCGTATCAATGCCGATATGCACCAGCACCTTGAGGCCATGTTCCGTCTCCACCCCGAACACATGCCGGGAAGGGAATACCACCCGCAGTGTCCCGGCCACCGGTGAGACGATCACATCATCCTCCGGCAGGACCGCGAAGCCGGCCCCGAGCATCTCCCGGGCAAACATCGGGTCATTGACTGCGCTGAGCGGGATGACTTTTCCCGCCACCGGCGCCATCACATCGTCATAGTTATTCATTGCTTGTCCAGCCAGCCGGACATGTCACAGCCCCAGTCCTGGCCGTTGGAACGGATCAGTTTCGAATACCAGTAGAAGGAATCCTTCGGAATCCGCCGCAGATCCCGGACATCATCGTCGGTGGTGTTGACGAAGACCAGCCCATAGCGCTTGGCCATACCGTTGCCGGTGGAAAGCAGGTCCACGAAGCTCCACGGATTATAGCCGATCACGTCACAGCCGTCTGCGATTGCCAGGCCGACATTGTAGATCTGGTCCCGCAGAAAATCGATTCTGCCCTGATCGTGGATTTTACCGTCCGGCCCGATATCCTCATGCGCCGCAAACCCGTTTTCAGTGATCATCATCGGCAGGCGGTAATGATCCCAGAGATACCGCAGGGAATAGCGCAGTGCCACCGGATCAATCTCCCAGTCCCAGTCTGTCGTTTCCACATACGGATTCGGGGCCAGGGCATACTCTCCCGGAAAAATCGGATAGATGAAGTTGCCCTTCTCTCCGGACTTGTTGAGTTCCTGGGCCCGGAAGGATTCCTCCGGGCGGGCATCTTTGCCGACGTTGGAGCGGTAGCAGTTCACGGCAAAGAAGTCGATCTTCGCCTGCTGTATGAGTTCCATGTCACCCGGACGGATATCCGGATCGATATCATGTTCTTTCCAGTAGTTGCGCACAAACGGACTATAGTCATGGAAGACATACAGGTCATTCCAGATTTTCTCAGTGAATTCCTCGGCGTTCATGGCCGCGATCTGGTCCATGGGCCGGCAGGATTCCGGATAAATCGGCACATAACCCGGCACCGGTCCGATTTTGCCGCCTTCCACCATCTCGTGGCAGGCGATGACCGCTTTGGCATGGCACAGATTCATGATGTGGTTCATCTTCCACTTGTCCCTGAACCAGTCGCTGCAGTTCTTGTCGAGGCCCAGCCAGTTGCCGTAGCAGATCTGCATATTCTGTTCATTGATGCTCAGCCAGTACTTGACCCGGTCGCCGAACAGCCGGAAACAGGTTCGGGCATAGAACTCAAACTCATCGATGACCCGCCGGTCCCACCAGCCGCCGTATTCCTCATCCACCCAGCAGGGCATGTCATAGTGGTACAGCGTAACAATCGGCGTAATGCCGGCGGCTGTCAGTTCATCAATCAGCGCATTGTAGAATGCCACGCCCTTCTCGTTGATCACCCGGTCCGCATGCGGGAAAATCCGGGCCCAGGCCAGCGAGAAGCGGTATGATGTGAAGCCGCACTCCTTCATCAGGGCCACATCCTCGCGGAAATGATGATAATGATCCGAAGCGATCGAATCGTCCGCGTAAGGCACCTTGGTACGGCTGTTCAGGTCAATGATAGTCAGGGTTTTGCCGTCTTCCTCGATGGCTCCTTCGGTCTGCCAGGCAGCGGTGGACGCACCCCACATGAACCCCTTCGGGAAAACCGGATGATGTCTGTAGTACATGTGATACCTCCTGTGTTTTGCTGTCTTCAGAATATCATAAAAACCGCGGCCTATGCCGCGGCTCTGGTGAGGATCCTGCTGTTCTGTTTATTCAGCCGGTTCAACCGGTACCAGTTCCCACACTTTGTAGTGCTCCAGGTGCAGGCCGCTGATCCGCTGTTCAATCAGCTCAATGATGTAATTGACATTCTGCACATCCACATCACGGCGGGAAACATAATATGTCTTTCCGTCGAAGACCAGTGTCTCATAGCCGTTGTCCGTGAAGATTTCGTTCAGAATACCTGCGGCTTCCTTGTCCGGGAAAAGGTTTTTCTCAGGATCAATAAATACAACCACTCTGTTATCCATATCAAGATCTCCCTTCATCTTTAATATAGCGCAGTTCCGGCATAAATTCAGCAATTACTCAGGAGATTCTCGGCTTGCAGAGAATATCAATCACCTTTGTCTCGAAGAGATTGTTGGAGTGGCCCGGAATCAGTGTAATCGCATAGTCTGCGCCATGGCCGCAGCCGCCGATGGCAATGATCTCTTCACCGTACGGAACTGCACCGTTGTCCATGGCCATCAGGGAGATTTCCACTCCGACCTTCATGCCCTGGCCCAGCATCTTCAGCGTATCTGCCATCAGGATTGCCGGGGTCCAGCCGCCGCCGAAGTGATTGACAATACCCCGTTCAGCCCCGGACAGCGCATGGGTTGCGGTAATGACCCGGACGCCTTTGCCCTGCAGTTCCTGCCGCTTTTCCGGGGTCATTTCACACTGCCCGGGCCCCAGGTCACCATAGCAGTGCGTGACAATCGTGAAGTTCACATCGATGTTCTCAGCTGCGAATGCCTCCAGGAACATATCGATGGTATAGCCCGTTTTGGAAGCCATGACAATGTTGTGGATATAGGGATGTTCCTTGACGTATTCCTTGACGATGGCAACGACTTCGGGGGTGTTGGTGTAGCCTTTTTCTGCAAAGATCTTCATGAATTTCTCCTCTCTGTCCCTGTTATTCCAGGCATGCATCAATATGATCGTAGATGTCCTGCAGCTGTTCGATGATCCGCCGGTTCCGGCGGTCCGGATGAATGCGGTTGGACAGGACACCGATACCGGTATCCCGTTCTTTATCTATATAGAGGTAATTGCCGGTAAAGCCGGTATGAAAGAGCGTTCTGCCGGAGGCTCGTTTCGGCACCGGCCGGTCAACATCGCGCAGGATCCATCCGTAAGTACGGACACGCTGCGGGGTTGAAATATGCGGCTCATACAATTCGCGGAACGTTTCCGGCTGCAGCAGTACGGGATCCTCCCGCAGAAACGCGTGCAGGAACAGGGCAATGTCATCCACGGTGGAAAACAGTCCGGCATGACCGCATACCCCGCCCAGCCGGAATGCCTTGCCGTCATGAACCCGGCCGCGGATCGTGCCGTCATCCGCCGTTTTCTCATACGCGCAGCAGCGTTCCGTATCCGCCGGGCAATAGCCGGTATCCCGCATGTGCAACGGCTGCAGGATGCGCGCTTCCACATGCCGGCGCAGACTGTGATACGGCGATGCCTGTTCCACCACCCAGCCCAGCAGGATAAAATTGACATCCGAGTAGACCGGCTGTCCGATCAGTTCAGCCACCTGGGGATGATGCAGCACAGCTTCCCGCAGCTGCTGTTCATTCATATAACGATAATCGATCTTCCCGGCCTGGCACCCGGTTGCGTGCAGCAGGCACTCTTTAATTGTGGCGTTGACCGTACAGCCGGGCAGATACCGGCAAAGCGGGTCCTGCAGGCGCAGATAACCTTCGTCCCGCAGCTGCAGGATACTGCTGGTTGTGGCGATCACCTTGGTCAGGGAAGCCAGGTCAAACAGCGTATCCCGGCGGTTGGGCTCCTGCGTATCCAGATCCTTCACGCCGCCGTGATAAATCCACGTATCGTCATGCCGGACTACGCATAAGGAAAGCGCCGGCACCAGGCCGTCTGCCAGCAGGCCGTCAAGATACGGCTTCAGTTGGTTCAGTTCTGTCAGGTTCATGTTGTGTCCTCCTGCACTGCCATACGGCAGCAGGTCACTGTTATTTTATCATGTCACCGGCTTCTGCCTTCTTTTCTTCGCATTGAAAACACCCGCAGCCGCTATAATGTAGGCAGAACAACGGAGGAATCGAAATGAACAATAAGTGTTTCCGTCCCGAATATCTGTTCCGGGACACCCCGCACAAGGACGGGCAGGCCTTTGCCGATTATACAGCCCTGGACGTCAAGGTGAACGGGGATCATGTCTATGGTGAAATCATGTGGCCGGACGGCAGCTACACCGAACCCCGCCCCTGCGTCATCTTCTTCCACGGCTTTCCGGGTACCGGCCGGAACGATGACCTGCTGTTCAGCCTGCGCCGGGCCGGCTGTGTCTGCGTCAACGTCCACCACCGCGGGGCCTGGGGCAGCCAGGGCAAATACCTCGTCTCCAACTGTGTCGAGGATGCTGTTACCGTTGCCAGGCACGTCCACGGCAAGGCCTTCTGCGCAAAACATAATGTAGACCCGGACAAGATCTTCCTGGCCGGGCACTCCATGGGCGGCAACACCAGCGTCAACGCGGCCCGCAGACTGAAATGGCTGAAAGGCATCATCCTGCTGGCTCCGTACAATGCCATGCTGGCGGAACAGGATCCCAAAGCCACCATGGCGCTCATGAAGGAAGGCCTGATCATGAACACCGACGGGGCCGAAGCCCTGCAGAAAGACCTCGTCGAACATGCGCCGGACTACCGCTTCGACCACGCAGCCCTGGAACTGAAGAACATGAACATCTGCTGCATCTGCGGCTCCGATGATGCCCTGCTGAAATATGATACAGTGATCAAACCGCTGTTTGATACCCTGAAGAAAGAGGGGTCGACGGCTGTGCACCGGGTGAAGATCCTGCCGGCCACCCACGGGCTGTGCCAAAGCCGGGTAGCCATGATCCGCTTCGCCGCGAAATTCATCGCTGACCTGGTCAACTGACCGGTAAAATGTGAAAAGGCCTTCCGGCCTTTTCATTTCATTTATAGGGGATAGAATCTGAATCATCTGCTAAAGGGGGAGCAGTGTTCAGGGCAGATCTTATCTGCATCTGCATGATTATAGTACCAATGCCATGCCGCAGAAATACGGCAGGATTATGGAAAAATATGTGATAAATATCATATATTGGAATATCAATTTTTATTTATTGACAAGTCATTTTATGATAAGTTATAACTGTTAAACAGAATCAAACAGCAACAAAGAATGGAGGCCCTATGAAAAATCATCTGCCGTCCGGTCTGGATGACTACCAGTGGAATACGCTTCTGGCCGACATGAAAAAGCGGCCGTCAACCGTAAATGATTATCGTAAAGTGCTGAATCTGCTCCATGCGTATGAGGGCGGAAAATATCATATAGCCACCATGACAGCGGCAGATGCGAAGGAATATTTTGACTATCTGGACCAGCGGGTCAGTGATGGTTCCATGAGTGTGCGTACGTCACACCGGTATAAGGCAACCCTCCGCAGTATTGCCGCGCGGATGGAAGCCCACCCGGAACTGTTCCCGGACTATGTCAACCCGTTCCGGCGGCTGATCAAGGGCGAACTGCGGAACAAGACCCAGTATGTACCGGAGATGTTTGCCCGTCCCGAAACCATCGAAATGCTTCAGGCTGTCCTGCCGGAACTGCCGGCCAATGACGCCCTGATCCTTGATATGATGATCCACATCGGCTTCTCGCCGATCCAGATCCAGAACTTGCAGGTCAATCACTTCCAGACCCTGCCTGACGGCCGGCTCTCTCTGCAGGGCAGGGACTCTGACGGATCCGTGAAAATCTTTGAATTCACCGAAGATTTCAGCCGCCGCCTGCGGGAAAAGATTCCCACCCTCGGCCGCAACCGTGACCGCCGGTCCTTCTTCATGACCGCCCGGCATCTGGAATATTCGCACCGGGCCCTCTACCACATGTTCCGGGAAACCTGCAAGGCTGCCGGCATTGACACATCAATGCTGACCCCGCGGCAGGTGAGCCTGTACGGACGGGTGCACTCCTGGCTACTGCTGGAAACAGCCGGCCGTCTGCAGAGTGAAGAACTCAGTACTGAAGAGCGGTGGGACCTTGAAGAAAAAATGGCCAGGCTGCTGCCGGAACAGGTCGGCCGCTGGGCAGATCCGTGTCCGGCGGAACTGACCGGGCAGATCAATGCCATCAAAGCCCAGCTGGGGGATGACTACCTCTGGAAGATAATCGGGTAACAGCCCGGTTTTTCTTTTCCGCAAAAAAAGAGGATTCCTCCTCTTCAGGCAGTTCCTTCACTCGGCAGGAACAGGCTGGTAATCCAGGCGCTGTTGATGACCGGGATCGTTTCGTTGTCCACTTCATACCGTTCCGGATTCTGTGCCATTTCCTCCTCCAGCATCTGCAGCGGGATCAGGAACGCCATGCCGCGGTCATCCGTACGCACGTTGATTTTCATGACATCGTTTTCCGTCTTCTGGTATTCCACGGAGGTGACATCCTCCGCTTTTCCTTTTTTGTTGTCAATGAATTCGATGAAACAGTCATATTTAGCCAGTTCCACCATGACATCACTGACCCCGTCTTCCAGGATCTGGATCTTCTCCGCCATCTCCGCCAGCGTCTCACAGCGCCGCAGGACATAGCCCTGTCCGGTCAGTGGCTTTGTTAGGCCTTTCAGCATTTCACCCGCATCCTGGGTGCTCAGCCACAGCAGGAAACGGTGCTCATTGTCGATATAGACCAGCGGGTACTGGATCATGAAGTCCTTCTTGCAGTGCGGGCAGGACACCCGGAACAGATCGCCGCTGACCACCCGGTCCCGCAGTTCCCGGTCGGCCGCGTTGACAGCTTCGCAGATATCCGCTTCAAATTCCCGGCCGCAGTACGGGCAGGTGTATTTCACCGTTTTTGTTTCGTTCATGTTGTCTCCTAGTTCTTCAAGGTCGGGGTGCTGAAGCCGAAGCCAGCCTCATCCCCCGTTCTGATCAGTTCTTTCAGCGCTTCCTCGTCTTCCTGCGACAGCATACTGCCGGCAAAGACCGTCAGCAGCCTGGTTTCCTTCCCGGTGTGGTACGGCAGCGCCCGGAACAGTTCGCCCTTGTGCAGTCCCTGCACCATGTCCGGCTCCTCCGCCAGGCGTCCCTCCGCGAATGGGCCGTTGAAAGACACCAGATTCATCGGATATTCCTGAATGCCTGCGGTTGTCAGAACCCCGGTCATGACCGTGTCCGGATAGACCGGATCCCGCACCGCATCCAGCCGCGGATCCATGCGGGTAAACCAGAGCTCCGCGTCGGTCCAGGCTTCCTGCTGTTTCTGCCAGGGAGCGTTCTTACGGGCCATGGTCAGATCCGGTTCGATAAACTGCACTTCGCATTCCTGCACCTGCCAGTATTCATAGAGCCCCAGCATGGCTTTGCGCCGCAGGCCCCGCCGGCAGTGCTCCGCCGCATCACCGACTGCCAGGACATTGAAGGTCAGCCGCCGGTTTTCCGCCACGTAGCACGAACACAGCACAAAACAGTCCTCATCCCGGATGGGCAGGACATCCTTCAGCTGCTCCGTCAGCGAGTCCGCTTCCAGAATCATATAGCTGTGATAATAATCACGGAATCCGTACTCTTCCAGCCGCATCGATTCTCCTTCAGAAAAAATATAGCAGGAAAGACCCCTGCTGGCAAAGTTTCCGCCCGATCAGAAAACCCGCTTGCGCGGGTTTTTCTTTTTCCGATTATCGGCGGCTGTTGCGGCTGGCCAGAATGCGCAGGACCCGCAGGAAGATATTGATGAAATCCAGATACAGCTGGAAGGCACCGTATACCGCGATGTTTTCTTCCATATCACCGGTGCCGCCGTACTGATAGTAGAACGACTTCAGCCGCTGCATATCCCAGGCGGTCAGCGCCAGGAACAGGATGATGCCGATATAGTTGATCAGCAGGCTGTCCCGGAAGACCGGAATGAAGAATGACAGCAGCGAAGTGACCAGCAGCCCCACCAGGCCGCCGATCAGCAGGCCCTGGTAGGTGGAAAGATCCACTGTCGTCGTATGGCCGATGACCAGGCAGCACCCGAACAGCACCGCCGCGAACACAAAGGCGCCGAAGACCGTCGCTTCCCCAAAGGACAGCGGCAGGACACTGAAGGTGATGCCGGTAATAACCGCGTAACCGTAGAACAGACCGGTTGCCGTTGCCGGCCGCAGCTTTGTCAGCCGCATTGACAGCATCAGGCACAGCACAATCTGCACAATGGCGCAGCCGAAGAACATAAAGGAAAACGCGTCATACCGGAACAGCAGGGTGTACATGAATCCGCCGGTCATCAGGCTGCGGTAGCACCCGTATGCGGTGCCGGCCGTCAATGCCAGGCCCATGCCCATCCGGGAAAACACCCGCATGATATAGTCTTTTAATGTATCACCATAAGCGGTATAGGCATCTGAACGATTGAATTCACTCATTGAGATTACCTCCTTTTTACCCTCTGATTTCTCAGATCAATATCATGATATAGTGTTTTGACCAAAAGTCAAATTGACTGCTCTGCCGCAAAGCGGGCCAGCAGCGTCCGCACGCAGTAACTCGCCGCCAGCAGTCCGGCCGCCGCCGGTACGAAGATCGTGCTGGCCGGCGGCATCCGGTCTTTGCGGGTCGCCCCGTCCGGATTGACCACCTGATGCTGGATCAGGGGCACTTCCTTTGTGAACAGCACCGGCACCGGATAGTCAATACCGCGCTTGCGGGCCTGCGAGCGCACGCTGCGGGCCAGCGGGTCCCCTTCGGTTTTGAACAGATCCGTCACATGCACCTGGGAAGGATCCAGCCGGTTGCCCATGCCCAGTGATGACACAAACGGCACCCCGTACCGGTGACAGGCTTCAATGAAATCCAGTTTGGCCGATACAGTATCGATCGCATCCACGGCGAAATCCGCGTCCGCAATCCGTTCCAGACAGGCCGCGTCGACCATCTGTTCCAGGCATTCCACCGCACAATCCGGATTATATGAATGAATCCGTTCCTTCATTGCCCCGCACTTGCCCTGGCCGACTGTCGGGTGGGTAGCCATGATCTGCCGGTTGAGATTGGTAATGTCAACGGTATCCTTGTCCACCAGGATCAGATGACCGATCCCGGTCCGGGCCAGGCCCTCCACGGCATAGGAACCAACCCCGCCGACCCCGGCCACAAACACTGTCCGCTCCTTCAGCCAGGCCGTTTCTTTTCTGCCCAGCAGGAGTTCTACCCGTTCGAGTTCTCTTCCTTCCATACCGCGATCTCCTCCAGCATGCGCTGCTGTTCCTTTTCTTCCAGTACCTGAAACCAGTGCACCGGCATCTGGTGATTCAGCCAGGTATACTGACGCTTGGCATACTGCCGGCTGTGTTTCTTGATTTCCTCACGGACTTCGTCAATCGTACAGGCCCCGGCCATGTAAGCCCGGAATTCCCGGTAACCGATGCCCTGCATGCCCGGATCATCAAAACTGACCCCGGCGTCCAGCAGGCCCCGCACTTCCGCTTCCAGACCGGCTTCGAACATGCCATCCACCCGCCGGTTAATGCGTTCATACAGCACCTCCCGGGGCATCGTGCAGCCGGCAATGAAAATATCATAGAGCGGCATATGCGCCTGTTCCGCTTCCTGCGCACTCTGGGTGCGCCCGGTCCGATTCTGGATTGTCAGACTCCTGAGCAGCCGCCGCCGGTTGTTCTGATGGATTTTTCCTGCCTGCACCGGATCTGTCTGCTGCAGCAGGGCATAGAGCTGTTCATTGCTGAGCTGTTCCAGTTCCGCCTCAACCGGGTCCCCGCTGCTGTCCTGCGGGAAGACATAATCATAAAGACACGCTTTCAGATACAGGCCGGTGCCGCCGGCAATGATGGAAAAATCATGCCGGTCGATCAGTTCCCGCGCCATGGCCTGGAAATCCGCCACGGAATACGGTTCCTGCGGATCCCGGATATCGATCAGATGATGCACGATGCCGTGCGTTTCCTGCGGGGTTACCTTGCCGGAACCGATATCCAGTCCCCGGTAAACCTGGATGGAATCACCGCTGATGATCTCACTGTGAAACCGTTCGGCCGCCCGGACGGAAAAAGCGGTTTTCCCGCTGGCTGTCGGTCCGGCTATGACAAGTACCTTTTTCACCGCAGGAACTCCTTTGTCAGTTCTTTTTCATCGAGAATAACGAACGTCGGCCGGCCATGCGGGCAATGATACGGGTTCTCACACGCCGCCAGCTGCCGCACTACTTCCTGCATCTCCGCCATGGTCAGATTCCGGTTGAACCGGATGGAGTGATGACAGGCAATCGTGGCAATCTTTTTCTTTTCCATGCGGGCATAGGAAGATTCCCGCTCATTGCGGAACTGGTCCAGGATATCCTGCAGGAACGGCTCTTCCTCCACTTCCTGCATCCACACGGGCATGCGGCGGACCAGCAGGGTGTCATGACCAAACGGTTCAAACACAATCCGCATATCCGCGATGGCCGCATTGATCTCATCCACCCGCTGCACCAGGTCATCCGAAGCCGCAACCATGATCGGCACCAGGCAGTCCATAACTGCCGGGTCGGTATTGAGCCGGCTGCGGATTTCCTCATAGTGCACCCGTTCCTGGCAGGCATGCTGGTCGAGAACCGCCAGTCCCTGTTCACAGGAACAGAGAATAAACTTCCGGTGCAGCTGCCCGATCACCTGCATTTCCGGGAAAGACCCGGACCGGACCGGGGCTGCCTCTGCCGGCATCGGCGGGACTGTTATCACCGGTTCCGGGGTGGTTTCTTCGATTGGCCGGGCCGGTTCCGGCGGGATCACAGGACCGGGAACAGGCATGTCCTGATCCGTATCGAGCCGCAGCGGTTCATAGTATGTTTCCGCTTCCCGCACCGCCGCCGCCGGGGCCAGCATCGTGCCTTTCAGGGCTTCCCGCACCTGCTGGCGGATCAGCTGCTCGAGCTGGTTTTCCTTCGAAAGCCGCACTTCCCATTTGGACGGATGCACATTGACATCCACCAGCTGGGTATCCATGCTGACCATCAGTACGGCCAGCGGGAAACGGCCTTTCACGATGAAGTCTTCATAACCGTCCTGGATGGCTTTATAGATTCTGTATGTCCGCACCATGCGCCCGTTCAGGAACACGTGCATGAAATTCCGCGATGCCCGGGTGATGTTCGGCTTGACCAGATACCCGGTAACCTGATAGTCGTAGTCCGCAAAAGAGACCGGGATGGCGGCCGCGGCCGCTTCCTTCCCCCAGACCTGGTACAGCACTTCCAGCAGGTTTCCCTGCCCGCTGGTCCGCAGGGCCTGGCGGCCGGAACTTGTAAAGGTAAAGGCAATTTCCGGATGGCTCATCGCGAAGCGGCTGACGACATCCTGGATCAGGGAGTTTTCATAGGCCGCGCTGCGCATATGCTTGAGCCTGGCCGGGGTGCGGTAAAACAGGCCTTCCACGATAATCTCCGTACCCGGGTTGCAGGGCCACGCCGCCACCGATACCGTTTTGCCGTACTCGATCTTCACCCGCGTCGTCTCATTGCCGTCGGATGTGCTCAGCGTCACTTTGGCCACCGATGCAATCGAAGGAAGGGCCTCCCCGCGGAAGCCGAGGGTGCCGATTTTCCAGAGATCCTCCGGCACATGGATTTTCGAAGTCGCGTGCCGCTTAAACGCCATGACCGCGTCTTCGCTGTCCATGCCGCAGCCGTTGTCCGCCACGGTAATCCGGCTCAGGCCGCCTTCTTCAACATTAATCTCAATCCGCGTACTGCCTGCGTCAATCGCGTTTTCCACTAATTCCTTAACGATGCCCATCGGCCGCTCCACCACTTCACCGGCGGCGATCATATTCGCGGTCTGCGCATCCAACTGCTGTATTCTGCCCATGATTTTTACCTTTTTTCATTATAGCATGTGCCTGTATAATAAACCTGAACATGAAACTGCAGCAGGAATACCGGGAAACCACCATCATCAACAAGTCACGCTTCATCGCCTGTGTCAGCCGCTGCGATACCGAGGAAGAAGCGCGTTTTTACATTGACGGCATCCGCCGGGAATTCCCGGACTCCTCCCACGTCTGCACAGCTTACATGCTGGGGGACAACGGCCAGATCCAGCGTTCCAGTGACAACGGCGAACCGGCCGGCACGGCCGGGGTGCCGATGCTGGAGGCGATCCGCAGGAGCGGCCTGCAGAATGTGTGCGCCTGTGTGGTGCGTTACTTCGGCGGGATCAAACTGGGGGCCGGCGGCCTGATCCGGGTCTATTCCGGCTGTGTCAGCGAGGCCCTTGCCCACGCCCCGAAAACCCGGGACATTCCGGTCCGCCGCTGGCAGATCACCTGTCCGTATGAACTTGCCGGCACCCTGGAAGGATGGCTGCGGCACAACACGATGGTCATCGACATCCTCTATGACGAACAGGTTACCTGTATTTTCGAAGCGGAAGATGAAAAAATCCCGGACCGGATCCGGGATATGACCAAAGGCACAGTCGAACCGCTGTTCCTGGCAGAAACCGTACGGGAAGTGCCGGCCGGATGATCAGCGCTTCCGGATCAGCAGGTCCAGGTCCACAGGTTCCTTTATGCCGGAGACCTGCCCGGTGCGGCTGTACTGCCACATGGAAAAGACAAACGGGAAGGACGGATGCTCGACATTGTAGTGCGCCATCCAGAACCCGCACAGATCCTGCAGTTCCTCCATGTATATTTCATCCCGGAGCCAGGAATCACTGGCATAGATCATGACATGAAAACCTGCCTCGTGCAGAACGGAACAGAATTCCTTTGCCACGGCGGTTTTTTCTTCTTTTGTCAGGGCACTCATCCGGTCATGATCGGTGACGGTTTCCATATCATAGGCAACCGGCAGGTCCAGCCGGTAACCCTGCAGCAGCCGGATATTGTAATACGCTGCCTCACGGGCTTCTTCCACCGACACTTCCTGGGCAAACCAGTAAACCCCAACCTGCAGCCCGTTCTGCACCGCTCCGTCCATATTGGCCCGGAAGCGGGTGTCTTCATGCAGGAGGCCGGTTTCATAGCCGCGGTAGCCGGTGCGGATCATGGCAAATTCGATGCCGTCACTGCGCACTGCTGCCCAGTCAACCTCACCCTGGGCATAGGAAACATCGATCCCCTGCATGGAGGTATATGTTTCATCATTGTATGCTTTATACTGCCCGTCAGCGGTCAGATTATCCCAGCTGTAATCATTGGGGTAACGCGGGTCAGGCGTCGGGGTCGGAGCCGGCATCTCCGCCGGCCGGACAAGTTCCGTCAGGACAATGCGTATCAGGTTTCCGGCCGCCAGCGCCAGCAGGACCAGGATCAGCACCCGGCCGTAACGGATTCTTTTTTTTCCTGTGCGCCTGCGTTTTGCCATAATGAACAGATTATAGCACAGGTCCTGCCAATCCCTGCCGATTCCTGATAAACTTAAAAAAACGGAGGAACCCTTATGATCCGCGGTATCTTTTTTGATCTTGGCTGGACCCTGGAACTGCCGGAAACCGGCGACTGGATGCTGACAAAATGCTTCCGGAAGTATTATCCGGAAGAACTGCAGGCAACGGTTGACCCGCAGCTTTGGCGTCAGGCCCTCATGACCGCCTCACAGCCCCTGACCGAACATCATAAAATCACAACACTTGCCGAGGAAGCGGACCAGTTCACCGGCTGGTATATGGACCTGCTGCAGACTGCCGGCCTGCCGGTCACCCCGGAAATTGCCCGGGAAATAGCCCTGGACCGCACCTATGAATATGACAAGTACATCGTCCCGCCGGAAGTGCCTGTCCTGCTGCGTGAACTGAAAGCCGAAGGGTATAAGCTGGGCGTGATCAGTGACACCTGGCCGAGCATTGTCCCGCAGCTGGAACATGCCGGTATTCTTCAGTACTTCGACTGTCTTACGTTCAGTTATCAGCTTGGCTTCTTCAAGCCGGACCCTCGGCTGTTCCAGGATGCCCTGGCAAAAATGGCCCTGCCGGCCGGGGAAACCGTATTTATCGATGATCTGGTGAAGAACCTGGAAAGTGCGGAAGCCCTCGGGATTCATCCGGTGCTTTCCCGCCTGCACGGCGCCGCCCCCGACAGCCGCTGGCCGTACATCGGTTCCCCGGCTGAACTGCCGGCTGTATTGAAAGAAATGAACCGGTGAAATAGACTGTATCTGAAACGGAGGAATATCCATGTCCTGTACTACAATCCTGGTCGGTAAAAAGGCCAGCCATGACGGCAGCACCATGATTGCCAGAAATGACGACGGCTTCTTCGATGAGAAAAAACTGATTGTCGTTGAGCCCAAACAGCAGCCGCGGAAGTATAAAAGCGTAATCGGCCATCTGGAAATCGAACTGCCCGACAATCCGCTGCGGTATACTGCCTGCCCGAGCATCAATCAGGCCAACGGTATCTGGGCCGCCTGCGGCATCAACGCCGCCAACGTGGCCATGACTGCCACGGAAACCATCACATCCAATCCCCGGGTGCTCGGCGCCGATCCCTACGTTGTTTATCAGAAAGCCGAAAAGCGCGGGCAGAAGGACATCCCCGGCGGCCTCGGCGAGGAAGACCTGGTCACCCTGGTGCTGCCCTATATTCATACAGCCCGGGAAGGTGTTGTCCGCCTGGGTTCCCTGCTCGAGCAGTACGGTACCTATGAAGCCAACGGCATTGCCTTCAGTGACCGTGATGAAATCTGGTGGCTGGAAACAATCGGCGGCCACCACTGGATGGCCCGGCGGGTCAAAGATGATGAATATGTCCTGATGCCCAACCAGCTCGGCATTGACCACTTCGATTTCAAGGATGCGTTCGGCAAACAGAAGGAATACATGTGCTCTGCCGATCTGAAGGAATTTGTCAAAAAGCATCATCTGAACCGGAATCAGGACGATAAATTCAATCCGCGCCTGGCCTTCGGTTCCGCTTCGGACCAGGACCACGTGTACAATACCCCGCGGGCCTGGTACATCGCCCGCCACTTCAACCCCCGCACCTGCAGGTGGGACGGGCCGGACGCGGACTACACCCCGGAAAGCAATGATATTCCCTGGTCTTTCGTGCCGGAACACAAGATTACGCCGGAAGATGTAAAGTATATTCTCTCGTCCTATTACCAGGGCACAAAGTACAATCCCTATACCAAGGCGGAGTACCCGGAAAAGGGCATCTACCGGCCGATCGGCATCAGCCGCACCGGGGTCATGGCCATCCTGCAGATCCGCGGTTACATGCCGGAAGCCCTGCAGGGCATCGAGTGGATCTGTTTCGGTGCCAATCCGTTCAACACGGTCCTGCCGGTCTATACCAATGTGGATAAAATGCCGAAATATCTCAGCGACGTCTCCCTGGATGTCTCCACCGAAAATTTCTACTGGGGCAGCCGCCTGCTCGGGGCCCTGGCGGATCCCAACTACGGCACCAGCATCCAGTTCATCGAGCGCTACCAGAATGCCGTGCCGGCCAAAGGACGGGCCCTGGTCAATGAGTATGACCGCAGATTCATGGAGACACAGGATCCTGCCCTGCTCAGGGAAGCCAACGAAAAGCTGGCCGCCATGGCAAAGAAGGAAACAACGGAAACCCTGAACAAGGTCCTGCTGGACGCCAGCAAGAATATGCGCTGCGGCTACTCAAGAGCCGATAACTGAGGTTGTCATCTGCCGGAAGGCAGAGGAAAGGAACAATATGACATACAAATTATGGGAAGCACTGGAAAGTGCGAAACAGCTGCGGTGGGTTGAGCTTTCTCACCCGCTGACCAACGACAGCCCGTACTGGAGCGGAATCCCTGAAGGCAGTGTGGAGCTTGGCAAAGTCGTCTTCGACTGGGGCAATCCGATGCTGGAGTGCCGTATTCAGACCTTCAAGTTCCCCGGCCAGTTCGGTACCCACATCGACTTCCCGGGCCACTTCGACAAAAACGGTGTTCTCTCCTCCGCCTATGGTGTAAAGGACGGCGTTTTCCCGCTCTGTGTGATTGATATAACCGACAAGGTAAAAGAAGATGTCCACTACGCAGTCAAGCCGGAAGACATCATGGCCTGGGAAGAGAAATACGGTCCGATTCCGGATGGTGCCTTCGTTGCCCTGCGTACGGACTGGTATAAAAACTGGCCGGATATGAACGCCCTTTCCGGCATTGCCGAAGACGGCAGTGAGAATTTTCCGGGCTGGTCGCTGGATGCCCTGAAGTACATCTATGAGACCAGGAACGCGGCAGCCAACGGGCATGAGACACTGGATACCGATGCCTCTGCCGAAGCCGCAAAAGCCGGTGACCTGGCCTGCGAACGATATGTCCTGGAGAGAGGCAAACTGCAGGTGGAAGTCCTGCAGAATCTCGACCAGGTCGCGCCGGCCGGAGCTGTCATCGTAGTCAGCTGGCCGCGCATTGAAGATGCGGTCGGCCTGCCGGTACGGGTCTTTGCCATTACCGAGTAATACGAAACAGAACAAAAAAGGGCAATGCCCTTTTTTGCTTTATAAGTGCTTCTTCAGATATTCCCGGAAGAACGGGGTCCACCACAGCAGGTAGCCTGCCTTCGTCGGGTGGATCGGATCAAACATGTACAGATCATAGGTACTGTCGTCCATCGTCTCAAGATCAGCATCGTTCCATAGATCAATGATGCCGATTCCCCACTTCTCCTGCAGGCGGTACAGGATATCAACCATCAGCCGGTAGGCCGGATCCAGGAACTTCGTACCGGTGTAGAAGTATACCGGGCAGTGCCAGGTATCCATGGCATAGGCAATGATATACTCCATTGCCCCGATAATCGTCTTTGTGTCAAAGGAATCCCTGTCTTTACCGGCAATAATCTCACCCATGGGCCAGCCCTGTCTGGCATCGTTGGTCGACAGCTGGCAGATGAAGGCGTCTGCTTTGTAATCAGCCGGGATGGTCTTCATGCGGGTGATAAAGGATGGTCCTTTCAGGGCTTCATCCACCATGGTGGTGCCGCTGAGGGTTTCCTTGTATACCTGCAGCCCGTCAATAACCTGCAGGGCTTCAACAAACGATTCACCCAGGGCCGCATGGCCGTAGGTTACGGAAGATCCCAGGAAGATACATGATTTTCCTTTCAGCGGGGCAGCCGGATCCGGAGCCTGTTTCAGAATATCATACGCCGGCATGTTGCCGGGATGGGCCGCAATGGCTGCTGTCATTTCCTGTTCCCGCTGCAGGGCCTGCGCAGGAGTCAGTTCAGCCGGATTGACAAATGGTGCCGGTTCTCTTAATTTCATAGGTCTGTTCCTTCCTGCAGAAAAGCAGGACCCAAGGCCCTGCTCTGTATGTTTTGCTTACTTTCTGGTGATGTCGTTCTTGACGTTGATTTCCAGCATCTTGGTGTGCAGTTCGCTCTCGATGCGGGCCAGTTCTGCCTCGGCAGCCTGCCGCTTCTCGTGACCTTCCTGCTGGATCGCAAGGACTTCGTCCAGGGTTGCGATGAGCTCTTCGTTCGTGTGCTGGAGCGTCTCGATATCGACGATGCCGCGCTCGCTTTCCTTGGCGACTTCAACGGTTGCCTGGTGCAGGGTTTCGGCATTCTTCTTCAGCAGTTCGTTGGTCATGTTGGAGACTTCGCGCTCTGCTTCCATGGCTTCCTTGGAGTGGTTGATGCCCAGGGCCAGGACAATCTGGTTCTTCCACAGCGGGATGGTATTGACCAGGGTGCTCTGGATCTTTTCGGTCATCAGCGTATCGTTGTTCTGAATCAGCCGGATCTGCGGGGCCATCTGGATGGAGACCTGTCTGGTCAGTTCCAGATCATACAGCTTCTTTTCGAACCGGTCACAGGCCTGGGCCAGGTCATTGGCTGCCTGGGTGTCTTCCGGCAGACCGCTCTGTCTGGCCTTTTCAATCAGCTTCGGAACTTCCTCATTGCGGACCTGTGCCAGCTTCTTCCGGCCGGCGATGATGTACATGGTCAGTTCCTTTGTATTCTGCGCATTGCGTTCATACAGCTGATCCAGCAGCGCGATATCCTTCAGCAGGGTAATCTGGTGCTCTTCCAGCAGCGCCGCGATCTTGTCGACATTCGCTTCGGCCTTGTCATAGCGGGCCTTGAAGGCGGCCGCCTTGTCGGTGCCCTTCTTGAAGAGTCCGAAGAGACCCTTCTTTTCTTCTTCGTTGGCATTGAAGCCCTTCAGTTCGGTTACCAGGGTGCTCAGCAGTCCGCCGATTTCACCAAGATCCTTGGTCCGGACATTCTTCAGGGCATTGTCACTGAAGTCTGTGACTTTCTTCTGGGCCGCACTGCCGTACTGCAGAATCACATTGGATTCCATGATATCGATCTTTTCCGAGAAATCATTGACCGTCTTGCGTTCACTCTCTGACAGTGATTTGTCATCATACTGATCCTTGACCGTCTGTTCGGCAATCTTGGCCTGCTCAGCCTCCATGTCAGCCAGCGCAGCCTGCTGCTGCTTTTCCGCTTCTTCTGCAGACAGCACAAGTTCAATGCTCTGGGCCTGGGTATTGTTATTTTCACTCATGATATTATTCCCCCTGTTTTAGTCGTACTCAGTATAGCATAGTTATTTATTCTCTTGGCGACGATTGTATGCCCGCATACTTTAAGAAAAGACTGCATGTAACACCGTTATCAGAAAATTGTGCTGGTCATCAGATAATATGCCATGACAATGAAGGCATACGGCACGATGATCGGTGCTGTTTTCTTCACCATCCCGCCAAGGCTGGACCTGAAATGGTCTGCAACAACTGTCAGGCAGACGTGGGTCGGCGACACCTGCATGGCCGCATAGGAGAAACTGTGCAGCAGGACCATGAGCTGCCAGCCTCCGGTCGGAATCGTCGCAAAGGCAATCGGGGTGCAGATCGTGATGATCGCCCGGCTGCCGGCCACCAGTGCACCGAAGAAGAAAATCAGCGCAAAAATGACGAACGGCGGAACCGGGAACCGGCCCAGGAATTCCGGCAGCTGGTTGACAACCCCTGTATATGTCAGGAAGTTCTTGAAAACATAAACCAGGAACGTGTTTGTAATCATGACCTTTTCAAATGCGCTGATCATGAGCGGGCCGAGGTCCTGCGGCTTGAACCGGTAGGTAAACCAGGCAACAAGGATAACCGCCCCGGTGGCCTGCAGAACAGAAAAATTGAAGACCATGATCAGTGTGACAATCACGATCAGCGTCCACAGGTGTTTCACCAGCTGCAGGAAATACTGTCCCTTTGTCCGGTCGTCCACGGCTGCCCCGGGATCGCCTTCCACTGTGCGCGGCACCTTGCGGATGTAGAAAAAATAACCAAGGGTGTAGAGCACTGCCACCAGCGGCAGCATGCCCAGGAAAAAGCTCCCGATCGGTACGCCGCTCAGGTCACACATGATGATAATCGCGGAATACGTCGGCAGGAAGCTTTCAGGAATATGCCGGAAGTAGCTGGTAACCGTTGCTTTCTCATCAATATCGAGGCTGTCGCCGACGGCTTCATTGACAATTTCACCGCAGATGATGGCCGCCGCCGCACTGGGCAGCAGACCGATCAGCATCGGGGCAACGGTTGCGTTGATACGGCGGTTGTGGAAGATATGGTCCAGATCCTGCTGGGCCAGTTTCAGCTGGCTGCGCCGTTCCAGCATCCGCTGCAGGAAGGTAATGCAATACAGAATAAGCAGAACCTGAATGGTGTCCCATGAGGTGACCGTCTTCATCAGCAGCTGGCCGCTGACAGCCAGCGGAATCTGGTAGAGCAGTGCGCACAGCACAGTGGCAATGCCAATGGCCATGAAGAGCTTAAGCTTGCATTTCAAAGCAATGATGATTACGGCAAACAGAACCGCAAGTTTCAGCATCGCGAGTGTCAGAGCATCCATAATCGTTCCTCTCTTTCCGGATTGTTCTCAGTATGCAGGATTACAGCAGGGCAAGGAACAGAGGCATGGTAATCAGACTGAGGATGGTTGAAATACTGACAATTCCTGCCCCGTAGGCATAATCGCCGCCGTATTTCTGAGAGAACATGGCCATGACCCCGGCCACCGGGGTGGACGCGGCAATCATGGCAACCATACTGACTTCCCGCATGGATGCCGGCACAAGCCGGAATGCAAGCAGGGCCAGGGCCGGGGCAACCAGCAGCCGGCCGGCCAGGATCAGATACGTTTCCTTTTCTGCCATCACTTTCTTCAGGTCGGCATCCGCGAGATACGTCCCGATCATCATCATGGCCAGCGGGGCATTGATATTGCCGATCATCGCCACGGTCCGCTGCACCATGGCCGGCACCGGGATCTGCAGGCAGTAGATCAGCACCCCCACGAATACTGCCACAATCGGCGGATTGGTGACGACCTTCCGGAAAGATATCAGCGTCCGGTCATGGGAAATCAGGTAAATACCGTAGGTGAATGTAACAATCGTCTGGAACGCCATGACCATGGTCATATAGAACACGGCCTGCTGGCCGAGCACCATCTGCACCAGCGGAATGCCGAGGAACCCGAGATTTGATACGATGATACCGAACTTTCCGAGGTCGGACATCTTGCGGAAGACCGTGAAGGTCAGGGCCATATTGATGATCATCATGATCACGCCCAGTACGGCTGCCCACGCACCCTTGTACAGGACCTGGACATCATAAGCCGCAAAGAACGAATTGATGATCGTTGCCGGAGTGGCCACATACAGCACAACATTGGTCAGCTGTGACACCCCTTTCTGGTCAAGCATTTTAATCTTGTATATTACAAAGCCGGTCATCATCAGCAGGAACATGACGACAACCTGCTGGATGAGAAGCACAACTACATCAGACATGGCAAACCTCCCGCTGTACTTACTAATAGTAATGCGATCCGGAATTTAATCAACTCTTTTAATCAATAAAAGGCGGACATCATCCGCCTTTGTATTTCCGTGGTTCCGGGCAGTTATTTCAGACTGTTCATGACGGCTTTGTACACAGCATCTGCCCGGCCGCAGCCGTCTGCCAGCATGGCTTCCGCCTCTGTGTTTATTTCACCGGCTTTTGTACGGTCCAGCATCATCTTCGTGTTGATGAACACGTTCAGAGACGCCGCCTGCAGACAGGCCCGGGCCAGAACCGCGCCGGCCGCGGCATCGCTGAGCGCCAGCCGGCTGCCTTTTTCCGCCAGTTCCTCCAGGATCGCGACAGTCTCCACGGCGGCCCGCATGATGTCCAGCGGGGCTGTGCAGGCTTCCCTCAGACACTGTTCCATAACCTGCTGCTTGTGCTCCGCCTGTTCCGGTGTGTCCTTCGGCAGTCTGTATGCGGCCGCCAGCGGGGCAAAACACTCCGCATCCCGGTCAGCCAGCAGAATGAATTCTCCCTGCAGCTGCGTACACCGGTTCAGAATCCGCTGCATGTCTTCCTCATACGCGGCATATTTCTTTTTCCCTGTGGTCAGGCTGGCAACCATCCGGCCAAGCGAGACGGCCAGGGCTCCTGCCGCTGCCGCAGCGCCGCCGCCGCCCGGTACAGGCGAGGCACTGCCCAGTTCTGCCGTAAATTCTGTAAAGGGTTTTTCCAGCATCATAATCAGATAACCGGTCCGAGGCAGAAGATATCCAGTGAAGTGAAGTACTGGATCGCTTCATTCTTGGTCATTTCACCGTTAAGCACCCGCAGCAGCTTCGCAAGCGCTTCTTCACCGACTTCCTCGATGGTCTTGTCACCGGTGAGGATCAGGCCGGCATTCAGGTCCATGTCATCCTTCATGTTTTCAAATGTATTCGGGTTGCCGCAGATCTTGATGACCGGCATGCACGGGAATCCCTGGGGCGCCCCGCGGCCGGTGGAGAAGCACATGAACTGAGCTCCTGTGGCTGCCATGCCGGTCAGGATTTCCGGTTCGCGGCCGGGTGTATCCTTGATCCACAGGCCTTTCTGCGTTGTCACATGTTCCGGATAGTCCAGGACGCCCTGGATCGGCCTTGTGCCGCTCTTGACAATGGCACCCAGACTCTTCTCTTCAATGCTGGACAGACCCCCGGCGATGTTGCCCGGTGTTGGCTGTCCGCGGCGCATGTCACAGCCGATGCTCTTGGCACGGGTCTCCATCTCGTCCACGATCCGGTAGATATCTTTGGCTACATCTTCATTGACTGCGCGTCTGGCCAGCAGGTGCTCACCGCCGATGAACTCAGTTGTTTCGCCGAAGATGACCGTCGCCCCAAGGTCAACCAGTTTATCAGCCACATAGCCGATGACGCAGTTGGAAGCCATCCCGCTGGTCGTGTCGGAACCACCGCACTTGATGGACATGATCACTTCGGAGATATCTGCCGGTTCGCGCAGCTGGCCGGAAATCTGCATGACCAGGCGCCGGGCAATATCCGTGCCTTCCCGGACAGCCTTGGAAACACCGCCCAGTTCCTGAATGTGGATGATCTCTACCGGCTTGCCGGTTGCCTTGAGTTCTTCGTACATCCGGGCATGGTCCGTTCCTTCGCAGCCGAGACTGACAATCAGCACCGCCCCGAGGTTCGGGCTCTTGCCCAGGCTGATCAGTGTCTCCGTGACCCGGTCAAGATCCGGCGGCAGCTGGCAGCACCCCTGATGATGCAGGAATGTGACCGTGCCCTGCACTTCCCGGCAGATGGCATTGGCCACATCATTGGCACAGGTGACTGCCGGAATGATACCGACATAGTTGCGTGAACCGACCGATCCATCCGGTCTTCTGTATCCATACCATGTTGTCATACGGTCTCTGCCTCCTTTTCTGTTTCCCAGTCACCGCGGCCGCGCATGCTGTCCAGGTTGTGCACGTGCACATACTCGCCCTTGACAATCTCTTTCGTCGCGATGCCGATTTCCTCGCCGTACTTTGTGATCTGCTCACCGATATGAATATCCGCAACAGCGATCTTGTGGCCGTACGGAACATCTCCCTTTACAGTGATCTGTTCCCGGTTGCCCTTCTTGTCGCGCATCTCCACCACGGTGCCGTCAGTGACATCATTGGCGAAAATGGTCGCGACATTGTCAAGGTCGTTGACTTTCAAAGCGATTTTCAACTCTTCCATGATTTCCTCCAGTTTATTCCGGGGCAACTGCCAGCACACTGACTCCATCCGGAATGACAACGACACGGGCATCCTTCCCCTTGAGCTGATATGCAATGTCCAGGGCTTCATCCGGTGTCGAAGCCGGTATCATGTTGCATCTGCGGACAGTATCCGGATCCAGGTATGTACTGACCAGAATCACTTTGTGTTTCTTCAGGATACGGGCATAAATCTGCGGGCACCACTGTTCCGGTATGGTCTCTTTCGGCGGGATCTTGGCCAGATAGGCATCAATTTCTTCCGGTGTGCCAAGCTGGATCAGTTCGGCGAAGTGGGTGCCGCCCATGCCGTCCACACAGCTGCAGCACATGATGATCACCCCGTCCTCCCCGGCGCAGGCTTCCGCGGTTGCCACGGCCTTCGGGCTCTGGTACAGGTTCTGATCCAGCGGATACCCGCCGTTGCTGGTAACAACGATATCCCCGGTGATGGAGGGACACTGTGACCATTCCCGAATGAACGCGACTCCTTCTTCATGCGCCTGTTCCAGATCACCTGCCCAGGCCGCAATGACTTTCTTTTCCGCGTTCAGCGCCACATTGAGGATAAACTGTACATTCACCAGCCGGGCAGCATATATCATGTCCTCGTGAATCGGATTATGTGCCAGGACCCCGGTCTTGGCATATGGGCTGGCAATAGCTTTATAGGAATGATTCTCGTTGACTGTTTCCTGAGAGCAGATGCCCGGCAGGATACTTTTTCTGCCGCCGGAGAAACCGGCAAAGAAGTGCGGCTCAATGAATCCTTCGCAGATCAGCAGGTCACATTCCGTTGCCAGATGATTGACATGGAATTCCGCCCCTGACGGCAGGGTGCCCATGTTGACAAACTGATCCGGATCAAAAGCGTTGTTCACCACGATCTTCTCATTATCCACAATGGCATCACCGAACATGCGGCGCTGCTCCTCCGGTGTTGTTGCACGGTGCAGCCCGGTGGCGATCAGAATTGTAATGTCCGCATCCGGATTGCCTTTTCTGATCTCCGCCAGTTCCAGCGGCAGGGTGATTCTGCTTGGCACAGCGCGGGTATGATCGCTGGTCACCAGCACAATCTTCCGCTTTCCCGCAGCCAGTTCCCGCAGCGGCTTCGTTCCAATCGGATGCTCGAGGGCGTCCCGGACAAGTTCTTCTTCGCCCTTCCCGGGATCATAACTGTCCAGACCCGCGGTCATGACCGCTTCCAGGTTCTTTTCATCCACGTGGAGGTCCAGTGTAGAGGTGTAATACGGCAGGGCAATTGTCTTTATCATGTCTGCCTCCTTTGCTATCTGTATTCATCGTACAATCTCGGCGGTCATAAGAAAAGAGACGCTGCGGCATTTATGTGAGTTGTTCTGCTGAAAAAAAGCGGAGCATCTTCCGCTTCCCGGATGAGGGCCCGGTCAGATGCTCCGTTGATTATGAATGCTGATAATTCAGTATTATCGGTTATTAGGCGTTGAAGACGTACTTGTCCAGACGGTCGAACGCTTCCTGAACTCTCCATGTCGGCAGAGCGAGGTTCATACGGATACCGTATTCGCCATGGAACGGACGGCCATCCTGCCACATGACACCAACTTCGGCGCCCATTTCCTGCAGACGCTGGATGGTGACATTGTGCTCTTCGCACCATTCCTTGCAGTCAAGGAACAGCATGAATGTAGCTTCCGGACGGGATGTGTGGACACCCTTGAACTTTGTTGTTACATACTCGTAAGCGATCTTCGCATTCTCGCTCAGAACTTCGCACAGCTGATCGACATAGTCGAATCTGCCTTCGCCTGTGTATGCGCCGATAGCAGCATACATCCACAGCATGTTCATTTCGTTGTAGTGAGACAGGGAAGCCTGCTTGTCAACGCGGTCACGGAGCCAGTCATTGAAGATGAATCTGTAGGAACCAACCAGACCGGCGATGTTGTAGGTCTTGGATGTCGCATAGCATGTAACTGTGTGCATCTTAGCCCAGTCGTTGGTCAGGCAAGTCGCATTGTGCTTGCGGCCATCGAGCATGATGTCGCTCCAGATTTCATCGGAGACAACCCATACGTCATGCTTTTCGAAGATTTCGAAGCACTTTTCGAGTTCTTCCTTGGACCATGCGCGGCCTGTCGGGTTGTGAGGATTGCAGAAGACAGTAGCATGAATCTTGTTGTCAACAATCTTCTTCTCCATGTCTTCGTAGTCAATTCTCCAGTAACCGTTCTCATCCTTGTACATCGGGTTCAGGATGATGTTCCAGCCGTTGTTCTCGATGCAGCCTGTGAAGCCGATATATGTCGGGCTCTGCAGCAGGACGTTGTCGCCGGCGGAGCAGAGAACGTTCAGAGCGGAAACGACGCCACCCAGGACGGAGTTATCATAGCCGATAACCTTTCTTGTCAGATCGTCGCCATAACCATTACGTGTCTTGTGCCAGTCGATGATACCATCGAAGTATTCAGCTCTCGGTCTGTAGTAGCCGAATGTGTCGAGGCTGGCACGCTCAATCATCTTTTCCTTGATCGGCGGGAAAGTCGGGAAGTTCTGGTCAGCAACCCACATCGGGATCTGCTTGTCCTTCCATTCCGGCTTTGTCAGAGCGCCATTCGGAGGCATTTCGACGGCAACTGCGTCCTTGCCCATACGGTCAATAAACTGTGTGAAATCAAACTTCATAATCTAAGAATATCTCCCTTCTTATGTATTCGGCACCTTACCGGCGCGAATTACCAAATTGTTTTGTGCGGTGCGGCTGTAAGCGCTTTACGCACCCTATAAATATAGCACCGGCCAGCTGCGGTTACAAGCGCTTTCACACGCTTCTTTCCGGTACGGCCGCTGCGGCTGCGGAGAACTTACTTCTCGACAGCGAATACTTCGATCTCTACGAGACCGCCCTTCGGCAGAGCAGCAACCTGGAACGCTGCGCGAGCCGGGAAATCAGCTGTGAAATACTGTGCGTAAACTTCGTTCATAGCGCCGAAGTTGGCAATGTCGCTCAGATAGCAGGTAGCCTTGACGACGTTGTCCATTGTCATTCCTGCTTCGGCAAGGATTGTCTTCAGGTTTTCCAGAGACTGCTTTGTCTGGCTGGCGATGTCAGCACCAGCGAATTCGCCTGTCTTCGGATCAACGCCCAGCTGGCCCGAAACAAAAACCAGACGACCTGTGCATTCTACACCCTGGGAATACGGGCCGATTGCTGCCGGAGCATTCGGGGAAGCCAAGATCTTCTTCATGTAATATTTCCTCCTTATCAGTCGTACGTTTTGCCGCAGCAAAACATCTACTGAAGAAAATTTTAGCACTCCCAAAATAGGGCCGCAAGCGCTTCCATCCTGTTTCATAACTTACATTCGCTGTAAATTTTTTTCAGTGTAAAGACTTGTGTTTTCACTTGAAAAATGCCTCGAAATCCGCTCTTCGAAGAAGGCTGTTCATGTAATATACTTAATGATGTAAACATTCATAAAACTGCATAAGGAGGACAACGCACATGAATGAACGTCAGGAACAACTCGTCCGCAATGCCGACAAGAACAGACAGCTGGTTCTGGATGCCGAGCGCTGGCTCTGGGCCCATCCGCAGGTCGGTTTCACGGAGTGGGAAGCCCACAATTATCTGGTAGAAAAATATGAAGCCCTCGGCTATGAACTCGTTCTGGCCGGCAAGATTCCGGGCTTCGGCAACATCCCGGGTTTCTATACTGATATCGATACCGGAAAACCCGGTCCGACCCTGGCCATTTTCGGCGAACTCGATGCCCTGGACATCGCCAATCATCCGGAATCCGTCAACGGCATGACCCACTGCTGCGGCCACCACGCCCAGTCAGCTGCCCTGCTCGGTCTGGCGGCTGCCTTCAAGGAACCGGGTGCCCTGGACGGCCTGTGCGGCAAGATCCGCCTGATTGCCGTTCCGGCAGAAGAAATGATCCAACTGGCCTACCGTGAAGAACTGCGCAAGCAGGGTGTCATCAGCTACATGGGCGGCAAGGTTGAATTCATGCACAGAGGCATCCTTGACGGTGTCGACCTGGCCATCATGGTGCATACAGCCGGCATCGCCGAAGGTGATCCTTACGACTTCATCTGCGGCTACGGCAACAACGGCTGCATGGCCAAGACCATCCGCTACAAGGGCAAGTCCGCCCACGCCGGCGGTTCCCCGCACCTCGGCATCAACGCCCAGTATGCCGCCATGCTCGGCCTGCAGGCAGTCAACGACCTGCGTGAGACCTTCCAGGAAAAGGATACCATCCGTTTCCACCCGATCATGATGGGCGTCAATTCCGCCGTCAATATCATCCCGGATGAGATGAAGATCGAAAGCTATGTCCGCGGCCGTACAATCGAAGCCATGAAGAAGGAAAACACCAAGGTCAACCGCGCGCTGACCGGTGCAGCCCTCGCCATCGGTGCCGGTGTCGAACTGACTGACCGTCCGGGCTACTCCCCGGAAGTGCATGACAAGGCCTTCATGGAACTGGTTGAGAAGTGCTGCCGTGACCTTGCCGGTGACCGGGTCAAATTCGATTACAATGAATGGAGCACCGGTTCCTCCGACTTCGGTGACATCACCTGCGTCATGCCGGGTGTCCAGTTCAACGCCTGCGGCGCGACCGGCACATTCCATGGCATCGACTTCAACCCGGCTGATCCGGACCGCATGTGCGTCAACGCCGTCAAGGCCCAGCTGTTTGTAACTGATGCGCTCCTGGCTGACGACGCGGCCGCCGCGAAGGAAATCATTGCCAACTACAAGCCGCAGTACGCTTCCATCAAGGAATACTTCGAAGACATCAACGATTTCATCCTTGACAAGGACGCGGTTGTCTACGATGAAAAAGGCAACGTTACAATCGACTTCCAGAACACGAAATAAGAACCGATTGAGCCCGGAGTTTTCTGGGCTTTATAATTACCTTGAGGAGGAAACACCCCATGTATGACCTGATTATACGCAACGGCTACATCATCGACGGTTCCGGCAATCCCGGATTTCATGCCGACCTGGCTGTCAAAGACGGGAAAATAGCGGAAATCAGCCGGCCGATCCTGACCCCGGCCAAAAAAGAGATCGATGCGAAAGGCCATGTTGTCGCCCCCGGTTTCATCGACTCCCACAGCCATGACGACATCATTCTTGAACAGATGCCTGACATGAAGCACAAACTGGAACAGGGCATCACCGGTGAAATCGTCGGCATGTGCGGGTTCTCCTGCGCCCCGGTATCAGACCGGAACAAGGCGGAGGGTCTCAAGGCGCTGAAATCGCTGATGAATGAGGGCAGCCCGGCCGACAACACATACAACCGGCAGTATTCCGACTACATCCGGCACGTACAGACTATTCCCACCGGGCCGAATTTCTACGGCCTGATCGGCCACAACATCATCCGCCTGGCAGTCATGGGCCCGGATAACCGGGAACCGACCCCGGCTGAGCTGGAAGAAATGAAAGCCTATGTCCGGGATGCCATGGAAGCCGGGGCTCTGGGTATTTCCCTCGGCATGCACTATACACCCGGTTTCTTTGCCAAAACCGATGAACTGATTGCCTTGTGCGAAGTGGCAGCTTCCTACGGCGGCATCATGACCCTGCACATGCGCTACGAGGACGGCAACCTGCTGGAAGGTGTGCGGGAGACAATCGAGATTGTCCGGGCCACCGGCATCAAGACCGTGATCTCCCACCACAAGGTCATCGGTACACCGAAAGTCTGGGGCCTGACCGAACAGTCACTGCGGATGATTGATGATGCCATTGCGGAAGGACTGGACATCTACCTTGACCAGTA
>JAFRHT010000068.1 GCA_017433125.1 Solobacterium sp.
AGTTCTTGGTCAGCCGCTGCAGCTGGAACCCGGTCTTGAGCGGGTACAGCATCATCAGCTTGCGCAGTTCCTCCAGGACAGGCAGAAGCCACTCGCAGTCCCGGTAATAGTGTACAGCCAGGTCAAAGGTACGCTGGTGTTCCGGGGTCAGGTCATGATACCAGGTTGGCCGGGTGGCACCGTTTTTATGCTGTTCCAGCTCGTCATTGCTTCTGAAGAAGGACGGGATAAAGCCGCTGACCCCCAGGTCATTCATCCACAGGGCGCTGAAAAATCCGTTTGTATTATCATAGTCGCTGGCTTCCACCATTTTCTTCAGCAGGGTTGTGACATTGTTGATCCGGGATGTCAGGCCGGTGATTTCATTGTTCAGCAGACCCTCGTCCAGATTCATCCACAGGGAGGCTTCCTTCCCGTCCTGAATCTGCTGTTTGATCAGTTCCTGCTGTTCTTCATAGGTAAAGTTGATTTCGTTTGCCATTGTATTATCTCCAAACTGTCACGGTCAGAACCGGATTTCGTAGTCACGGATATACCAGCGGCCGCCGTTGGTCCGGATCAGGTTTCTTCTGACCGGGCTGCCGAGCTGCTTGCCGTTCTTGTCAAAGGAAACAGTCTGCACGGAAGCGTATTCCACCTTGTCGCCATAGCGGGCCGCGATGCTCTGCTGCTCGGCGCTGGACAGGAAGTAGGACTCCAGGCCGGTATTGTCGTTGTAGCCCTTGACCACGGTGATTTCCGTTGCGTCGGGCACAACATTGGCATGCACGTATTCGCCGTGGAACCGTTCCTGGTGCAGGTCCCAGTAGTACAGCATCAGATCCTGCTGGATCGGGTTCTGCCTTCTTTCCGGCTGGATGCAGTCCGCATAGAGATCGTAGTTTTTCTCCTTGATGGCCTGGCGGAAGATTTCGACCAGGTGTTCCGGGGTGACATCTTCCGGGACACTCTTTTCGGTGTACCAGCCTTCCTTGATGGCGGCGACTTCCTCTTCCCCGACAAAGCGGCCGCTGTTTTCCTTTTCGGCATCATACAGGCCCAGCACATGACCCGGTACATACAGGGCCACCGGTTCCACCACCGGGGCATAGACCGGGGCGCCGATCTTGGTTTCCCCGGCTTCCGGAATTTCCATGGTGATGTCGCTGATCCTGCCCAGCAGGGTCCATTTGTCGACTTCCATCATCGTGCTGTCCACCAGCCGCCGGTAGCGCTTGACGGCCTCATAGGGCCCCAGCCACTTCCGGGTATCGATCTTGATGAAATACATGCCCGAGGAACGCTTGCCCATATAGACATATTCGCCGGTCACCCCCATGAACTGGTTGGCCGGATAGCGCACTTCATCGAGAATGACATATTTGTCGGTCAGGTCGCTCAGGCGGACCTCGGTGACATCCGGGGCCGGGAAGACCTTTTCCAGCAGTTTGTCACTGTATTCGGCGGCCAGCTGCGCCCAGGCCTCCTCACTCTTGCGGGCATACATGTTCCGCAGATTCTCTTCATTGGCCAGATACTGGAGCATGTCCGGGGTAATGTTGATGAAATTGCCGGAAGCGCCCATGATGCACTTCCTGGCCCGTTCAAAAAGATTCTGCACCCGCGGGTCCTGCGGGGCGAATTCATTCAGGATCATGATCCGGGACAGGGCGTCTTCCTTGGAACGGAAGTTGCCGGTGCCCCCGGCGGCGCGTTCGACTTCTTTTTCGAACTCTTTCAGATAAATTTCGGCCTGCTGGATCCGCATGGTGAGATTGGTCTGGTTGACGGAAAATGTTGTTTTATCGACCATGAGCTGTCACTCCTTTCCGGTAGATGGGATGATTATCGCAAGTATTGTTCTGCTGATTCTATTATATAAAATCCGGGTAATTTCCTTAAAGGGGAATACGGAATATGTGACAGAACCTGCATATTCTGTCAAATTAACTGCCGATGACCATACCCGGCAAAGCATGGAAACAAAAAAAGCATATGCGGTGCATATGCTTTGTGTTTCTTTACAGGTCGTCGCGGCCCGTGGAGCTGTTGGTGATGCCCGTTCCGCCGGTGCCGGAGGAGATGGTGTAGCCATAGCCGGCTTCCAGCGTGAAGGTCTCACTGCCGCCGAACTTGCACTTCCAGTAGCGGCCCTCATCCCCGAAGAGGTCTTCGGTGCCGAACCAGGTATCGCCGTAGCCTTTATTCATGCGGTAGGTGCCGGCCGGCAGCCAGAAGGTGGCGGTGGCATCCTCGGCGATGAAGACCGATGCGACGAGGTCATCACCGATGTACAGCTTGACGAAGGAATTCTTATAGCCGGAGTTGTCGATGCTCAGCTGCACGGCATTGTTGGGGTAGGCCGGGTTGCGGTAGACCACCCCGGTGGCCGGCGGGGCCTGGATGCACATGTCAGCCCGCTCATACAGGTCCGGCAGGTCATCGTAGTCCGTGTCCTGGATGCTGCGGTAGAGCTTCCAGGCATCATAGAATTTGCCTTCGGCATAGAGTGCTTCCGCCTCGTTGAACGTGATGTGCGTGTTGCACGCGGTCATCATCGTCTTGGCTTCCTTGTAGTTGCCGGCGACGAGCGGTCCGAGCAGTTCCTTGGCAGCTTCCCAGTCCTGTGCTTTCATCAGGTCAGCAGCCGTGTAGTACTTGTTGGCCCGGCGGCATGCGGCAGCCTGGTCCTGGGCTTTTTCATCATCGATGGCTTCATAAGCCTTGGCTGCCTTGTCCCAGGCAGCAGCGTCCGTGCCGGCTTTGGCTTCCAGTTCTTCGGCTTCGATCCAGCTGATGGTCTTGGCGTGCAGGTCGGCAGCGTCCTTATAGGAACCGAGCTTCTCGTACAGGGCAGCTGCTTCCTCATACTGCCCGGCGGCGTAGTATTCCGCTGCCTGTTCGTAGTTTTTCTTATGGTTGGCGGAGATGGTGTAGAAGATGCCGGCGCCGGCAAGGCACAGGGCCATGACGGCAATCAGGATCTTCTTCGTATTGTTCTTTTTCTCCGGGGCAGCCTTGACCTGTTCAGCCGGTTTCGTTTCCGCCGGGGCTTCCGGTACCGGTTCCGGGGCCGGCTCAGCCACGGCATCTTCCGGTTTGGCTTCTTCTGCTGCCGGTTCTTCGGCCGGCGCTTCCGCATCCGGGGCCGCTTCTGTCACCGGTTCTTCCACAGGCGTTTCCGCTTCTGTTTCCAGTGCAGGTTCTGTTGCCGCATCTTCCGGTTTTGGTGCTTCTTCCGGTATTTCCTTTGCCGGTGCTTCTTCCGCTGCCGGCATCTCAGCAAGTTTCGCTTCCAGGGCGCCGATCACGCTGTCCACATGCTGGGTGCCGAACACCTTGCCGGCGTCATTGACCAGCACCTGGAACGTGCCGTACTTCGTGTTGTGGACGACATTGGGTCCCATCTGGAAATTGCCCGGACCGACCAGGGCATCGGCTTCATCTTCCGTCATGCCCGGCTTCAGGGCTTTCAGGCCGGCCAGCAGGGTTTCCATGGAACGCCGTTCAGCCGCGTTCCGCTTGTCCGCCAGCTGTTCTTCCGGCACACCGAGTTTCTCCAGGCTGGCCGTCAAAGCCTTGACAACTGCCGGATCGGCTTCGTCATCCAGGGCGGCTGTCAGGGTATCAATGGCTTCCGGGGTGCCGATCTTTTCCAGACCCCGCACAATATTGACCTTCTCATAGCCTGCCAGGGCAGTGTCAGCCAGCGCATCTTTCAGCGTATCAAACGCCGCCAGGCTGCCGGTCGCTGCCAGGGCCCGCAGGAAGTAGCCCCGTTTCGGACTGTCAGTCAGTTCTTCCGTAATGGCCGGTACGGCATCATCACCGAACGCGCCGAGCGCATCAATCGCGGCCGAAGCGGCAGAGAAGTCCTTGCCGTCTTCGTACCGGTCAATAATGCCAAGCAGCGGCGCGAGGGCATCCATGCAGTGCAGTTTTCCCAGTACTTTGGCGGCACATTCCACCGGGTAGCTCTTTGCGTCATTCAGGGCATCCAGGAAGACCTGCGGATCAATGGCCAGGTCAGCGTGATCCTTCGCCAGGGCGCCAAGCGCGGTCAGCGCCCGGCCCCGGACATTCCAGGCCGGGTCATTCTTTGCGGCCGTAATCAGGGCATTGACAGCCTCATCGGACGGTACTGCCCCGAGCGCGTCTGCTGCCGCCCCGCGGATATTGTTTGCCGCGAACTCATCGGTAACGTTGCTGGTTAAAATACGGATGTTTTCAAGCAGTTTCTCATTATCCGGCATGGTACAATTCTCCTTTGTCGAAATTTTCTTAACTTTATTTTAATAATGAAATTTGAAAAAAAACAGTGTATATAAACATTGTTTTGTCCGGACGGTTCATTTCCTGCCGGGCAGGTCGGGGGTTTATAATAAAACTGCACAGGAGGAACATATGCAGCAGATCAAATGTCCGCACTGCGGGGAAGTATTTACCATAGATGAATCAAACTATAACTCGATTGTCAGCCAGATCCGGGATCATACGTTCAACGAGGAATTGCAGCGGCGCCAGCAGGAACTCGAGGCCGCCCTGCAGGCCAGGATCGACCTGGTCAGGGAGCAGGTGACCAATGAGGCCCGGCAGAAGCTCGATGCGGGCCAGGCGGAAATCAATACGCTGAAACAGCAGCTGGAAAACGCCCGGGCTGAAAAGGAAAGTGCGCTGAAGGAAAACAGCGCCAACAGTGCCCGGGAACTGGCGGAGCAGCTTGCGATCCGGGAGAAGGAAATCGCCGGGCTCGGCACAAAAATCAGCCTGCTGGAGGAAAAGCTTTCCCATGCGGAAACGGAAAAGGCCACGGCTGTCCGGGAAACCGCCGCGCAGAAGGAAAAGGAGTCGGCCGACCTGATCGGGGAACTGAACCGGCAGATCGGGGAGCTGAAGGCAGAGGTTACCCTGACCGAGGAAAAGGGCAGGACCATCCTGGCCGGGGAAGTGGAAAAGAAGAATGCCGAACTGGCCGTGCTGCAGAATACCCTGGCTGCCCGCGAACAGGAAAAGCAGCTCAGCATTGACAAGGCCATTGCCGAGATCACAGCCAAAAAGAACACGGAAATCCAGAATTACCTGGTGCAGATCGAAGCCCAGAAAAACGAGGCCAAGCTGCGGGAAGACACCCTGCGCAGCGGTTTCGCGGAAAGCCTGGCTGCCAAGGACAAGGAAATCGCGGCCCAGAAGGAACTCGTGGAGCAGTACAAGGACTTCAAGGCAAGGCTGTCCACCAAGATGGTCGGCGAGACCCTGGAGCAGCACTGCAGCTATGAGTTCAACCGGTACCGCATGGGCATGTTCCCGCGGGCACAGTTCGACAAGGACAACGATGCCCGCACCGGCTCCAAGGGAGACTTCATCTTCCGCGATTTCGATGATGATCATACCGAGATCGTTTCCATCATGTTCGAGATGAAGAACGAGAATGAGACCACCGCCAGCAAGCACCGCAATGAGGACTTCCTGAAGGAACTGGACAAGGACCGCAATGAGAAGGGGTGCGAGTATGCCGTGCTGGTATCGATGCTGGAGATGGACAACGAGCTGTACAACGGCGGCATCGTGGACGTGTCATACCGCTACCCGAAGATGTATGTGATCCGGCCGCAGTTCTTCATCCCGATCATCACACTGCTGCGCAATGCCAACCAGAACGCCCTGGAGTACAAACGGCAGCTCATCGTGGCCCAGAACAACAACCTGGACATCACGCACTTCGAGGAAAACATGCAGAAGTTCAAGGATGGCTTCGGCCGGAATTTCGAGCTGGCCTCGAGAAAGTTCCAGACTGCCATTGAGGAAATCGACAAGACGATTGACCACCTGCAGAAGACCAAGGACGCCCTGCTGTCGAGTGACCGCAACCTGCGCCTGGCCAATGACAAGGCCCAGGATCTTTCCATCAAGAAACTGACCAGAAACGCGCCTTCGGTGGCAGCCCAGTTCGCGGCGCTGAAGGATCAGGAGTGATTCCGGCCCGCTGTCCGTACAGGCAGAAAACAGGAAACAAAGAGATACAGCCGCAGGCCTGCGGCTGTTCTTTATGCCTTTATGATGTCTGAGACAAGTAAAACAGATATAATGACTGCGGAGATGTAATGCGTATGAGTATTTTTATGATCATTCTGTGTATCCTGCTGGTCCTGCTGGCTGTGATCCTGTTCCGGACAATGCAGTTCAAGCCGGTTCCCCAGCCGGATGTGGCGGACCTGCCGGCCGAGATCGATGAGGAACGGGCCGTGGAGAACCTGCAGAAACTCGTGCAGTGCGCCACGGTATCCTACTATGACCGTACAAAGGAAGACGAAGCCGAATTCGCAAAACTGCTGGACCTGGTGCCGCAGCTCTACCCGCATGTGGTTTCATCGTGTGAAAAGATCGAGGTGTACCACCGGTCATTGCTGTACCGCTGGCCGGGGAAAGACAGCAGTGAGGCAACCGTGCTCATGGCCCACTTTGATGTCGTGCCGGTGGAACGGGACAAGTGGGAGAAGGATCCCTTTGCCGGCATCATTGAGGACGGCGTGCTCTGGGGCCGGGGAACCCTGGATACCAAGTCCACGTTCAACGGCATCCTGATGGCCGCGGATACCCTGCTGGCGGAGGGCTTTGTCCCGGAACATGATATTTACATGGCGTTCTCGGGCGGTGAGGAAACCAACGGCGAGGGGGCCGTGAAAATCGTGGAGTACCTGCAGGAACATGACGTGAAGCTGAGCATGGTGCTGGATGAAGGCGGGGCCGTGGTGGAAGATGTCTTCCCGGGCCTGTCCGGGCAGTGCGCCCTGATCGGGATTGCCGAAAAAGGCATGGTCAATGTGCGCTTTGACTGTGACAGTGCCGGCGGCCATGCCAGTGCGCCGAAGCCGCATACGCCGATCGGCATCCTGGCCCAGGCAGTAGCCAATGTCGAAAACAACCCGCTGACCCTGCATGTCAGTGAACCGGTCAGGCAGATGTTCGATACGCTGGGCCGGCATTCCACATTCCTGTACCGGATGATCTTTGCCAACCTGTGGTGCTTCAAGCCGGTGCTGAACATGATCACAAAGAAAAGCGGCGGTGAGCTCAACGCGCTGCTCAGAACCACGGTGGCCTTTACCCAGGCAAAGGGCGGGGAAGCGGTCAATGTCATCCCACCGCATGCCAGCGTGGTTGCCAACATCCGTATCAATCCGGAAGAAACGGTTGCCAGTGTGCTGAATGACCTGCGCCAGCGGGTCAACAACGACGCGGTAGTGATCAGTCTGGATGATGAGTACGGCATGAACCCCAGTCCGGTATCGCGGACCGATGTCGAGGGCTGGCAGAGACTTGTGCAGGCCGTCAGGAATACCTGGGGCAATGACCTGCTGGTGGCACCGTACCTGATGGTGCAGTGCTCCGACAGCCGCCACTACGCGCCGATCAGTGACCGGGTATACAAGTTCTCGGCCATGCATATGACAAAGGAAGAACGCGGCCTGATCCATGGAAACAATGAACGGATCACCCTGCCGGCCATCAGCCAGGCGGTCCGTTTCTTCTACCGGGTCATCAGGCTGTCATAGGAGGAGATGTGATATGGCTGTACAGGCGGTTGTCAGCCGCTGTCCGGTAGCGACAGCGACCGAATATTCCATGAAGAAAACCTGGCTCTCGGAAACCTTTAAGGAGGCCGGGGCAGAGTTCGTGCTGCTGCAGTCGCTGGGGGCAAAGGCAGGCCGATCCCACTTTACCCAGACAGCCCCGCTGGTCTTCCGGGAAGGCGGCAATATCCCGCCGCTTTGGGCCCGCTCCCAGGGTGACTGCTGCGTGCTGCTCGGGGCCACGTTCCAGAAGGAGCGCCGGGGC
>JAFRHT010000008.1 GCA_017433125.1 Solobacterium sp.
CTCTTTGTGGGCAGCCGTGAAATTGCAGCTGGGCAGATAATACAGCATGGCCTCATCTCTCTTTCCAGTACCATTATACGGTATAATAGGGCCATGAAAAGTACCGCCGACATGCCGTTTTCCTGCCGCCGGCTTCCGGCAGCGTCCGGGAACTGCCTCTGGCAGTGTGAGCCGTTTTTTCACGTTTTCTGTGCTGCTGAACCGGCGGTGATCCTGCTGGCCGGGCAGCTCCTGGCACTGTCTCCCGGGGCTGTGCTGTTTCTTAACAGTTCGCAGCCGTTCTGTCTGCCGGCAGAGACCGCACCTGCAGCGCTTCTGTGCCTGGCCTTTTCGCCGGATGTCATCAGCCCGGACCGGAACAGCCCGCTCTACCGGAAATACCTGAAGCCGCTGCTGGGCATTGCGGCCGGACAGGCGCTGCTCATGAGGGCAGAACAGCCGGACACACAGGAAATCATGCGCATCATGAAACATCTGGACGGCATCCCGGCCGATGGCGGTGAACTGGAGCTGCTGGCGGCAGCGGTCCGGATCTTTGCCCTGACCGCGGAAGCACTGGCGGCACAGGGACCGGATGTCCTGCGCCAGGACGGCAGAAAAGTCCGCCGTTTTGTCCAGCTGCTGCAGTATATCGAAGCCGGTTACGCGGATAAGATCACCCTTGATACCATCGCCGGTTACGTCGGTCTGAGCCGCTCGGAGTGCAGCCGGTTCTTCAAGGACATGACCGGGCAGAATCTGTTCAATTATCTGATCGATTACCGGATTGCGCGCAGCCTGGACCTGCTGAAGAATACAGACGCACCCATCTCCGAAGTCGCTGCCGCAGCCGGCTTCTCCGGACAGAGCTACTACACGAAATGCTTCAGTGAACGCAAGGGCATCACCCCCGTGGAATACCGGAAGCGCACCCGCCAGACCCTGTGAAATGAAAACGTTTCATTCATCCGGAAAACGATTGCAGAAAAGTTAGACAAATGCCGGTTTTTGGCTTTGCCGTGTCTCTTTTCTGCTTTTATAATGGGCTTACGGTTATTCTCAGAAAGAGGTGAAAACATGATAGATTTCAAGAAACTGGCCGAACAGAACCATGCCTACGTAGTGGAAATGCGCCGGTATTTTCATGAGCACCCGGAACTGAGCACCAAGGAAGTCAACACTTCCAAACGGATATGCGAGGAACTGGAAGCCATGGGAATCCCGTTTAAAGCGTATCCCGACTATACCGTCATTGGCGTCATCGATTCCGGAAAACCCGGAAAGACCATCCTGATCCGCGCGGACATCGATGCCCTGCCGGTTACCGAAACCACCGGCCTGCCGTTTGCCAGCAAGACCCCGGGCGTCATGCATGCCTGCGGACACGATACCCACGGAGCCATGCTGCTGGGGATTGCCCGAAGCCTCAACGAGGTCAAGGACCAGCTGTGCGGCAAAATCCTGCTGGGCTTCCAGGTCGCCGAAGAGAACCTGAAGGGTTCCCGGACCATGAAGCAGTATGTGCTGGACATGGGCGGGGCAGACCATTCCCTGGCCGTACACGTCGGCAACGCCCGCGATATCGGCACGATCACTGTCGTCCCGGGCCCGTTCGCTTCCGGCGTTGTTACCTACAAGACCTTCTTTTACGGCAAGGGCGGACATGGTTCCATGCCCCATGCTGCGATTGACCCGATCAAGCCGGCCTGTGAATATGTACTGAAACTGGCAGCCCTGCCGACCAGCCAGTACGATGCCAAGGATCCGATCGTTTTCAGCACCTGCACCATCCAGGGCGGCAGCGGCGCGCCGAACGTCATCCCGGATGATGCCTATGTCTTCGGCACCGTCCGCTACTTCAACAAAACCCTGACCGAAAAGATCCAGCACGATATCGAGACGCTCGCTGACTGTGTCGCAAAAACCTACGGCTGCACCAGCAGGGTGGAATATACCTTTGATCCGATGATCCCGGTGGAAAACGATCCGGAAGTCGCTGCCATCTGCCAGGGTGTCGCCAGGGACATGGGCCTGAATGTCATCACGGAAGAGATGGGCATGGGCTCTGATGACATGGCGCTGCTGGTGGACGCCTTCCCGGGCTGCTATGCCTGGCTGGGCACCGCCAACCCGGCCAAGGGCATTGACCACATAGCCAATCACAATTCCAACTTCACAGTAGACGAGGATGCCCTGGTCTACGGTACGGAATTCCTGATGAAGTCGGCGTGGGAACTGCTGAACAGGTAAACACTGTGAACAGGGAGGCATCTGCCTCCTTTTTCTTTTGGTTCTGCCGGTAAATTCAAGAAAAATCCCGGGATTATTTCCCGGGACATATTATTCGGTAAACAGCTCGATTTTCTTTGCGCCCGGCATGAATACCTGGGCTTTTTCGGCAAAGAATGACGGATCGGAAGAAACCAGATACAGCTGCTGGCCGCCGGTGAATTCCGCCCCGGCCGGCAGGTTGTCCAGCACCGCTTCCGCCTGGGCATCTGACGAGGAGATCAGCGTCAGGTGCGGATACAGCCCGGCAATGGTTTCCATGATCAGCGGGTAATGCGTACAGCCCAGCACCAAGGTATCGATACCTTTGTTGACCAGCGCCGGCAGATACCGGTTCAGGATCCGGACGATTTCCGGGTCATCCTTCTGCAGGTGGCCGGCTTCAATCAGCGGCACCAGTTCCGGACAGGCCCGGGTGTATACTTCCGTTTCCGGCAGGATCTTCCGGATGGCTTTCGGATAGGCCCGGCTGCGGATGGTAGCCCGGGTGGCGACGACACCGATCTTCCTGTTCTTCGTGGCTGCGGCTGCAGCTTTGGCGGTCACTTCGATCACCCCGTAGACCGGTACGGGTGACGCAGCTTTTACTTTTGCCCCGCCGGCCGAATCCGCTGTGTTGCAGGCAATGACAATCGCGGCCGGATCATACTGTTCCAGTACCTTCGCGTCATGCAGGGCAAGTTCCGTGATCTGCTTCTTTGTCTTATCCCCGTAAGGCATGTTCAGCGTATCACCGAAAAAGACAATGTTAATATCCGGGCGCCGGGCCAGGATGCTGCGGACAACCGTCAGCCCGCCCAGGCCGGAATCAAATACACCAATGTATCTCATAGATCTCTTTCCCATATTTCATCCATGATATCCTGGGACACGTACTGGGCCGGGGATTCCTTTGTTTTGACAAAACCGCTGAGGCCGTAAACGTGCCGGGCTGCTTTCAGGATGTCATAAGTCGACAGCCACAGATGCGTATACCCGTGTTCCCGGGCCAGATCAATGATCAGGCCGATCATATACCGGCCAATGCCCTTGTTTCTCTCATCCGGTTCAAGATAGACATAACGCAGCCGGCCGATACCGTTCCCTTCTCCGACAAACGATACCGAACCGATCAGCCGCCCGTCCCGCTTCACCACCAGCATGCATTCCTTTTCCGGGTTGATGTTATGGGCAAACGTGCGGATCATATCCCGGACCGGATCATTCTCTTCATCCGTAAAGCCGAATTCTTCCTTGAAGATGTCCATCTGCCGGTCAATGGATGTTTCCACATCCTGATCCGTGAATGCGGTTGTGTAGACCACGCCGTCTTTTTCCTGATCAATGACAAGTCTGTTTTCCGTCATAGATGCCGCGCTCCTTCCGTATTGCCGTTATTTTATCATCCTGTCTGCGGCAGCGGCAATCTCCCTGCAGAAGGCCGCGGAGTATCGTATGATATGTCTGTAATCAGGAGGTTCTGTCATGCTGAAATTCTACGGAAGCCGTCTGTGCCCTTACTGCCGGGAAGGCCGGGCCAATTTCGATGCCCACGGCATTGCCTACGAATACCTTGATATCAACGAAAGCCTCAAAAACCTGGCGGAATTCCTTGAAATGCGGGACAGTCTGCCGGTGTTCGCGGCGCTGCGGGCAGAGGGTGACATCATCGCCCTGCCGGCCATCGTCAAGGAAGACGGCACGGTGTTCGCGGACTGGGAGGCCTACCTGCAGGAGCTGGGCCTGGACGTTGTATACCGGGAAGAAGACTGAAAAAAGCAGGGATTACCTGCTTTTTATCTGCGTTTTCTTATATGAAGCCATCAGCAATGCAGCAGATATGATGATGCAGGCACTGTAAAGCAGAACCGACGCTTCCACATTATTCATCGTTCCATACCGGAATGTATTGCGGAACGTTCCGGCATACAAAACCATCGTAGGCCGCAGCTGCCAGAGTTTTGATATGACGCCCAGCTTCCCGGGAATGCTGAATGTACCCACCAAAATACTGGCGGCGTGGATTGCCATCGTCGCAACCGCAGACTCTGTCAGCAGGGAAAGCAGTGTATTGGTCATGGCAAACAGTATGCCTGCCAATATTGCCAGCGCAATGTAAATCAGCATCATGGTGCCGGCCGTAATATTCCACGGTGACACAGGAATCACATTCTGGATCAAGGCATTCCATCCGGCCGTTCCGTAAATGAAGAACATCTCTCCCAGGCACAGGCCGAGCAGAAGAACCGTCTCGGCCGCGGCAATCGTGCTCCCCGCGGCGATTTTCGCAATGCAGACCGGCAGCCGGCCGTTTCTGGAAGACAGGATCATGGCATCTGTCCGCCAGGTTTTTTCGTCCGCGAAGATGCCAGCCAGCGCGACCGATATATTCAGAATCAGCGCCCAGCCGATGATGTACAGAATGCCCAGAACCCGCAGATATGCCAGGGCATATGAATAAACCATCGGTTTTTCCGTCCCGTCATAGATTTCAAGCCATGTATCCAGCTCTTCAGCGGAAGCGCCGAGTTCCGTGCTGTCATTGATGATGTCCTCCCGCATGGCGGCATGGAATTCATCCGAAGTGACGGCGGCTGCCTTTCCCCGGTCACGCACAACGCTGTACAGAAAATCATACAGTGCCGCTTTCCCGATCTGCCCGGCAGCATTCTGATACACTGCGCCCGGATCGTATGCCGCCAGCTTATCGAAAAACGCAGGGTTTCCCGCAATCTGCTGATCCATTTCAGCTTTGAAGCTTTCCAGGAAAGCATCATCCATCGGGCTTCCCGAAAGAGCTGTCAGGCGTGTTTCCTGTTCTTTCACATAGGCGCTGTGGCCGTCTGCGGACAGATTTGCCAGCCCTGTCAGGAGAACCAGCACGATACTGACGGCCATGGCTGCCCAGACCGATTTTTTTGCCAGGATCTTTCTGATCTCTGTTTTATACAGTAAAAAGATATTACTCATCTTCTCCTCCGAATGTTTTCAGGTAAAAGGTTTCCAGGTCTCCCTGAATATCTGCTGCCTGGCCGTCAAAAACAATGCTTCCGTCCTTCATCATCAGGATCCGGTCCGCGATGTGTTCCACATCGGACACGATATGTGTGGAAAGAATGACGATCGCATCCCTGCCGAGATCCGCAATCAGATTCCGGAACCGCACTCTTTCCTTTGGATCCAGCCCGGCTGTCGGTTCATCCAGGATAAGGATCCTGGGCTCATTCAGTACTGCCTGCGCGATTCCCAGCCGCTGCTTCATGCCGCCCGAATACGTCTTGATCTTCTTGTCTGCTGCCTTTTCCAGGTTTACGGTCTGCAGCAGTTCTTCACATTTTCTTTTGGCCGCGCGCTTGTCAATTCCTTTCAGGGCGGCCATATACATCAGGAATTCCCTGCCTGTAAAATCCGGATAATAGCCGAAATCCTGCGGCAGATAACCCAGTGCATCCCGGTACAGTTCTTCCGACGCATTCAGGATATCGTTTTCTGTCCGGAAGCAGACCGTGCCGGCTGTCGGCCGCAAAATCCCGCAGATCATTCGCATAAGCGTCGTCTTGCCGGCGCCGTTTGCCCCGAGAAGCCCGGTTACCCCGGGATGTAAATCCAGGCTGACCTGTTTCACCGCGGTTGTGCCGGCATACTGTTTCGTCACATCATCTAATATAAGTTCCATGATAAATTCTCACTTTCTTTCACATACAGCAGGCATTCCCTGAGCATTGCCCCAAGGAGCAGCGCAATCAGCAGGGGAATCATGAGGCCCGGCGCCTGCCCGGGCAGCTTCAGCTGCCTCAGCATATACGGCAGCAATCCGCTGAAAGCACATACTGCCAGTACACCGAAGATATTTTCTTTACCATGCCATTTCCTTGTGACAAGCATGGCGCCGTAGGTGCTGGCAAGATAGGGGAACACAACCAGCAACAGCTGCTCCATCACCGGAACGGATGCCGCAGCCCGCAGGATGATGCCGACCGCCGCCAGCAGAACCATGCTGAAAACACCCAGGATAAACATGCGGACGATCCGGATAAACCGCAGGGAAAACCTGCTCGCTGCTTCCAGTTCTTCCATTCCGTACCGTTCGGACCGCGACAGGAGAACCATCGGAACCAGCGCACACGCCGGAACAAACGAGACAATGACCCATACCATGTCCGGATCCTCTGCGCCGGCAGCCATCCACAGCAGCGCTACCAGAATGATGCCGGCAAGGATGCTTTTCAGCCCCATATACCGGAACTCTGTTCTGATGATGTCGGAAATCTGCAGTGAACGTTTTTCATATTTTCTGACAAAGTGTTTTTCCTTCTCTGTTTCCGGCAGTGCATACGCATTTTTCAGCATTTTCATGATCTCTTTATCGGTCATCAGGATATTCGCCTCCCAGCAGTTTTCTTAATATTCCAAGCCCTTCCTTTAATCTCCTGTTAACTGAAAACCTTGACATTCCCATTACCTTCCCGATATCTGCAGCCGAAATATCATTTACATATCTCATGACGACAATCTCGCGGAGTTCCTCCGGCAGCTGCGCCAGCGCTTCCTCTACCGCAAGGCCGTCCAGCACATTCTCAGGCCCGGTGTTCCGGCAGGCCGGAAGCTCCGGATGTGCATCGATATCCAGTGCCGACGGCCGGCGGAATTCATCCATGCACAGGTTCCTGGCGATCGTATAGAGATATGCCATCTCTTTTCCTGTGTCCTCATAGGAGCGGCTCTGCCAGAACTTCAAAAAAGTCTCCTGCACAATATCTTCCGCCAGGGAGCTGTTTTTTGTTTTCATATAACAGTACCTGAGGAGCTTATCGTACTGTTCTTTCAGATCCATGGATGTTCCTTTCTCTGTACATATAACGTTCTAACCGCCGGGTTTGTGCGGCAAAAACCGGAAAAACCATGACCTTCTTCCGGCAGATCAGTTATTTAGCGTATCATAACGCCTGCGGCAGGATCCAAACACTGAAACTTCAGCGAAAAAAAAGGGGCTGTAACAGTTGAAAGACTGTTACAGCCTTTTTTAGTAAAATAGAGATATGAAAAATGCTAATCAAGTACTCGCCCTACCTGATCAGCGAACATATTATAATGCTGTTCAGCTGGTTATGCCAATCGATGTGCGGGTCAAACTTGAAAAAGATGATCCGTTGTTTTCGTATTTGGAAGCGGTCGAAGGAGTGAATTTCAGTAAGTATGTGAAGAGTATCCGCTCCAATAATACGAAAAGCCACGACAAGGGAATGATGTTGAAGACACTGCTGTTCGGGTATATGGAGAATCACCGGTCACTGCGGGAGATGGAACATCTGTGCCGGGCAGACCTGCGGTATCTATACCTGAGTAACGAAGAAAGGCCGAGTTTTATGGCTTTTCAGAGACTGACAGAAGAACTGACCGGAACGATAGAAGAGATTTTTCATGACCTGTCTTCACAGATCGCCGACCTGATGGGCTGCGACATCAACGTGCAGTATATAGATGGCACAAAGATCGAAGCGAATGCCCAGAAGAATACCTTTGTGTACAAGAAGAGGATTATCAATGCCCAGGCCAGACTGTTCCCCCGGATCACGGAGACAGTATGGCAGCTGAATCAGGAACACGGATACAGTTATCCGCTGAAGGATCGGTATGATTCATTGGACATGTGGTACATAGCACAGTATCTGATGGAAGTGATGGTGCGTGAAGGAATTGAACCGGTTTATGGAAAAGGTCACAGAAAGAGCCGTTTTCAGGCATATTATGATCTATTTACAGGATATGCCGTAAAACTGGGAGAATATGAATACTGGCTGGGAATCATCGGGAAACGGAACAGCTGTTCCAAGACGGATCATGATGCGACGATGATGGCAACGAAGTGGGACTATTATAACCAGAGCGGAGTAACCCGGCCGTGCTATAACTGTCAGATCGCAGTGAGTAACGGGGTTATCGTAAACAGTGCTGTATATCAGAGTCCGGCAGACAATGTGACCTGGCAGCCATTTCTGGATCAATACAATGAATACCACGGTTATTATCCGCAGTATCCGGTGGCAGACGCGGGATACGGGAACTATGACAACTATCTGTACAATGTCCGGCATGGGATGAACCTGGTCCAGAAATACAGTATGTACGGCAAGCAGGGAGATTCAAAATTCAGGAAAAGGACCTATCATACATGGAACTGGCGGCGGGATGAACAGGGATATAAGATCTGTCCCGAAGGCCGCAGATTTGACCGATGGATAAGGAACCGGTACGAGACATCCCCGCAGGGAAACCCGGTCATCAAACAGATCTATGGGGAGAAAGATCACTGTGCGGGGTGCCCTGTCAAAGCAGAATGCAATAAAGGAAAAGAGAAACGCATCTACCGCGACATTGTGCAGGAACAGTTTTATGCCGAGGCAGACCGGCAGTTATCAACGGAGGCCGGGATACGGATGAGAAAGCAGCGGTGTGCACAGGTTGAAGGCGCCTTCGGGGTTATCAAGCAGAACATGAGATTCACCAGATTCACAAGAAGAGGAATGAAAAATGTCAGAATGGACTTTCTTCTGGTATGTCTGGGCTATAACCTGATCAAATATCATCAAAGCAGGCTGGCTGTAAATCATACGAAGACACGCAGCTGACCGAACTTGATCCACTTCATAATAACGATACTGACGGGACATGTTTTAAGTGTCCCTTCTTTCTATGGAAAGGAACGCCTGACAACAATCCCGGCATATATTTCGTTCATCCTTCCGCAGCCATGATGGGCATATCGAAAAAAGAGGCTGTTTTCAGCCTCAGGAATGATTTCTCATTCCTTAACTGTTACAGCCCCTTTTTCTCTGGTTACAGTCTGATGGCCTTTTCCGCTGTGCCGGCTTTTTCCGAAACCGCCTTGACCGTGATCCTGGTGTTCTTCTTGCCCTTGACGATCCAGGTGATCTTCTTCTTCGCCTTGGCGCTGGCACTGGTGCCGATGTTGCCGTAGAAGAAGGCACCGGTCTTCGTGCGGCTGTAACCGGAGAGATGGCCGATATCTTCGCATTCCTTGCCGGAAAGCAGTTCGCCGCCCTTGATGGATACCTTGATGGTCTTGGCCTTGCCCATCTTCACCGCTTCATCGGATACGTATGTCGGCAGGTAGCCGGTATTGCCGATCATGGCGGTAATCCGGTACAGATCGTCGCCGATCTTTTCCTTCTTCACGTCGTCGATCTGCAGATTCGGCATCGACTTGGCAAAGCGGATCAGGAACCTGGTGGACTGTTCCATCAGATCTTTCAGGAACTTCTTCGGCGGGTTCTGGTGCGTGAAC
>JAFRHT010000069.1 GCA_017433125.1 Solobacterium sp.
GATGGAGTTTGAGGACCCGTTTACGGGAACAAAGCGATAGAGTGCACGCGCAGACCACATATGCGCTGTAAGGCGCAGCTTTGAGTGCAGGGCTATGCCCGCAGTTGAAAAACCACCGGCTCAGCCGGTGGATATTTATTTACGGACCGGATGGCCTGCGTACGCTTCATAATCCGTTCTGATTCATGTAAACTGACAGTGAGGTGAGAATATGATCTTTTATCTGCCCGGCTGTGATGTCCGGAAGAACCATCCTGAGGCCGTCAGGAAGATGACGGAATACATGGAAGAGCAGGGCCTGCGACAGGCGGTGTGCTGCCGGAAAGATCTTGAGTACATCAGCGAGGATGACGAAATCATTCAGAACTGCACGCTGTGTGACCTGGTGCTGCGGGAACGGCTGCCGGAGAACAATGTCCGCAGTCTGTATGAATACCTGCTGGACACCGGTTTTGACTGGCCAGACTATCACGGGCGGCTGATCACCATCCAGGACTGCTGGCGGACCCGGAACAACCGTCCGCTGCAGGATGCGGTGCGCGAGTGTCTGCGGCAGATGAATTTCACGGTCCGGGAACTGATGGAAAACTATGAGAATACCCGCTTCTGCGGCGTCTGGATGAACAATCCGATTGCCCCGGATCTGCCGGAGGTGACCCCGGAACTGACTGTCTGGCTGGAACAGTACCGGACCATCCTGACCCCGGCCCAACAGGAAAGCAGAATGCGGGAATGGGTCAGCCAGTATGATACCGAATACACGGCGGTATACTGCAACGGCTGTGAGCGGGGCATCCGGCTGGGCGGCGGCCGGCCGCTGCATATGATCGAGCTGCTGACCAGGGATCTTTGAGGAGGACACATGGGACTGTTTGGCAAACTGAAAAAGAAAGAGCCGGAACCGGCAGCGGAAGAAGCCGGCACGGCCGGCTGGGATGCGATTGAAGCGGCGTTCCTGAAAGCCTATCCGGGCCAGGACAAGCCGAAGCACTATGCCACGATCATCAAGTGGATCCTCGGCGGGAATGATCCGCTGGACGGAATCAGTGTCTATGACGGCGGTGATTTCTGGCACTTTGTCAGTTTCGGGCTTACCGAGATCTATGACAAGGAAACCGATGATCCGCAAATCAGCGGCTATGGCTATGAACTGACCCTGAAACTGAAGAAATATGATTTTGAGGATGAGGAAGGGGAACTGCGGAATATCTGCGGCATCCTGCAGATGATTGCGCGCCTGACCTTTACAAAGGGGGAGATTTTCCGGCCGTATGAATATCTCTACACCGGCCAGCAGGCAGGCATTGACGCGCATCAGCAGAGCAATCTGACCGGGTTCATCTGCGTGCCGGACAGCACGGTACAGGCGATTGATACACCCAACGGCAGGGTGGAGTTCCTCGAACTGATCGGCATGACGGATGCAGAACTGAAAAACCTTTCGGATCACGCTTCGGTGGAACGGCTGTACAGGGAGTATGGCTGTGATCTGACCGATTATCATCGTCCGTCAAGGGTATGAGCCGATTTAAACAAATTTAATTCGATCTGTCCGGGTCTTGTACTTTTGGGATTGGAATAGTATATTTAAAGCGTATCCTGAACCAACGGAGGTTTGTGCTCTGTCGCCTGATGGACGCATGAACCTTTTTCACGGGGCGGATCATAGAATAGGAGATTTGTAGTACAAATGGCAACAGGTAAGGTTAAGTGGTTCAACGCTGAAAAGGGTTATGGATTCATCACTGCTGAAGACGGAACAGATATCTTTGTTCACTACACAGCAATTCAGGGCGAAGGGTTCAAGACTCTCGATGACGGACAGGAAGTCAGCTTCGAAGTAACACAGAGCGACCGCGGTCCGCAGGCATCCAACGTTGTTAAGCTGTAATTGATTGAAGCCTTAATAGACTGAAAGAAGAATACCTCACGCAGGTATTTTTCTTTTCCTGTCTGTATTCATAATGAAAAAAGAGTTTCCGCTGTGCCGGAAACTCCTTTTTCTGTTCAGATCGGGATGTGATAGATCAGTGCGTCAGCGCTCTCGCCGGTCAGCTGCCGGAAGGCTTCGATGTAGGCGTTGAGCTGGGTGCGGTGGGTTTTGAATTCATAGTCTGTTTTGAAGTCGATGATATGCCACTGACCACCGGTGCTGTACAGGGCATCGATGGTACCGCTCCAGATGTCCTGGCCGTCCCGGTAGCTGAAGGGCAATTCGGTGTGCACCGCATCGGCACTCAGCAAGACGGACAGGATATCATCGGGTGCCTCAGGCTGCGGGTAGCCGCCGGCGTGGATCTGCCGGTAAACACGTTCCAGCAGCTGATGGTAATAGTAATCCTCATCCGCGGTTTCCTCCCGGACAACCTGGTCGATCAGGGCTGACATTTCCAGCCGGTCCCGGCTGAGGACAAGCAGTTCCATCAGGCGGTGGACGAGCGTGCCGGTCAGGGCCGGGTCTTTCTTGAAGCGCCGCGGCTTTTCATCGGCCGGCAGCGGTTCTTCTTCCTCTTCCTGCGGCAGTCTGCTCGGGGCTTTCAGCCGGTAGGAACCGCTGTTTTCGTAATCGTTCAGGACACAGTCCGCGGCGGCTTCTTCGTACAGGGCCGCGGCACTCATACTTTCGGGCTGCGGGCGTTTGCCATGGCTGTCATCAGTCACGCTGAAGATATCCGGGCAGTTTCTGTCAGCCAGCAGGGTTGTCCAGGTGGCCGGAACCTGCGCGCCGTCATGGATCAGGTCACCGATGATCAGGACCTGTTCGGCCCGGGTCGCGGCGACATACAGCAGCCGGTCGTTTTCGGCTTCAGCGCTGACGGTTTCGGCTTCCTTCTTGTCTTCATAGCCGGTTGTTTTGATGCTCTGGAATGTGCCGGTCGGCAGCTCGAAGAACCAGGTTTCCGGCTTCTCACCGTACTCGGTGCGGCTGGCCGGTTTGCGGTCTGTCCGCCTGGCCGGGGCAGCCAGGATGACGATCCGGTTCTGCAGACCCTTGACCTTGTGGGCGTTGGCGATGTGCACCCGGTTGGCGTCGCCGGTCAGGGCCGCGCAGCGTTCCAGGGCATTCTTCGTATCCCGCTTTTCTTCCAGATAGGCCAGGGCTTCCCGGTGGGAGCGGATATTGCCGCCCGCTTCCTCTTCCCGCAGCAGGGCCAGCACGTAGTAGACATACTCGATATTGAGGGTGCCGGTTTTCGCGAAGATCTGCAGGTCATCGAGGATCCTGCGGAGCAGGGCGGAGGGGGCCATGTGGTACTGGTAACGGATCAAATCCCGCAGCGTCCCGATATACGCCGGATCATCCCCGGAGGGTTCGCTGTACAGGCGGCAGAAGTCCGGCATCATGGCAAACAGCTGTTCGTCGGAATAACCGAAACAGGCGGATTTGAGCATCTCGGCGAAGTGCCGCTTCGAGTCGTTATTGACGATGAAGGCATAGATATCCATGATACTCATCAGGGCCGGACATTCGGCAAGCTTCATGTCTCCTTCCACCCGGCAGGCGATGCCTTCCCGGGTCAGCAGATCACTGATCGGGGAGATCTGGGCCTTGGTCCGGGTGATGATCATGAAGTCACGGTAGTCGATTGTCCGCAGGGTGGTTTTACCGTCTGCGTCCCGGTCGGCGATCTGATACTTTTCGTTATTGGTCAGGCGGTTGATGATTTCGAGAATCTGTTCGGCATTGTCATCCTTTCTGACTGTGCCTTTTTTAGTGGTTTCCAGTACCGTGACCGGGTAGGAGAAGACACCGCTGAAGGCTTCTGCCGGAACCGGAGGCCGGCCAGCGTCGATATCCTCAAAGGCGGCCTGGTCATCCGTGTTCTCCGGCAGGATCCGCCGGAAAGCCGTATTGAACCAGCCGCACAGCTGCGGCAGGGAACGGAAGTTGGCGGTCAGGCTGACAACGTCATATCCCTCGCGGCGGAAGAGGTTTTCCACGCGTTTATAGGACGTGATATCGGCATTCTTGAAGCGGTAGATGGATTGCTTGGGGTCACCGACGATGAAGAGGCTGCCGGGCCAGGCAAGGCATTTCGTCCAGTCCGGATCGAGTTCCCGGGCGGACAGGTAGAAGAAGACCTGGGCCTGGATCGGGTCGGTATCCTGGAATTCATCGATCAGATAGTATTCGTACTTCCGGCGGATCTGGCGGATCAGCCGGCCGTTGTTTGCCGCGGCGTCTTTCTGCAGCGCCTGGCAGAGATAGTAGAGGTAATCGAAGAACGTCAGGATGCCGGCTTCCCGCAGCTGGTCGGCCAGCAGTCCGGTGCAGCGTTCCGCAAAGGCAGCCGCCCGGCAGAACGCCTGGTCCGTCAGCTGCCTGCACAGATTGCCGGCCCGCTCACTGATCGTATAGTACTCGATATCCGGGACCTTTTTGCGGGTATTGTACTTGGGTTCGAACCATTCGTACAGCCAGGGTTCCCGGTCCATGGCAGCCTTGTCCGGGATCAGCCGGTAAGCCTTGCTGACATCGTGCAGGACCTGCAGCACATCCTGGTACTGATCAGCGATCGGTTCCGCCGGATCGAGTTCCGTGTTGACCAGGGTATCCCAGGCCGTCCTGATATCGGCGGTATCCTTGGCCGGCTTCCATTCCGGGTGGGTGCGCAGGAACTGATACAGCCGGAAACAATCCGCCTTGTCCTGCGGGGACAGGAAATCTTCTTCAGCGAGAGCCTCCTGGCCATAGTGGAAGCTGCCGTGGCGGACCCCCATCATCTTTGTCATCAGGTTGATGAAGGCCTGGCGGGCCATGGCCGGATACGCGAAGAGCTTTTCAAACCGGCCCAGGTCCTGCTGGACAGCAGTGCCGTAATGCCCGCTTTTCATCAGGCCGTACTGACGGCTGTATTCATCGGCCATGGCTTCGGTTTCATACGCCGCGGCATTGGAAGGAATCCGGCTTTCGGACGGATATTCGGACAGCAGGAGGTTGCAGAAGGCATCGATTGTCCCGAGGAAGCAGAGGTCAATGTTCTTCAGGGCCTCGGCACAGCGCTGTTTGGTCAGATCGGTGGGGGCCGGCAGTTTTGCCGGGCTTTCCGCATAGCCTTCCGACGGTTCCCGCATGCGCTCGCTCAGCCGCTTCTGGAAGCGCTCGTAAAATTCGTTGGCAGCCGCCTTGGTGAACGTGATGGCACAGATCTTGTCCACGGGTATGCCGCTTTCGATCATGGCAACCATGCGTTCGACAAGGATGGTTGTCTTGCCCGATCCGGCCCCGGCTTCAACGAAGAAGTTTGTATTGATTTCCCGGATGATGCGGTAACGCTCGTGCTCATCCGCCAGTATGTTCGTACGCATCAGTTATCCTCCTTGCCAAGGCCGCACAGGCGCGCGAAGTGGCAGAAACGGCAGGGTCCTTTTTCCGGCC
>JAFRHT010000009.1 GCA_017433125.1 Solobacterium sp.
CCCGGCTTCGGCAGCACTGATTTCCACAAACAAACCCGGGTCGCTGGCCTTGAGTTCGTGCTGAATCTCTGCGGTTACCCTGCGGATGATATCTTCCGCAGCGGCCCGATTTTCCGGCGCAATGGCAATGACCGCGTCCGCTTCCCGCGGGATGGCATTGAACATGAGCCCGCCGGTGATCGCGCAGATTCTGAACGGGACTTCCTTTTCCACATTGTGCAGGATGCGGCCCATGATCTTGTTGGCATTGCCCAGCTCATCGGTAATCCGCATTGCCGAGTGGCCGCCCTGCAGTCCCCTGACCGCGATCCGGATGATCTTCCCGGCCGCCGGTTCGAACTCTGCCGGGCAGGACACAGTCACTTCCTGCGCCCCGGCACTGGTTGTCCACAGCGCGTCCTCCGGACCGGCATCCAGGCCGATCAGGCGTCTGGCTGTGATGTCGAACGGATCAAAATCGAGGGCACCCCAAAAACCCACTTCCTCACCGGTGGTGAACAGGAATTCCAGCGGCGGATGCGGGAAGGCATCGGAGTCGCTGTCCATCAGGGCCAGCATATAAGCAACCCCCTTGCCGTCATCGGCCCCGAGTGTGGTTCCGTCGGCGGTCAGGATATCACCGTTCAGCACCAGCTTCAGCCCGTCTTTCGTAAAATCATGAACGGTATCGCCGTTTTTCTCGCACACCATATCGAGATGGGCCTGAAACAGCACTGCCGGCAGATTTTCACAGCCGGCCGAGGCAGGTTTTTTGACAACGACATTGTTCTTTTCGTCCACCCGGTGATAGAGCCCCAGGGCTTCTGCCCGCGCAGCCACAAATTGGGCTGCAGCTGCCTCGTTGTAAGAGCCGCGCGGGATGGCTGAAATATCCTCGAAATACTTCAGCGGCAGTTTCGGTTCCAGATCCTTGAGTATGTATTCCATTGTTTTGCCCTTTCTTCACAATGCTGTTATTTTACCCCGGGTACGGCCTCCTGACAAACGGCCTGCCGTTTCCTCGTGATTGATTGTTAGCCAATAATATCCACTGATAATGGATTATCGGTGTCTTTTCCATTCCGGCAGAAGAAAACAGTGCTGTACAGCACTGTTCTGTATATTCTCAGTTGACTTCAGTCGAGCACTTTCACGTATTCGATGACCGGCTGCGCTTCCGGGAGGATCGTGCCGTTGTCATCGACCGGCTCGGCGTCGGCCGCGATCTGCAGGGCCACGTCCAGACCGTCCGTCACATGCCCGAAAGCCGCATAGTTGCCGTCAAGGTATGTGGCGTCGCCGACCATGATGAAGAACTGGGAGCTGGCACTGTCCGGATGCTTTGCCCGGGCCATGGAAATCGTCCCGCTGACATGGCTGATGCTGTTGTCCCAGCCGTTGGACTTGAATTCCCCGGGGATTTTCGTGCCTGAGCCGCCGCTGCCATTGCCGGACGGATCACCGCCCTGGATCATGAAGCCGTCCATGATCCGATGGAAGGTCAGGCCGTCATAGAAGCCCTCTTCCGCCAGGCTCATGAAGTTTTCCACGGTCAGCGGGGCGGCATTCGCGTCCAGTTCAATGGTCATGACCCCATAGTCTTTGACTTTTATCTCCGCATGATGAAGGTTTTCCGCAGCGGCCGGCGCTGTTTCCGCCGGTGTTTCCTTTTTTTCAGCACAGCCGCACAGCAGACCGCCCAGCAGCACCATCGCCACTCCTGTTTTCAGTATCTGTTTCATACCGTCCCCCTGTCCGATTCAGCGGCGGGCTTCTCCGCCAGAATCATGAACATATCCGCGTCATGATTGCCTTCCGCTGTCACCGGCCGCTTCTGGATCACCCGCGGCCCGAAGCTCTCATCCAGTTCCTTTACGGTCATCCCGAGTTCCTGCAGGTATGCCCCGTCCCAGTACGGTCTGTCATAGTCCGCCGCCGGCAGGTTTTTGGCAAAATCGTTCCGTTCCCGCAGCATCTCCGGGCTGTCGCTGGGATGTTCGTACCGGTCTTTGTTTTTGTCGCTGGCCGCGTTCATGGTGGTGCCTTCCGCATCGGTGCGCCGGAAGACCCGGTTGTATCTGGCATCACAGTTCATGATCCTGCCGCCCGGTTTCAGCACCCGCACCATTTCCCGGTACGCCGCAGCCGGATCCGGCAGGGTCCAGGTGACGTTCCGGGTGAAGATGAAATCGAATGTCGCATCCGCAAAAGCCATGTTCTGGGCATCCATGCACAGGAATTCAATGCCGTCGATGCCGCACTTCCGGGCTGTTTCCGCCGCCACTGCCGCCATTTTCTCCGCATAGTCAATGCCGGTTACTTCACAGCCCGCTTCCCGCAGGATCATTGCCGCGAACCCCGGCCCGCAGCCCAGATCCAGAGCCCTGACGGCTTCCTGTTCCGGCAGTCGCTTTATGATTTCGTTCCGCCAGGCTTCATATGCCGGCAGGTCCCGTTCTTCCATGGTCTCATCGCCGAACTCCACCGCCCGCATGGACCAGTATCGGTTGATTCTGTCCTGGATATTCATTTCGTTCCCTCCAGGTGGCGCAGATATGCCTCCCTACTCATGGCCGGGGTGAAATTCGCCTTGATTGCCTCAACTTCTTCCGGATGGTCAAGCAGTTCCGTTACCGTGCCGACCACGATGTCCGCCGGGACGGCATATACTTCCCGCTCATCGATGACACACATGCTGCGGCCGTGGCAGTAACCCTCAAAGCCGGTATACCCGAACTGCACCGCCGGGAAGAAGCACCCGACGTCGCCGATGTCACCGGCCGCGACGCTTCGCTCATCCGTCAGGATTTCCTGCGGCACCGTATGCCTGAGCATATTCCGGTAAATCACCTTGTTGAGATCCTCATTCTGGTAGAACGGCAGGTCACCGGGCAGCTCACTGACAGTGGCCGTACCGCCCAGGGCCGCCGCGCAGTGTTCAGCCGCCTGGTCGATCTTCGCCGACAGCGTCAGCAGATTGTCCGGCCGGAAGGATCTGACATAGCATTCATAGACCACTTCGTCCGGGATGGAATTGACCGTGCTGCCGCCCTTGACAATGATGCCGTGCACCCGGTTCTTGTCTTCATCCACGAACGTCTCCCTGAGCATCCCGACAGCGGCCTGGAACAGGGCGAACATGTTCAGCGCATTGGCCCCCTTGTCCGGGTTGACAGCCGCGTGGCTTGCCGTGCCATGGAAGGTGATTTCCTTGTATACAAAGCCGGCCAGGGTGCTGCCGACCGAGAAGCGGTGCCCCTCATAGCGACCCATCGCGTGCAGGTGGATCAGCACATCCGAATCATCAAAGATGCCGTCCATCAGCATATTGATCTTGCCGGAGAAATACTTTGCCCTGCCGGCCCGGATGTACTCCCGCCGGAAGGCAATATCCGTAAATTCCTCGGCCGGGGTAAAGTACAGCTTCACGGTGCCGGTCCGCTGTTTCAGCTCTTCCCGCAGCACCTTCAGGCTTTCCAGCATGATCGCGCCCTGGGTGCTGTGGCCGCAGCTGTGGGCGGCCCCGGTCTCCGGATCTGCCTGGGGGTGGCCCGGGGTCGGAATCGCGTCCATTTCGGCAATCAGCCCGATGGAAGGTCTCCCGGAACCGACCGTAACGATAATGCCTGTTTCCCCGTACCGTTCAATCCGGTCGAAGCCATGTTCCCGCAGCCAGGCAAGGATCAGATCCCTGGTCCGGTATTCCTTGTATCCCAGTTCGGGGATGGCAAACATCTTCCTTCCCAGGGCATATAATTCTTGCTGGTCCGCTTCAATCATCGGGTGCAGTGTTCCTGTTTCCATAGCTGCTCTCCTGTCTCTTTTTTCTTCTGTATTATATCGGAACCCGGCTTGTTTTTTCAGTATAATGAATACATCATAAGGAGACGTGCGATTATGGGTATTGTTGTTTTCGGGGCAGTATTTGTTGATATCAAGGGGTATCCCCTGGCACAGTATATTCCGGCCGGCCGCAATGTCGGACGGGTCGTTCAGGTCTATGGCGGGGTAAGCCGCAATGTGGCGGAGGATATTGCCAATGTGGAACTGCGGCCGACCTTTGTCAGCGTGGTAGATCATACCGGCATCAGCACGGATGTCATCGACCAGC
>JAFRHT010000070.1 GCA_017433125.1 Solobacterium sp.
TAACTGACTCTCTCGTCAGTTCTTTCCATAAATTCTTGACGTTTCGTTGCTTAATTCCTGTTCAGTTTTCAAAGATCACTGCTTCGGCTTTCTTCCTTACCTCAGCAAATCAAGAGTTTACTACTCGGTTTCCGCTGTGTCAATACTTTTTTTCAAATATTTTTTCCGGAAACTCCAGCAGTTATTCGCTTGTGAAAAAAGCGTGCTCCTGCCCGCACATTGAACTTCATCCTCATTGTATTCGACGCAATGGAAACAGAATTCAGTGTGATTGAGATCTCTCTCAAATGGGATTTCAATATAGCACGCTTTTTTGATTTGTGCCACAATATTTTTTATTTTTTGCAAAAAAATTTCCCGCACTGCCGTACGGGAAATTCTTATTTCATTTTTATAATGAGCTTACTTGACCATGGCGGCTACTTCGGCAGCGAAATCAGCTTCCTTCTTTTCGATGCCCTCGCCGACCTTGAACCGGACGAACCGGACGCATTCTGCCTTCTTTTCGTTCAGGTAAGTACCGACCTTCTTGTCCTGATCCAGGAAGAAGATCTGGTCAACCAGGCACATTTCTTCCAAGGACTTGGAGATTCTGCCTTCGATGATCTTGGCCTTGACCTGTTCCGGCTTGTTGGCATTCTTCGGATCCTGGTTCAGCAGTTCTTCCTGAATGGTGCGTTCATGCGCAATGACTTCTGCCGGCAGATCGGCTCTGCTGACATAGGACGGGCTCATGGAAGCGACCTGCATGGCCATTTCCTTGGCAATCTGCGCGTCGCCGCCCTTCATGACAGTCAGCGCGGAAATCTGTCCGCCGTTGTGCATATACATACCGAAGACTTCATCATCAGCCTTCTCAACGATTTCAAATCTTCTCAGCTTGATCTTTTCGCCGATAATCGCTGTCGCATTGATCATGGCGTCATTCATTGTGCCTTCAGATGTCGGCAGGGCCAGCGCAGCATCCAGATCAGCCGGTGCGTTCCTCATCAGGACATCAACCGTTTCGTCCAGCAGGGCCAGGAACTTTTCGTTCTTGGCAACGAAGTCTGTTTCGGAGTTGATTTCAACAACAACCGCCCGGTTGCCTTCCGCCTTGACGCGGGAAAGGCCTTCAGCAGCAGTACGCCCTTCCTTCTTTTCAGCCTTGGAGATGCCCTTCTTGCGCAGCCAGTCCTTGGCAGCCTCGAAATCGCCTTCACATTCAACCAGTGCCTTCTTGCAGTCCATCATGCCGGCGCCGGTCATTTCACGCAGTTCTTTTACCTGTGCAGCTGTAATTGCCATTATTTCGCTTCCTCCTTTACTGCAGATGCTTCTGCCTTCGGTGCTTCTGTCTTGGCTTCGGCGTTCTGTCTGGCATCCTTGCGGAATACCCGGCGCTCGCCGTTGTTGTAGCTGTTGCGGCGGTTCTGCATAGCCTGGCGGCGTTCTTCATATCTCTGCCGCTTCTTGCGCTCGTATTCTGCCGCCTGCTGTTCAACATTGATCATGACATCCTGCATGGTGATGTCCTTTTCTGTCTGGTCTTCCTGATAAGCAACTTCCAGCAGACCGCCCTTGGCTTCGACAATGGCATCAGCGACTGCGCCGACCATCAGCTTGATGGAACGGACGGCATCGTCATTTGCCGGGATCGGATAATCAACAGTGTTCGGATCAGCGTTTGTATCGATCAGGGCGAATACCGGAATGTGCAGCTTGCGGGCTTCCGCAACCGCGTTGTGCTCTTCAATCGGGTCAACCACAAATACAGCGTCCGGCAGCTTCTTCATTTCCTTGATGCCGCCCAGGAAGTTGTCCAGTCTTTCCTTCTTCTTCAGCAGGACGGACTGTTCCTTCTTTGTATATACATTGATTGTACCGCTGTTTTCCATCTCTTCGATTTCCACCAGGGACTTGATGGACTTCTGGATGGTGCGGAAGTTTGTCAGGGTGCCGCCCAGCCATCTCTGGTTAACATAGAAGCTGCCGGAACGCAGGGCTTCTTCCAGGATCGGCGCCTGGGCCTGCTTCTTTGTACCGACGAACAGGACCTTGCCGCCCTTTTCAGTGATATCCTTCAGAGCTGCGTAAGCCTTTTCCAGCTGTTCCTGGGTTGTGGCCAGGTCGATGATATAGACACCATTCTTCGCTGTGTAGATGTACGGGCGGAACTTCGGGTTCCACTTCCGTGTCTGGTGTCCGAAATGGACGCCGTTTTCGAGCATTTTCCTCATTGAAACAACAGTCATTTTTTTCTTTTACCTCGCTTTCCGTTGTTTTCCGCCACAGTTTCCGGCACTGCCAACATACGGCAGGTCACCCTCCGCATGCACGGGACAGTGAATCCACTGTGTGAGAAGTACATCTCTGCACGACAAAACGCGCATAAAAAGAGATGCCGAATCTGAATATATCACAGATCGGCATCCGCGTAAATATAGAAATATAGATAAAGATTATTCTGCTGCCCCGTACAGTTCGTAATAGGCATCGAGCCGGGCTTTGAGTTCCTGATCCAGCTGCCCCTTCTCCTGCAGGTATTCAATCACTTCCGGCATGGAGACGATTGCCGCTGTCGGGAAGCCGTACAGTTCCGCAACTTCCTTCAGAGCCGTCTTGTTCCCCTTGCCCTTTTCGCTGCGGTTCAGGGATACCATCAGGCCGGCGATGGTCACATCTGCCTGAGCCCGCACAATCGGTACGGTTTCCTCCATGGATTTGCCGGAGGTCGTCACATCTTCGATCATGATGACCCGGTCGCCGTCCTGCAGTTTGGTACCCAGCAGGATTCCCGCATCACCATGATCCTTGACTTCCTTGCGGTTCGAGCAGTACCGGCAGTCCTTGCCGTACAGTTCGTTCATGGCCATGGTGGTCGCAACCGCCAGCGGGATGCCTTTGTAGGCCGGCCCGAAAAGGACATCGAACTCCAGGCCGAACTGGTCATGGATGGCCCGGGCATAGAATTCTGCCAGACGGCGCAGCTGGGAACCGGTCACGAAGGAACCCAGGTTCACAAAGAACGGTGATTTCCGGCCGCTTTTCAGGGTAAAGTCGCCGAATTTCAATGACCCGCATTCCAGCAGAAATTCTATAAACTCTTTCTTGTAGGCTTCCATCAGTTCATTGCCTCCTCGATTTCACGGTAGGTTTTCACCGGATCGGCACTCTTTGTAATGGAGCGGCCGACTACGATCATGTCGCAGCCCTGTTCCTTCGCGTACGCCGGAGTCGCCACCCGTTTCTGGTCATTGGCTGTGTCATCTGCCAGCCGGATTCCCGGGGTTACGGTCAGGAATCCATCACCGCAGGCCGCATGAATCGCCATGGCTTCATGAACCGAGCAGACTACCCCGTCCAGCCCGGCTTCCTTCGCATTCAGGGCGTAGCGGATCACAGTATCCTGGACTTCACCCGGGATGCCGAGTTCCTCATTCATCATTTCCTTTGTGATGGACGTAAGAATCGTGACGGCGATGCAGAGCGGCCGTTTCCCGTCAGCCGCACCTTCTTCCAGACCCTGCATGGCTGCCTTCATCATCTCAACACCGCCGGCCGCGTGCACATTGATAATATCAACGCCCAGCCGGGCCAGGTTTTTCATGCCGCCCCGGACAGTGTTCGGTATATCGTGCAGCTTCAGGTCCAGGAAGATCCTGTGACCCATTTTCTGTACTTCCCGGATGATATCCAGGCCGCTGCCATAGGTCAGTTCCATGCCGATCTTGACATAGACCGGTTCCGGGAACTGGTGCAGGAATGCCAGTACTTCGTCTTTTGTGGAAAAATCAAGTGCGATAATCGTCTTGCTCATTTTCTGAAACTCCTTCCTGTTGCTTCCCGCACAGATGTCAGGCCGTATTTCGTCAGGACATCCGGCAGGGCTGAGATAATCTTCGGGCAGGCATAGGGATCCGCAAAGTTCCGGGCCCCGACCTCCACAGCCGAAGCACCGGCATACAGGAATTCGAGGACATCCTCTGCCCTTTCGATACCGCCGACCCCGATGATCGGGATATTGACAGCCTGGGCACACTGCCAGACCATGCGCACCGCCACCGGACGGATCGCCGGCCCGGACAGGCCGCCGGTCTGGTTGGCCAGCACCGGTTTGCCGGTTCTCAGGTCAATCCGCATGCCCAGCAGCGTGTTGATCAGCACCAGGCCGTCCGCCCCGGCTGCTTCCACAGCTTTGGCAATGGCGGCGATATCGGTGACATTCGGCGACAGCTTGACATAGACCGGTTTTTCCGCCGCTTCACAGGCCATCCGGGTGACCCTTGCGGCCAGTTCCGGATTGGTGCCGAGCGCTGCCCCGCCGTGTTTCACGTTCGGGCAGGAAATATTCAGTTCATAGGCCTTGATGACGGGGCTGGCATTCAGTTTGCGGATGACTTCCACATAGCCTTCTTCCGTCGAGGCAGCCACATTGGCCAGGATCGGCGTGTCAAACTGCGCCAGCCATGGCAGTTCGTGGTCCATGATGTAATCAACACCGTGATTCTGCAGGCCGATTGCGTTCAGCATGCCGGCAGGTGTCTCCGCAATGCGCGGGGTCGGATTGCCGAAACGGTCTTCCGGAGTTGCGCTCTTGATGGCGATACCGCCCAGCAGGTTGAGATCATACAGTTCGGCAAACTCCCGGCCGAAGCCGAAACAGCCGCTGGCCGGAATGATAGGATTCTTCAGTTCCAGTCCCGGCAGTGAGACAGAAAGATCAATCATAATTCCACCTCCCCGATGCGGAAAACCGGACCGTCCTTGCATATGCGCCGGCTGTCCCCGTCCGGGGTGCGGATGACGCAGCCCATGCAGGCCCCGATGCCGCAGGCCATGCGTTCTTCCAGGGAAATGTAGCCGTCATAGCGGGCCGCAACTGCCTTCAGCATCGGCAGCGGACCACAGGCCAGTACGGTTTTAACCGGCACGTCAGCCTGTTCGATGGCGTCGAGAACCGTGCCCTGATACCCGGCACTGCCGTCCATGGTCGCGATGACAACCTGGCATCCAAGTTCTTCCAGTTCATCCCGGCAGATCAGGACATCCTTGTCGCTGAAGCCGAGCACCGCCGTGACCCTGTATCCGGCCTGGATATAGCGGAACGCGGTTTCGACAAGCGGCGGTACACCAACCCCGCCGCCGATCAGCGTGACGTCTTCATCCAGCAGCGGGAAGCCTGAACCCAACGGGCCGAACAGGTCCACGGTTTCACCGGCTTTCAGCGTGCTCATGGTCCGGGTGCCGTCCCCGGCAATCCGGTAGATCAGTGATAATTTATCTTCGTATGCCCTGTGCACCGAAATCGGCCGGCGCAGGAAATACCCCGGTACAGCCACCTGTACAAACTGGCCGCATGTCACTTCCTGTCCCAGGTCCGTTTTCAGAACCATCCGGTAAATATCCCGGGCAATCATCTCATTTGAGACGATGACAGCTGCCGCGGTTCTCATCGCTCAGCCTCCATCTCGTTCATGCTGACCATCGCAAAGCTTCTGCTTTCCAGCACCTTGAGCAAGGCCCCGGCAGTATCCAGCGAGGTCATGCAGGAGATGTTGTTCTCAGCCGAGACCCGGCGGATCAGGAATCCGTCATTGCGGGAGCCGTGGCTGCCGGATTCGATGGTGTTGACAACGAAGCTGACCTTGCCGTGCTGGATAATATCGATAACCGTTTCGTCACTGCTTTCTTCGCTGATCTTGGCAGCCCGATGGACAAACAGACCATTATCTTCCAAATAGGCAGCCGTGCCGGCGGTCGCGTAGAGACCATAGCCGATCGCATAGAACCTTCTGGCCAGATCGAGCGCTGCCGGCTTATCCTCATCGGCAATTGTGAACAGCACATTACCATACTGCGGAATCTGCACACCGGAGCCCTGCAGTGCCTTGTAGAGCGCCTTTTCCAGATTGACATCTGCCCCGAGGGCTTCACCTGTAGACTTCATCTCCGGTCCCAGCACAGTATCGACACTGCGCAGCTTGGCAAATGAGAATACCGGTGCCTTGACATAAACCCGTCCGGGCTTTTCAGGATGATAACCCGGTGTATATCCCTGCGCAATCAGGCTTTCACCGAGGATCGCCCGGGTCGCTGCCTGACACATCGGAATACCGGTGATCTTTGACAGGAACGGTACGGTCCGGGAACTGCGCGGATTGACTTCCAGAACGTATACCTTTTCGTTGTGGTCCACAATGAACTGGATATTGTACAGCCCGATGAACCGGAAGCCTTTGCCGATCCGTACGGCATAGTCGATGATTGTCTGCCGGACGTCTTCCGAAACTGTCTGGGTCGGATAGACCGAGATCGAGTCACCGGAGTGAATGCCGGCTCTTTCGATATGTTCCATGATGCCCGGGATATAGACATTTTCACCGTCGGCGACCGCGTCGATTTCCAGTTCCCGGCCAAGAATGTACCGGTCAATCAGGATCGGGGAATCATGGCTGATTTCCTTGACCGCAGTTGCCATATAGATCCGCAGCTCTTCTTCGTTATGGACAATTTCCATGGCCCGGCCGCCCAGCACGTAGCTCGGTCTGACCAGTACCGGATAGCCGATTTCACCGGCAATCTCTACAGCCCGCTCCACCGTGACCGCTGTCGCGCCTTCCGGCTGCGGGATATGCAGTTCATCCAGCATCGTTTCGAATTCATGCCGGTCTTCCGCCGCGTTGATGTTTTCAAGGCTGGTGCCGAGGATCCTGACACCATGACGGACCAGGCTGTCTGCCAGGTTGATAGCTGTCTGGCCGCCGAACTGGACAATGACGCCGAGCGGCTGTTCCAGATCGACGATATGCATGACATCTTCTGTCGTCAACGGCTCGAAATACAGCTTATCGGAAATCGAGAAGTCCGTGGATACGGTCTCCGGGTTGTTGTTTATGATAATGGCTTCATAGCCTTCCTCATGCAGGGTTTTGACACAGTGCACCGTGGCATAGTCAAACTCCACCCCCTGGCCGATCCGGATCGGGCCGGAACCAAGCACGATGACCTTCTGCCGGTCACTGGGAATGGATTCGTTTTCCTGCTCATAGGCCGAGTACAGGTATGGGGTTTCACTCGGGTATTCCCCGGCGCAGGTATCCACCATCTTGTAGACCGGCACGATGCCTTCCTGCCGCCGCAGGTCATACAGAGCCTGTTCGCTGATCTGCCACTGCCGGCTGATCCATGCATCGGAGAAACCTGTCTGCTTGGCCAGCCGCAGCACATCCAGGCTGCCGCGGTGTTTCTTGACCAGTTCTTCCACTTCCAGGATCCGGTACAGCCGGTCGAAATAGAAGCGGTCAATGTTCGTGATCTTCTGCATCTCATCGGCATCGTAGCCGCGGCGCAGCCATTCAGCCAGGGCAAAGAACCGTTCGTCATCGCGCCCCTTGATCTTCTGGAACAACTCTTCCTTCGTCGCTTCCGTCAGTTCTTTCCGCTCGATATGATCCACTTTTGTTTCCAATGAGCGGACAGATTTGAGGAAAGATTCCTCAAACGTGCGGCCGATGGACATGACTTCGCCGGTGGCCTTCATCTGGGTGCCCAGTTGCCGGTCGGCGTTCGGGAACTTGTCAAACGGCATGCGCGGGAACTTCGTGACAATGTAATCTACCGAAGGCTCGAAGCAGGCGTAGGTTGTTTTGGTGACCGGATTGAGGATTTCATCCAGGGTCAGGCCGACAGCCAGTTTGGCCGAAACCCGGGCAATCGGATAACCGGTTGCCTTGGAAGCCAGGGCCGAGGAACGCGAGACCCGCGGATTGACTTCAATGACATAGTACTTGAAGCTCTTCGGGTGCAGGGCAAGCTGGACGTTGCAGCCGCCGCAGATCCGCAGGGCCCGGATGATTTTCAGGGCAACCCCGGCCAGCATGTGGTTTTCATAGTCCGTCAGGGTCTGCACCGGCGCCACGACGATGGAGTCACCGGTATGGATGCCTACCGGATCCACGTTTTCCATGCTGCAGATCGTGATGGCATTGTCCTTGGCGTCACGCATGACTTCGTACTCGATTTCCTTATAGCCGGCAATCGACTGCTCAATCAGGCACTGGTGCACCGGGGACATCTTGAGACCGGTATCGGTGATGTGGCGCAGTTCTTCTTCATTGTGGGCAAAGCCGCCGCCGGTGCCGCCGAGTGTATACGCCGGTCTGACAACCAGCGGGTAACCCTGCCGGTCACCGAAAGCGACTGCTTCCTCAATGCTGTGAACGATGACACTCTCCGGAATCGGCTCATGGATTTCCTGCATCAGGGACCGGAACATCTCCCGGTCTTCAGCCTGGTTGATGGCCTGCAGATCGGTGCCGAGGATCTCCACCCCGAATTCATCCAGGATCCCGTCATTGTGCAGATCGACGACCAGGTTCAGGCCGGTCTGCCCGCCCAGCGATCCAAGGATGGCGTCCGGACGTTCCTTGAAAATAACCCGTTTGGCGGATTCAAGCGTCAGCGGTTCGATATAGACCCGGTCCGCAATGGCCGTATCGGTCATAATCGTGGCCGGATTGGAGTTGATCAGGACAACTTCGTAGCCCTCCTCACGCAGGGCTGCACAGGCCTGTGAACCGGCATAGTCAAATTCGGCTGCCTGGCCGATGACAATCGGACCGGAACCGATCACCATGATCTTATGAATATCTTCCCGTCTCGGCATCAGTGACCCTCCTTATCCATGGCCTTTTCAAAGGCAGTGAAAAACTGTTCATCCGGATCGAATTCAATCCCGGCACAGCCGTATTCGGAATGTTCGATTCCTTCTACGCTGCCATCATTGAGGGAGCGGAATGTCAGGTTCAGGCCGGCGGTTTCCAGAGTCTTTGCCTTAAGAGCATACTGATGATTCTGCCGGGTAATCAGCACGCGGTCAGCCTTGACATCCACGACCGCCTGATTGGGGCCGTGATGGCCATGCGGCAGCGCTTCCAGATCAGCCCCGCAGGCCAGGCCGAGCAGTTCACAGCCCAGGCCGTATCCATACACCGGCAAAGTACCGATCAGTTTGCGGATCGCTTCGATCTGACTGAAGAGAAACGCCGGATTGCCCGGGCCGCCGGACAGCAGGATCCCTTCCGGATGATAGTCCAGAACTGTCTCTGCCTTAATATCATATGGCGCAACAATCAGATCATATTCCCGCGCAGCACAGAGCCTGAGCATGCTCAGACTGACACCGTAGTCAATCATCAGCACTTTTCTGCCCCGGCCCGGGATTGTGTAGATGCTGCGGGTGGACACCGTCTTGACCGGATGTTCAGCCGGTACATATGCCTTGATGGCCGCAACCGTATCGCTGATCTCCGTCTCCTGGCTGCAGAAGGCAGCCCGCATTGTCCCGTGGGTGCGCAGATGACGTACAATCGCCCGGGTATCCACATGCCTGATCCCCGGGATATCCATCCGCTTCATATAGTTTTCCAGGGTTTCCGCACTGCGGAAATTGGAAGGTGTATCGGAGATTTCCCTGACGATCAGCCCGGCCAGTGTAGGCTTCAGGCTTTCACTGTCATCCCGGTTGATACCATAGGCCCCGATCAGCGGATAGGTCATGACGACCATACTGCCGGCATTTGCATTATCGGTAATGATTTCCTGATAACCGGTCATGGCCGTGTTGAAGATCAGGCTGCCGATACGGAAATGATCCGACCCGACAGCTTCTCCCCTGAACCATGTACCGTCTTCCAGTACCAGTATGCGTTCCATTTATTCCCCTTTCCAGACTGTCCTGCCGTTTTTGATTGTTTCACGGATACCGGCATATACCGTCCATCCGTCAAACGGTGTATTGCGTCCTTTCGAAAAGAATGTGTCTTTGCTGATAACCCGTTCGCTCTGCAGGTCAGCCAGTACGATATCGCTGTGATAACCGACAGCAAGCCGCCCGGTTTTTTCCAGGCCGAACCGTTCCGCCGGTTTCCATGACATCCAGGCTACCAGCTGGGCCAGGGTCCAGCGCTTCTGCCGACGGACAAATTCCGTATACAGCAGCGGGAAGCTCGTTTCCAGTGAGAGGATGCCGAAGGCGGCTGTGGCCATCGGCTGATTTTTATCCTGCCGTGTATGCGGAGCATGGTCATTGGCAATGAAATCCAGGGTGCCGTCTTCCAGCGCTTCAATCAGTGCCATACGGTCTTCGTGACTGCGCAGGGGCGGATTCATCTTCCAGTCCGGGCCCTTTACGTCCCGGTCTTCCAGCAGCAGGTGATGGGCGGTAACTTCCGCGCTGACATCCCAGCCGGCCGCTTTGGCTTTCCGGATCCCCTCCACACTTTCCTTTGCGGAAATGTGGCAGCCATGGTAGCGCAGGCCAAGCGGCCCGGCAATTTCCATGTCGCGGATCAGTTGGACACTTTCACAGGCGGAAGGAATGCCGCCCCAGCCCATCAGATCGGCATAGGCAGACTGATGGACGGAAGCGCCCGGCCGGCGGTAGTTCATGTCTTCCGTGTGGCATGAGAAAAGCACTCCGGCTTCCTTTGCCTTCATCATGGCCTGGCGCATGACATTCTCGTCAGCCACTCCGACACCGTCATCGGAGAACCAGCTGATGCCGAGTTCCTTCATGCCGGCATAATCAGACGGTTCCTGCCCCTTTTCATCCCGGGTGATCGTGCCGAACGGCCAGACTGTGACCACGGCGTCTTTTGCGATCAGATCCAGGTAAGCCTTCATTGTCTGCCGGTCATTGGGGAACGGCTTGACATTGGGCATGGCAAAGACCGTGGTAAAACCACCGTGGGCAGCAGCCATACTGCCGGTCGCAATTGTTTCCTTCTGTTCCTGGCCCGGCTCCCGCAGATGCACATGTGTATCCACCAGACCCGGCAGCACCGTCAGTCCGGAAGCATCAATCACTTCGGCATCCGGCGCGTCGATCATTTCGGCAATCGCCAGTATCTGTTCTTCATCGAAAAGCACTTCACAGGCTTTCAGGCCTTCATCCAGCAGAACCTGTCCGCCCCGGATCAGCCTTCTCACTGCGCATCCTCTTTGGCAAAAGGAGCGAAGCCGAAGGCTCTCTTGATGACTGCTTTCCTCACCAGGACACCGTTCTGAATCTGCTTGAAGTAACGGCTCTTCGGCGCTTCGACAAGATCCGTATCAAACTCGACACCGCGGTTGATCGGTCCCGGATGCATGATGATCGCCGTGTCCTTCATTTTCGCGTATCTGGTCTTGTTCATGCCGTAGCGCTCCAGATATTCCTCATCACTGACATCGGTCAGGGCAGAGCCTCTTTCCTTCTGGATCCGCAGCATCATGATCACATCCGCGTCTTCAATCACATCATCAAACTCAACCGCCCGGAAGCCTTCCCGGCGCCAGATCTCCGGCCCGGCAAAGCAGACAGACGCCCCCATCTTCTCGAGCGCTTCCTTGTCCGAAGCCGCTACCCGGCTGTGCAGGATGTCACCGCAGATGACAACCTTCAAACCTTCCAGATGGCCGAACTCCTGATACATTGTCAGCAGGTCGAGCAGGCACTGAGTCGGGTGGTCACCCTGGCCGTCACCAGCATTCAGGATCGGGATATTGATGTTTTCCAGTTCGCGGTAATAGGCATCCTGGGAGTGCCGGATCACCACGGCATCATAGCCGATGGACTCCAGAACCTTGACTGTATCATAGAGTGTTTCACCTTTTGTAATGGAGCTCTTGCCGACATCGATGTCCGCCGGCTTGCATCCAAGCTGCAGTTCTGCGCTCTCAAATGAGTAGTGTGTCCGCGTCGATGCTTCAAAAAAAAGATTGGCAACCAGAGCCTTGGAACAGGGCAGCTGCCAATCTTTATATTTGTCGCTGAACAATAAAGCATCGTCGAGGATCTGAATGATATCCTGCTTCGTCAAATCTTTCATGCTGAGCAGAGAATACTTGTTCATAAGAGTCCTCCTTCACTTTTCCAAAAAAAGGGTCTGTAACCGAATGCCTTACAAATCCTTTCTTTTCATTGGGATTCTATCATACTGAACTCATATTGCAAGTACATTTTTAATGAAAATGCTTACATGTTATTTCTGCCTGCGGCTGTGGGGATGCGCCTCATCCACAACCCGCCGCAGCCGGTCACCGGTCACATGGGTGTAGATCTGTGTAGTGGACAGATTTTCATGCCCGAGCAGTTCCTGCACAACCCGCAGATCCGCCCCGTTGTCCAGCAGGTGCGTCGCAAAGGAGTGCCGGATCATATGAGGGTGTACATGGATGCTGAGGCCGGCCCTGGCTTCCGCCTTTTCGCAGATCAGCTGGATAGCCCGGGGGCTCAGCGGCTTACCTTTCTGGTTGACAAACAGGAAGTCGTGTTCTTCCCGGACGAACTGCGGGCGGCTTACCCGCAGGTAGAGATCAATCAGCTGGGCACAGCGGTGATAGAACGGCACCATACGTTCCTTGCTCTCCTTGCCCAGCACTGTCAGATATTGCTCCCGCAGGCTGATATTTGAGATTTTCAGACCGGCACACTCGGAAACACGCAGGCCGCAGGCATACATAACTTCCAGAACGCAGCGGTCACGGATCTCTGCCGGATCTGACAGATCAAAACAGTTCAGCAGTTTTTCCATCTGATCAAAGGTCAGGTATTCGGGCAGTTTGCGCTGTCCCGCCGCCCCGCGGAACATGCGGACCGGGTTGTTTTCGATATCTTCATATTTATTGAGATAACGGTAAAAGGAACGCAGAGCCGAAAGATTGCGGGAGTAGCTGGCATTGGCCAGCGGCTGGCCGCCAATCTCACCGCTGCGCAGAGCGGTCACATACCGGCTGATATGCTCCTTGGTCACATCTTCAAAGGACGTGATGCCCTCTTCCTCCAGATACTGAAGAAACCGCAGCACATCCCGGTGATAGGCATTCTGGGTGTCGGCGGATCCGGTGCGGGACATCTTCATGTGCCGCAGGAATCCGTCCAGGGAATCCTCAAAGCGCATGGCTGTCCACCAGCTTCCTGATCACGGCCAGAGCCTGTCTGGCTATGGCTTCCTTGCGTTCGTTTTTGCGGACTTTTTCATTCAGATGGAAGATGCCGAAATTGGCATTCATAGGCTGGAAATGATTTGGATCGGCATGGGTGATGTAATAGGCCATGGCGCCGATCATTGTTTCCGGCCCCGGTGTCACCAGCGGTTCCCCTTTCAGGTAGTGAGCCATGTTGATACCCGCCAGCATGCCGCTGGCTGCCGATTCGATATAACCTTCCACCCCGGTCATCTGGCCGGCAAAGAAGAGATCATCACGAATCTTTGCCTGATAGGTTTCCCGCAGGCAGTTCGGGGCGTTGATAAAGGTGTTTCTGTGCATGACCCCGTAACGGACGATCTCACAGTTCTCCAGGCCCGGGATCAGCCGCAGGATTTCTTTCTGAGCCCCCCAGGTCAGATGAGTCTGAAAGCCGACGATATTGTACAGGCTGGCTTCGGCATTATCCTGGCGCAGCTGCACGACTGCGTAGGGCCGCATGCCGTCGTGTTCCAGCCCGACCGGTTTCATCGGCCCGAACAGCAGTGTTTCCCGGCCCCTTCTGGCCATGACCTCAAACGGCATGCACCCCTCAAAGTAGACTTCCTTCTCAAAGTTATGCAGCGGCACTGTTGCGCCGTTGATAACTGCCTCATAAAAGCTGTCGAACTCTTCCCGGGTCATCGGGCAGTTGACATAGTCTGCCGTGCCCTTGTCATAACGGGATTTGCGGTATGCCTTGGTGAAATCAATGGAGTCCGCGGTGACTATCGGGGCCTCGGCATCATAAAAGTAACAGTCTTCGGCCTTGAGCAGATCACGGATCGGATTCATCAGCGCATCACTGGTCAGCGGTCCGCTGGCTATGATGACCGGTTCTTCCGGAATATGATCCATCTCCTGGCTGATGATTTCAATCAGCGGATGATTCTGCAGTTTTTCGGTTACCGCCCGGGAGAATCCTTCCCGGTCCACGGCCAGGGCCGAACCGGCCGGCACCCGGTGGGCATCGGCACAGCTCATGATCACCGATCCGATCAGCCGCATTTCCTCTTTCAGCAGCCCGGCCGCATTGGTCAGTGCGTCGGAGCGCAGAGAGTTGGAACAGACCAGTTCGGCAAACGTGTCCGCCGCATGGGCCGGCGTGCGCTTCTGCGGCTTCATTTCAACCAGCCGGACCCGGATACCGCGCTCAGCCAGCTGCCAGGCTGCTTCACTGCCGGCCAGGCCGGCCCCGATGACAATCGCTTCCTGCTTCATGGTTTACGCCTTTTTCCGGCCGTTTCTGCGGGTTGTACGGCCGCCTGTTTTCTTTGCCGTACGGGTGCTTTTCAGGGAAATCGGTTCCCCTTCCAGCGTTTCCATGTGACGGCATTCCGGGAAATTGGAACAACCCAGGAAATATGTGCCGTAGCGGCTGCGCCGTTTCAGCAGCTCGCCGCCGCACTTCGGACAGATCTTCCCGGTCGGCTCCGGTTTTTCCCTGACTTCACTGTTGAGCTGCTTGGTATACCGGCAGGTCGGGAAATTGATGCAGGCAATGAATTTGCCGTAGCGGCCGGACTTGTAGACCAGGTCACCGCCGCATTCCGGGCAGACTTCCCCGGTTCTCTCCGGCTGGATCTTTTCCATCTTCTCGTATGCTTCATCCAGCAGCGGGGTAAATTTCTTCCAGAAGGAGGTCAAGACCCGGACTTCGTTCTCCTTGCCTTCGGCAATCTCATCCAGTTCGTTTTCCATCCTGGCGGTGTATTTCGTATTGATGATCCCCGCAAAGAACTCATCCAGTTTCTCCACGGTCAGGATGCCCTGCGCTGTCGGGAAGAATACTTTTGTCTTGGATTTCTCCGTCGAAGGCTTCAGATCAACATAACCGCGTTCCTGGATCGTATCAATGATCATCGCATAGGTGGACGGACGGCCAATCCCGTCTTCCTCCATCTCACGGATCAGTCTGGCTTCGGTATAGCGGGCCGGCGGTTCAGTGAAGTGCTGCGCAGGCTTCAGCTCCTCTGCACTCAGCTTTTCCCCTTCCGAGAGCTCCGGCAGGACTGTATCCTTGCTGGCATAGTAATCCCCGTATACTTTCAGCCAGCCGTCAAAGGTCATGCGGCTGCCGCTTGCTGTGAATTCATAACCATTCTGTGACAGCGTAATGCCTTCGCCGCTGAACCTGGCCGGAGCCATCAGCGAAGACAGCGCCCGGGCATAGATCAGTTTATACAGCTTGTACTGTTCATTGGTCAGATACGGCTTGATCTTATCCGGCTCATTCTCAAGATTTGTCGGCCGGATGGCTTCGTGGGCATCCTGGGCATTTGAATCGTTTTTAACCCGGTATGTGCCCTGGTACTTTTTCCCGTACAGCGCCTCGATCCGTTCCCTAGCCGCGGCCATATAGACATTTGAAAGCCTGGTGCTGTCAGTACGCATGTAGGTAATCAGGCCTTCCTGGCCGTTGCCGATATCGATACCTTCATAGAGTTTCTGGGCGATCGACATGGTCCGCTTGGCCGAAAAGCCCAGCTTGGTAGAGGCTTCCTGCTGCAGCGTGGAGGTAATGAACGGCTTGAAAGGCGCCGCGGACTTGGTGGTCGGCTTGATACCGGTCAGGGTAAATTCACCCTGGCAGTTATTGTAAGCCTGCATGGCATCCGCTTCATTGTTCAGTTCCGCTTTCTCCCCGTTGATGCGGGCCAGGGAAGCCGTGAACGAAATGCCGTCCTTGCGGAACTTCGCGTCCAGCGTCCAGTATTCCTTCGGAACAAAGGCCTGAATTTCCTTTTCCCGTTCCACGATCAGTTTCAGGGCTACTGACTGCACCCGGCCGGCTGATTTGGACTTGATCTTGCTGTTTAAAAGCTTGGACAGTTTAAAACCGATGATCCGGTCAAGGATCCGTCTGGTTTCCTGTGAGTGCACCAGGTCCATGTCGATCGCCCGCGGCTGCCGGAACGCATCCTGGACGGCGTTATGCGTGATTTCATGGAATGTGACCCGGTCTACAGCATCTTCCGGGAGTCCCAGTTCCTGGGCCAGGTGCCAGGAGATGGCTTCCCCTTCACGGTCCGGGTCGGTTGCCAGATAGACCTGTCCGGCCCTGGCCGCCTTGTTCTGCAGATCCTTTACAATTTCCTTTTTATCCTTTGAGATTTCATAGGTCGGCACAAAACCGGCTTCCACGTCTACCCCGAGACCGTCTTTGCCGCGGATGGCGAGATCTCTGATATGACCCTTGCTGGAAACGACCGTATAGTCCGGACCCAGATATTTCTGAATTGTCTTCGATTTGGAGGGTGACTCCACGATGACAAGATTTTTCATTGCAACTCACCTCATCTTGTAAAACAAAGCCTAGGATACAGAAATTGATTCGTCTTTGCAAGTTCTATGTTTCATCGGCTGAAAATCCCCCACCTGTTCCGGGCGGTACAGAATCATTGCGCCCTGGGAGATCAGCAGGTTGTTTCCGGCCCCAGTTTCATCCCCGAACGGATACGGGACACACCATACCGTCCTTGACAGATTCAGGGCTTCATTCACCGTCAGCATCGTGCCGCTGCGCAGGGCCGCCTGGGTAACGATGATCTGTTCGCCCAGGGCTGCCAGGATCCGGTTGCGCCAGGGAAAGTGTTCTTTCCGGGGCGGGGTGCCGCGGGGATATTCCGAAAGGATCAGCTGGCTTTTCTTCATCTTCCGGTATAGAAGATCATTGCTTCGGGGATAGTGAATATCGAGGCCGCACCCGATCACCCCGATCGTGGATCCGCCGTTTTTCATGGCTGTTTCATGTACCAGGCCATCCACCCCTCTGGCAAGACCGGATACCAGTACGTAACGCCCGGCCAGTTCTGACGCCAGGTATTTTGTAACCCCAGCTCCGTACGGACTGCACTGGCGGGACCCGACAATCGTCAGCATCGGCTGTTTCAGAAGATTCAAATCCCCTTCATAATATATAACCCAGGGCGGAAAGCGCAGCTGCCGCAGCACATCAGGATACAACGCATCGCAGATGGTCAGACACTGTTCCCCCATAACCGGATATTCTTCATGATTCTGTACTGCTTTCGCTATTTTTGACCAGTCCCCGCTGTAATGCCCGGCTGCCCCAATCAGCAGATTTCTTAGTTCCATAGCCTGTTCTCCACAGATACTATTCGCAGAAATCCGCGGAATCATACAGCCGCAGCAAAAAAACCGGCAGGGATTGCCGGTTTCGGGATGCCGTGGCTTATCAGTCAATTTATATCACTGTTCTTCTGTATGGCCCGGCACGCTTATTCCTGTTCCAGCTGTGCAGCCAGCACTTCTGCTTCGGCCAGCACGGCCGCAAATTTGTCAAGGGCAACTGCCACCGGCCGGGGCGTCATGAGGTCCACGCCGGCATACCGCAGTTCATCCAGCGGGAAACGGCTGCCGCCCATCTGCAGGAATTCCAGATATGGTCTGACAGCTTCCTGTCCTTCGCTCAGGATCTTCTGCGATATGGCGGCAGCGCTGCTGTACCCGGTCGCGTATACATAAACATAGAACAGCATATAGAAATGCGGTATCCTGGCCCATTCGTACTTCACTTCATCATCGATAACCAGATCTTCCCCGAAGTATTCCCGGATCAGTTCCAGATACAGATGATTCAGGGTTTCCGCATCCAGCGCTTCCCCCTGTTCAGCCAGGGCATGAGCCTTCATTTCAAATTCGGCAAACATGGTCTGCCGGTACACCGTGCCCTTGAAGCTTTCCAGATACTGATTCAGCAGTGCCATCCTGCGGTACGGCTCATCACAGTTCTTCAGCAGCTGCTCGATCATCAGGTTTTCGTTGACGGTGGAAGCGACTTCGGCCACAAACATCGTATAATCTGCCAGGTGTGCCGGCTGGGCATGATTTGCCAGCCAGGAATGCATGGAGTGCCCCATTTCATGTGCAATGGTGGAGACGCTTTCCAGTGTGCCGGTGTAGTTCAGCAGGATATACGGAGCCGAATCATATGTGCCGGAGGAATAGGCGCCGCCTGTTTTCCCCTTGTTCGGATAAACATCAATCCAGCCCTCATTGAATGCCCGGCGGACGGTATTGACATAGTCTTCACCCAGAACAGAGACCGCTGAGAGCACCATCTCCTGCGCCTGCCCGTATGTGTATTCGTCTTTTGGCCCTTCGGCCAGCGGGGCATAAAGATCATAATAGTGCAGTTCATCAACACCCAGCAGTTTTTTTCTGAGCCTGACGTAGCGGTGCATGACATCCATGTGATCATGGACAGCAGTGATCAGCTGGTCATAGACAGCAGTCGGAATATGATCCTCAGCCATGGACATCTCCCGTGAGGATGCATAGTGCCTGGCCGCTGCTTCGGCAATGGCCGCATGCACGGCCCCGGCATACGCGGCAGCAAAGGTATGGATGTGGCCTGCATAGCCCTTATACAGGCTGAAAAAGGCATTGCGGCGCAGTGTCCGGTCCGGGCTCTGCTGGTGCAGGATGTAATTTGCCCCGCTGACTTCGTGCATCTGCCCCTGCTCATCCGGAACTGACGCAAATGTCAGGTCGGCGTCCATCAGCTTCTCAGCGATTTCCTGCGGTGCCCGCAGGGCCTGGCTGAGCCGGGCCAGCAGTTCCTCTTCGCCAGCCGTAAGCGTATGCGGTTTGCGGCGGATCAGGCAGTCCATGGTGAACCGGTAAGACGCCATGACCTCTGCGTCCCGGATGGCCTCCAGTTCTTCGATCGGCAGCGCAAGGATTTCCGGCTCGGCAAAGGCAGTCCTGCTTTCCGCATCAGTCAGTCGGCTGAAGATCCGGGCATACATGCGGTTTCCTTCCGCCGCCCGGGTGTCTTCGCTCTGGCGCAGGCTGGCATAAGTGAACAGATTGTTCAGTGTCCTGCTCAGGGCTGTCCGGGCCGCAAAATATGCCGCAATGTCTTCCGCATCATGCAGGGTTCCCTGCCGCTGTTCCACGGCCTGGATCAGGTCCTCCAGCGTGTCCAGTTCCCGCTGCCAGGCTTCATCATTTGCATACAGGGTCGAAAGATCCCAGTGGTACGCGGGATCCGTGTCTTTGCGTTCTTTCAGTTTCGTATTCATCCGGCAGTCTCCTTCCGTTATAAATCAAGCTGTTCCTGGTGCACCGCCACCGGTCCGAAACTGCGGCGGTGAATCGGAGTAATGCCATACTGTTCAATGGCCTGCAGGTGTTCCTTCGTCGGATAACCCTTGTTGCGGGCAAAACCGTACTGGGGATAGATTCTGTCATATGCCAGCATGAGCCTGTCCCTGGTCACTTTGGCGAGAATTGATCCGGCCGCGATCGAAATGGATTTCTGATCTCCCTTGACCAGCGGGATCACTTCCGTATCCAGGTTCAGGGGCATGGCATCCGTCAGGATGAGATCTGCCTGCAGGTCTGCGGCAATTTCCGCCATGGCCAGCTGGTCCGCCCGGTAGATGTTGTACCGGTCAATATCTGCTTCGCTGACAATTTTTACGGCAAAATAGAGCGCGTCAGCCATGATGATATCGTACAGTTCATCCCGTTTCTTCCCGCTCAGGGACTTGGAATCATAAATATCGGGGTTTTCATACCCGATCGGGAAAACCACCCCGGCAACGGTTAAAGGACCGGCAAGTGGTCCCCTGCCGGCCTCGTCAATACCCAGCACAAGCCGATTATTCCGCCAGGCTTCATGTTCATAGTCATTCGGACAGATTTTCTGTTTCTTCATCCGCAGCCTCCAGTGTCAGCGGTCCGATCCGGCCCTTACGGACTTCCTGCAGAAACATGACAGCCGCCCGTTTGGTATCCGGAAGATCGTTTTCCTTCCGCAGATTCCGTTTCGCCGCAATGGCCCGCAGCACTGCCGGCGGACTGTCTTCCCGGCTGCACCCATACACCTCCGGCAGCAGGCCGGGATAACGGTCCTGGATAATATGGATACCGTCCATGGCAATCATGGGAATATCCAGGATATCATCATTAATAGCTCCGGTTACCGCCAGCAGCGAACCGGTTTTTTCATCATCAAACTTCGGCCAGAGAACCCCCGGCGTATCGAGCAGTTCCAGCTTCTCATCCGCATGAATCCATGTCAGAGTGCGGGTCACACCTGGCCGGTCTTCGGTCTTAGCCTGGCTGCGGGAAGCGATCCGGTTGATCAGGGTGGACTTGCCGACGTTGGGAATACCGCAGACCGTGGCCCTTACCGGCCGCGGCCGGATTCCGCGGCTGAACTGTTTCTCCCGTTTTTCCCGGGTCAGGTCCAGCGCTGCCTGCAGCAGTTTCTTTTTGACATTCTTATCTCTCTGCAGATCAACAGCCAGAGCCCTGCAGCCGCCCAGCTCCAGCTGACGCAGCCATTTTTCCGTCTCCGCCTCATCCGCCATGTCACGCCTTGATAGCACAATAATGCGGGGCTTGCCCGATGAAAGCGAATCCAGCACCGGGTTGCGGGAAGCCTCCGGGATCCGGGCATCACGCACTTCGATGACCACATCCACCACCTTAAGCTTTTCCTGCATCTCCCGCCGGGCCTTGTCCATATGCCCTGGGTACCACTGTACTTTTACCATGTCCGCACTCCGAATTCCGACAGCGGGAACAGGATCAGTGCCCCCTTTGCCACAATGACATCTTCCTTGAACGGACCGTATACCCGCGAATCTGAACTGTGCGGACGGTTGTCCCCCAGACAGTAGTATTCATCCTCCTTCAGGGTGACCGGGTCTATATCCCCCATGAATCCTTCGCCAAAAGTACTGACATACGCATCATCAAAGAACGTTTCACTGACCGGTGTCCCGTTGACATGCAAAACCCCGTCCGTATAGGCAATCGTCTCGCCGGGCAGGCCGACCACCCGCTTGACCAGGTATTCATCCCTATCCTTCAGATAGATGATGGCGATATCAAAACGCTCAATGTGACCGGTCTTCCGGCCGATCACGTTGGTAATGCCGTATGAACCGTCCTGCAGCGTCGGATACATGGAACTCCCCTTGACTTCAATCGGCTGGACAATGAATTTCCCGACGATAAAAACAATGAGCATGCATATTGCCAGCTCTTTCAGGAATTCAAGGGTTTCCCGGATAAACGGCCGCAGTTTTCTCTTTTGCTTTTTCACTGTCATATTGAAATTATAACAAAAAAAAGAGAAGGTATTGAACCTTCTCCCATCGAACTCAGCGATCTTCCTTGATACGTGCGTTCTTGGCGGACAGACCCTTCAGGTATGTCAGCTTGGCCCGGCGGACTTTACCGAAGCGGACTACTTCGACATGGTCGATGATCGGGGAATGCATCGGGAATGTTCTCTGCACGCCGATCCCGTTGGACATCTTGCGGACTGTGAATGTCTCGCCGACGCCGCCGTTCTTCTTGCCTACGCAGACACCTTCGAACATCTGAATACGGGACTTCTCACCTTCACGGATTCTGACGTGAACCCGCAGGGTGTCGCCGGCTTCAAATTCCGGAATGTCGTTGCGCAGCTGTGATTTTGTAATCTTGTCAACCAGATCCATTTTCATACTATCTTCTCTCCTTCTGTACCGATTGATCTTTCTGCTCATGGTCCCAAACCGGCCAGCGGAACAGAAGACGCACTTTTCAGTGCGTCAACTATAATATCATTCTTATCTGTTTCGTGCAAGGACAAAAACTGATTACTTATCCCGGTTGACAACCGATGATTTTCGTTCGTATCTTTCCGGGATTTCAGCATCCGGATAGAACATGCGGACACTCTGTTCCTGTTCTTTCGTATTCCGGAATTCTTCATGGTCAGACCAGCCGGCCATATCATCAAAGTGCTCTTCATATTTCTGCACTGCTTCATCAACGGTCTGGGTGCCGTTCCTCAGCTGTTCCAGAATATATTTTGCCGCAATCGGATACTGATATCTCGGCGGAATCCGCTTCAGATCCGCACTGGCATCTATCTGGTCCATGAAGGGCTTGACAACCTTCTCATAATCTTCCTTGGCAACGATATATTCCTCTGTCGTTTTCTTTTTCCCGGCTGTTGAACTGTACAGCCAGATGCAGACAGCACCGATCCAGATTGCCGCCAGCAGACTGAGCCAGACCTGCAGGCTGAAACCCATGAACAGCCGCAGATTGGATACCAGACCGCTAAGCAGGAGTGCCGTCAGTAAAGCTATATATATTGCCTTCTTGTCTGTCGTATTCAGTTTATCTGTTATATTTGCATACCGCAGATAGGTCCAGTGCAGATGATCAGACTCCTCGTACAGCTTATCCAGCAGACTTACCGCTCTTCTAACACTTTTTACCAGATCGTTTTCCATAACATTCCTCTTCCAATGTACGTAATTATACACTGTTTAACCATGAACTTCCATATCATTCGCTGCCGGGTCCGCACAGCGTTTCTTTCAAATATTTAAGACTGATTCATCCTGTGCCCGGAAATCATAACCACCCGTGAAACGGGTGGTTTGCTCTAAGGCTATAAGCCTTTTATCACAAGCCAGCGTCTTAAGGCGCTGGCTTTGCCATACTTTGTATGTCGAAGCCAACTTTGCATTTTCAACCGTCGCCGGCCGTCAA
>JAFRHT010000071.1 GCA_017433125.1 Solobacterium sp.
CGGTGTCTATGCCGTGGAATACTACATCATGGCCCGCTATCATATGTACTGGCAGGTGTATTACCACCCGATTGCCCGCAGTTATGAAAGCCTGATTGCCCAGCTGTTTGTGCGGCTGCGGGATCTGGCCGAAGCCGGGAAATTCCCGCATGTGATACCGGAATTCGAACCGCTGGCAGAAAAAAGAAAACTGACCCTCGACGAATTCTTTGTCCTGGATGAATACACCTGCAGCTACGGGTTCCAGCTGCTGAGCCGGTGCGATGACCCGGTGACGGCGGACCTGGCGTCCCGGCTGCGTGACCGGCGGCTGTTCGACTACGCCGAAGGGACCCCGGAGAATATCGAAAGGATCACGGCAGCGCTGCAGGCGCAGGGGTATGACCCGAAATACTATCTGGCCCACCAGGCCGTCCTGCAGCGTCCGTATGAGCCCTACAGCGGGCAGCGGGAAAACGCCATCTGGATCCGCATGCACGGCGGGGAAATCCGGGAGCTCTCGGCCGCTTCCAGCATCGTGGCGAGTCTGATCAAGGCCCCGCTGCTGAGTGACAACCGGGTCTTCTTCCCGGCCTTCGGGTCTGAAAATCAGTAAAAAAGAAGCCGGCAGCGGCTTCTTTTCTGACCCGCTGCGGCCGGCTTAGGAAAATCAAAAGGAAACCGCTTTCTTTTTTATTGACAAGAAATACTGCTTGGCTATAATACGTTAAGTAAACGCATGGAAGGCCGGATCAGACTGACACAATTCACGGCGGAAATGCCGCGGGGAACAATACTCGCCGAAGGCCGAGCACGGTTTTCCGGCGGTGTTCTCAGCTATGCGGAGAAGGAAGATGCGGCGGTGCGGCATGAGGTTATGTTTGCCCCGGAGGAAATTGTGATCCGCCGGTTCGGGGAAACCGTGACGGAGATTATCCTGAACATAAACGGCCGCGGGACAGGAACCGTGCACACGCCGTACGGAACGATTGAGATGGAAACGGAGCTGCTCCGTTATGATACGGAACAGGAGAAAACAACCGTGGAATACAGACTTATGCAGGGGGAACAGAATGTCCTGCAGCAGACATTCGTCTGGGAATGGAAAGGAACTACAGATGAGCAGAATTGAAGATCAGCTGAAAGAAGAGTTTGCCCGGGCCGCAGCGGCGGCGCTGGAACTGCCGGTGACAGCCGGTGATATCGAACTGAGTCTTTCCCGTGACAAGGCACACGGCGACTACGCCACCAACTGTGCCATGAAACTGGCCAGACGGGCCGGTCTCAAGCCGCGTGAGGCAGCCGAGAAGATCGCAGCGGTCTTTGCGGCAGACAGCGTGAACGCGGAAAAACTGGAAATTGCCGGACCGGGTTTCCTGAATGTCTTCATGAAGCACGATTCCCTGCAGTCGGTCATCCCGGCCGTGCTGGCTGCCGGCAGTCAGTGGGGCTGCTCCGACAGCGGGCACGGTGAGCGGATCATGGTGGAGTTCGTATCCGCCAATCCGACCGGCGATCTGCACCCCGGGCATGCCCGCGGCGCGGCCATCGGTGACTCCCTGTGCCGGATGATGAAGAAAGCCGGCTACGATGTCCTGCCGGAGTACTATATCAACGATGCCGGCAACCAGATCAACAACATGGCAAAATCACTTCAGGCGCGCTATCTGCAGGCCTGCGGCATTGATGCCGAAGTGCCGGAAGACGGCTACCACGGGGCGGACCTGATCCAGATTGCCGCGGTCATGAAAGAAGAAGCCGGGGATAAATACGCGCAGATGACAAAAGAAGAAAGCCTGCCGTATTTCCGCGCATACGGCCTGCAGGCGGAAATTGCCAAACTGAAGGCTGACCTCGACGAGTTCCGGGTTCACTTCGATGTCTGGACCAGCGAACAGTCGCTGTATGACCGCGGCCTGGTGCGGGATGCCCTGGATGTACTGCGGGGCATGGGCCGGATTTATGAAGCGGACGGAGCCCTGTGGCTGCGGACAGCCGACTTCGGCGATGATAAGGACCGGGTGCTGATCAAGAGCGACGGCGCCTATACATATTTCACCTCGGATATTGCCTACCACATGGACAAGTATAACCGGGGATACACGAAGCTGATTGACCTCTGGGGGGCGGACCATCACGGCTATATCGCCCGGGTACAGGCGGCACTGACCGCCCTGGGCCTGCCGGAGAATACCTTGGAAGTGGAAATTATCCAGATGGCCAGGCTGATCAAGGACGGCCAGGAATTCAAGATGTCCAAGCGTTCCGGCCGGTCGGTTGCCCTGCGTGACCTGATGGACGAAGCCGGTGTTGATGCCGTCCGGTACTTCTTTGCCAGCCGGGCTGCCGATACCCAGATGGACTTCGATCTTGATATGGCTACCAAACGATCCAACGAAAACCCGGTTTACTATGCCCAGTATGCCCACGCCAGAATGTGCTCGGTCCTGGAAAAAGCCGGGGAAACAGCCGGATGTGAGAAATATGATCTCATCACCACCGAAAAGGAACTGACCCTGCTGAAGCTCATGAATGAGTTCCCGCAGGTCATCGCGGACGCGGCTGCCAGCCGGATGCCCCATAAGATGGTCAACTACATTGCCCGCTTTGCCCAGGCATTCCACAGTTACTACAATGAATCCAAAATTGTTGACCCCGGCAACCCGGAACAGTCGGCCCAGCGCGTCGCCCTGGTGCAGGCCTGTGAGATCACACTGAAGAACGCCCTTGACTGCATTGGCGTCAGTGCTCCGGAACATATGTAATGAAAGAAGGTTTAAGTGATTTCGATGAGCACAACTAAGGAAACAATGACTGACGCAGCTTATGAAGTCATGTCCAGGCGGAAGAAGGAAATTGAATTCTCCCGGCTCTGGCAGGAAGTCGTAAAGATGATGAAGATTCCGCCGGAGAAGGTAAACCGCAAGAAAGCGGTATTCTATTCCGATCTGATGCTGGACACCCGTTTCGCTGCCCTCAGCGGCAACAAGTGGGATCTGCGCAACCGCCGCTCTTTCAATGAGGTTCACGACAGTGATCTGGATCTGGATGACCTGGATGACGAAGAGATCGAGGAACTGGAAGAAACCGAAGAACCGGAACCGGTCAAAGCCGACGAAGAATACTGATGCAGAACAGAAAAGTGCTCTGACACAGAGCACTTTTATTCTGTCCGTCCCGGATGTGCCGCTCCCGCAGAAGACCGGGATACCGCCCGGGTCTGCGGCATGACGCATGTCAGTATTGCCTGAATTACCGGGCCGGCCGGACAGAAAACAAACTGTCCGGCTTTGTCCTATTGGTAATCAGGACAAAATACAGTAGAATAATGCCGGGAGTTAAAACAATGATCAAAGCAGTTCTTTTTGACATGGACGGCATTCTGTTCGACAGTGAAGGCTATTATATGTCAGGTACGGTGGCCTGGATGCGGGCTGCCGGTTATACCGGGACAAATGAACTGGTCTATACGATTATCGGCACGAACATGGCCCAGACATACGATATGCTGTATGAGATGTTTGACCACCGGCTGTCCCGGGAGGAAATCAGACAGCTGAATGATGATTATTTCGCGGACCGGCCGCTGAATTGCCGGGAAGTGATGTTTCCGAGGATTCCGGAAGTGCTGGCAAAGCTGAAGGAATACGGGCTGAAGCTGGCGTGCTGCTCGTCATCGCCGCGGCCGGCTATTGACCGGGCCCTGCGGGAGATGGGCATTACCGGTGATTTCGATGTCATCATCGATTCCGATTCGGTCAAGCGGCCCAAGCCGGCACCGGACGTGTATCTGACCGCGGCGGAAGTGATCGGCGCGGCGCCGCAGGAATGCGTGGTGTATGAAGACAGCCGCTTCGGCATCGAAGCAGGCAAAAATGCCGGCATGACCGTCATTGCGAGAGAGGACCGGCGGTTCGGACAGGACCAGAGCGCGTGTGATGTGCTCGTGAAGGACTGTCAGGAGATGCTGGCATATATTGAGGGGGAATTGAAGCATGCAGGAAGTCATTAAAATCAGAGGCGGCAGAAGGCTGCGCGGGGAAGTGACCATCTCCGGGTCGAAGAACGCGACCGTAGCCCTGATCCCGGCGGCCGTGCTGGCCAGCGGGCCGGTGACGATCGTCGGGGTGCCGAATATCGACGATGTGGATTCTCTGGCAAAGATCCTGGCGCTGCTCAATGTGGATGTGAATACGGACCGCAACGGTCATCTGATCATCGATCCGACCAATATGAAGAATACGGATCTCGATGATGATATCGTCACGAAGCTGCGGGCTTCGTACTACTTCATGGGCGCGCTGCTGGGCAAATACGGCTATGTCCGGATCAAGATGCCGGGCGGGTGCTATCTTGGTCCGCGGCCGATCGATCTGCATATCAAGGGCTTTGAAGCCCTCGGGGCGGAAGTGGAGTATGACCGGGGCTGTTATACGATCCGGGCTGAAAAGCTGATCGGGGACAAGATCTTCCTGGATATCTCCTCCGTCGGGGCAACCATCAACATCATGATGGCAGCGGTCTATGCCGAGGGCCGGACCACGATTGAGAACGCGGCCAAGGAACCGGAGATCATTGACGTGGCAACCCTGCTGAACAAGATGGGGGCCCGCATCAAGGGTGCCGGCACGAACATCATCACCATTGACGGGGTGCGGCATCTTGAGGGGTGCTTCCACGAAATCATCCCGGACCGGATTGAAGCCGGGACCTTCCTGATCCTGGCGGCGGCCATGGCCGATGATGTCAGGATCCTCAATGTCATCCCCAAGCATATCGAGGCGCTTACCTCGAAACTGGACGAGATCGGGGTAACCATGGATATCGGCATTGATTCCATCCGCGTGTCGACCCCGGAAAAGCTGAAGGCGGTGGATGTGACTACCAAACCGTATCCGGGCTTCGCAACCGACCTGCAGCAGCCGCTGACGGCGCTTCTGACCCAGTGTGAGGGTATCAGCCGGGTAGAGGACACGATCTACAAGGAACGCTTCAAGCACTGCCCGGAACTGCAGCGCATGGGGGCAAATATCGAAGTCGGCAACGGCATGTGCGAGATCAAGGGGCCGGCAAAGCTCTATGGTGACAAGGTAACGGCGACCGACCTGCGCTGCGGCGCTTCGCTGGTGCTGGCCGGTCTGATTGCGGACGGTGTGACGGAGATCCACGATATCTATCATATCGACCGCGGCTATGACGCGATTGACGAGAAACTGAAGGCGCTGGGGGCGGATATCTGGCGCGAGCAGACAGAATAAAAAAGATTCTTGCCCAACCGGGCGTATCATGATAATATAACAGCGCACTTTCTTTGGACCCACAGGCGGTCCAAGGCTGGAAGGGAGAACTGAAATGAAGAAGGACATTCATCCGAAGTACTATCGGACAAAGGTTGTCTGCACAAGCTGCGGCTCTGAATTCGAAACCGGTTCCACTGTGAAGGACATCAGAGTGGATACCTGCTCGAACTGCCACCCGTTCTATACGGGCCGTCAGAGATTCGCTCAGGCCCAGGGCCGTGTGGAACGCTTCAACAAGAAGTACGGACTGAAGTAAGAAAGAACCTGCACAGCAGGTTTTTTTCTGCCGTCAGGGGATTCATTGTAAAATAAGACTGCCGAAAGGAGAGTATGTATGGACAAAACGCCGGAAGAAAAGCTGGCTGAGGAAGAACTGGCAGAACTGGACGAGGAAGAAGCACTGTTCCCGGACACCGGACCGGAAACGGACGATATGCCTGATCCGTTTGCGGATGAGGACAGCCGGGCCCATCTTTCGGATTCGATTCATCAGTATCTGAACGAAATCGGGCAGATCCAGCTGATGGATGCGGAAGAGGAACGGGAAACCGCCAGAAAATGCCGGGAAGGCGATGCGGCCGCCAAGGAAAAGATGATCAATGCGAATCTGCGGCTGGTTGTGGCGATTGCCCGTGATTATATGAATCATGGCCTGTCCATGCAGGACCTGATCCAGGAAGGCAACATCGGCCTCATGCGGGCCGTCGAGAAATTCGACTATGCAAAGGGCTTCCGTTTCAGCACCTACGCGACCTGGTGGATCCGGCAGTCCATGGCCCGGGCCATCGCGGACCAGGCCAGGGATATCCGCCTGCCCGTGCATATGAACGAGATACTCGTCAAGATCCGGCGCGTGCAGAAGGAACTGCTGCAGGAACTGCACCGGGAACCGGACGCGGAGGAGATTGCTGCCCGGCTGGACGGGATATCCGCCCGCAAGGTACAGGAGATCCTGCAGGCGGCGCTGGATACCGTGTCGCTGGAACAGCCGGCCGGGGATGAAGAGTCCTCGGTCCTGGGCGATTTTATCGAGGACCCTTCCGCGGAGGATCCTTCGGCTTATGCTGACCGGGAATTCCTGCGGGAGGAAGTGGCAGAGATGATCGCCGAACTGCCGGAACGGGAACAGATCATCCTGCGCATGCGGTTCGGCCTGGATGACGGCATCCCGAAAACCCTGGAGGAAGTCGGGGCTGCCTGCCACGTGACCAGGGAGCGCATCCGGCAGCTGGAGGCGCGGGCCCTGCGCCGGCTTAAAGTTTACTATGCCGCCCGGGAAAGAGCGGCGGATGAATAAAGGAGAAGACAACATGGATCCTGTACGCGCAAAACTGAAGGAAATCGAAGAACAGTATCAGGAGATCAACCGGCGTCTGGTTTCGGAAGAAATCCTCCGGGATCCCCGCGAAATGACCCGGCTGTCCAAGGAGGAAGCGCGGCTGAAGCAGCCCGTGGATGCCTGGGCGCAGCTGCAGGAACTGGATTCCCGGATTGAACAGGCACAGGAGATGGCTGCCGATGAGGACGCGGAGCTGCGGGAGATGGCTGAACTGGAACTGGCGGAATGCGAACCGGCCCGGGAAGAACTGCTGGCCCGGATCCAGAAACTGCTGATCCCGCGGGACCCGGATGACGATCATGACGTCATCATGGAGATCCGCGGCGGGGCCGGCGGTGATGAGGGCAATATCTTCGCGGGTGATCTTTTCCGTATGTATTCAAAGTATGCCGAAGCCCGCGGCTGGAAGGTCCAGATCATGGAAGCCAGTCCCTCGGAAGCCGGCGGTTTCAGCCAGATCATCTTCGGAGTCAAGGGCACCGATGTATACGCTGATCTGAAGTTCGAATCGGGGGCCCACCGGGTCCAGCGGGTGCCCAAGACCGAAGCCCAGGGGCGGATCCATACCTCCACGGCAACCGTGCTGTGTCAGCCGGAAGCGGAGGATACCGATATCGAAATCGATCCGAAAGACCTGACCATCGAAACCCACCGGGCTTCGGGGGCCGGCGGCCAGCATATCAACAAGACTGATTCGGCGGTCCGCATCGTGCACGTGCCGACCGGCATTACCGTCAACTGCCAGGAAGGCCGCTCCCAGATCGAAAACCGGGAAACCGCCATGCGGCTGATCCGGGCCCGGGTCTATGAGGAACTCAAGCGGCAGAAGGACGAAGAAGAAGGCAAGATCCGCCGGGCCAAGATCGGCACCGGTGACCGTTCGGAAAAGATCCGGACCTATAACTATCCGCAGAACCGGGTGACCGATCACCGTATCGGCCTGACCATCACCCAGCTGGACCGCATCATGGAAGGCAGGCTGGATGACGTCATTGCCGGTCTGAAGGAAGCGGAAGAAAAAGAGAAACTGGAGAACGCGGCAGTATGACAAGCTTTGCGGCAGCGGTAAAAAAATATGAGACTCTCTGCGAACAGAACGATGTGCCGGCTGAGACGGTAATGGCTTTCCTGGTGGAACTGAGCCGGCAGGAACGCTACAACCTGTATATGCACTATGAGGAGGAGATGCCGGCCGAGCTGGAGGAGCAGTTCAGCGCGGGCATGGAACGGATCCTGAAACAGGAACCGATGGCCCATGTGCTCGGCTATTCCTGGTTCTACGGCTATAAGATGCTGGTCAGCGGGGATGTGCTGATCCCCCGGCCGGAGACCGAGGAGCTGTGCGCGCATATCCTTTCCCGCATTGACCGGTATTTCCCGGCCGGGGAACTGGCCTGCGCGGACATCGGCACCGGCAGCGGGGCCATTGCGATTACGGTGGCAAAAGAGGAACCGCGGGTGCGGATGACGGCGACGGACATTTCGGCCGAGGCGGTCGCCATGGCGGAAAGGAACGCAGCCCTCAATGAAGCGGACATCACCTTCATGACCGGGGATTACCTGCAGCCGCTGATCGCCGCCGGGATCAGACTCGATATCCTGATCTCCAACCCGCCGTACATACCGGCAGAAGAGACCATGGAGCACTCGGTGGTGGACTTTGAGCCGCATGTGGCGCTGTTCGGCGGTGATGACGGATTGAAAGGCTACCGGGCCATTTTCCGCAGCTGCCGGCAGGTGCTGAAGGAAAAGGCCATGATGGCTTTTGAAATGGGCTGGGACCAGCGGGAACGCATGGGCCGGCTGGTGGAAGAACTCCTGCCGGAAGCCCGCTATGAGATCCTCAGGGATATGAACGGCAAGGACCGGATGCTGTTTGTGTATTTCGGCCTTGATCCGGACACACAGCAAAACAATGACTGATAAAACAGAAAAACCTGAGAAATTCACCCGGCCGCGGTGCTGTTTTTCCGGGATTGCGGCGGCGGTATCGCCGGGTTCAGCGTTGGTGAGCAAAACAGTTTTATCAAATTAAATTTTATGATATATTGACAGTGTTCTGGAGGTATAAAACCATGACTCGTTATGACACAGCAATTATCGGCACCGGGCCGGCCGGCATTTCCGCGGCGATTACAGCCAAGGTCAGAAACAAGAACCTGATCCTGTTCGGCTCGAAGGACCTCAGCACCAAGATGCAGGTCGCACATGAAATTCTGAATTACCCGGGTCTGCCGGCCGTGTCCGGCAAGGATATGGCGGCGGCCTTTACCCGGCAGCTGGAACAGCTCGGCATTGAGATCACCGAAGAAAAGGTGACGGCAGTCTACAGCATGGGTGACTATTTCACCCTGCAGAAGTCGAACGGCGAATATGTGGAAGCGTCCACGGTGATCCTGGCCAGCGGTGTCGTGGCCGGCAAGCCGTATCCGGGTGAGGAACAGTTCCTGGGCCGCGGCGTGAGTTACTGCGCGACCTGTGATGCCCCGCTGTACAGGGGCAAGACCGTAGCAGTCATCGGCGGTGCCCCGGCGGAAGAAGCAGAGGCGGATTATCTGGGCGAAGTCTGCGAAAAGGTATACTATTTCCCGCTGTACAAAGAAGAACCGAAATTCCGCAATGCGATTGAAGTCGTGCGCGAAAAGCCGCGCGAAATCCTGGGCGGCATGAAGGCTGAGACGCTGAAGACAGACGGCAGTGAACATGAAGTCGCCTGTGTGTTCATCCTGCGGGAAGCCCAGTTCCCGGGTCAGCTCGTGCCGGGTCTGGCTACAGAAGGTCCGGCCGTCAAGGTCAATATGCAGATGGAGACAAATATCCCGGGCCTGTTTGCCTGCGGTGATATCGCCGGCCAGCCGTACCAGTATATCAAGGCAGCCGGTCAGGGAAACGTCGCCGCGCTGTCCGCGGTCAACTATCTGGCCGCCCTGGCCCGGAAAGACATCTGAAAACAATTTCAGAAAACAATTGACAATAACCTGAAAAGATTGTAAATTCATTTTCGTAAAGGCTGTGAAGAGAAGAGTATCCTGCAGGAAGCTTCCAAGAGAGTCCCGGCTGGTGAGATGGGATAAGCGGAGAACAGGGGAAGATGGTCTCGGAGCTGCATGTTCGATATGAGGGCATGCCGGAGTTCCCCGTTAAAAGGAAGCGAGTATGTTGGTACTCAGTGAGGCGGATGCAGTGATGTATCCGTAAAGCAAGGTGGTAACACGAGAATTTTATTCCCGTCCTGGCATTCAGGACGGGATTTTTGTTTAAGGAGGAAGGCCCCATGATTGAGATCAGAGATCTGAAGAAAACGTTTCAAACGGAGAAGCAGTTTGTGCACGCGGTCAACGGGGTCAGCCTGAAGATCAATGACGGGGAGATTTACGGCGTCGTCGGTTATTCCGGGGCCGGCAAGTCCACCCTGGTGCGCTGCATCAACTTCCTGGAAACCCCGGATGAAGGTTCGATCACCATTTCGGGAGCCGGCACCTTCACCGCCCGCAATGGCCGCCTGTATCACACCGCCGAGGGCAGCACGAAGGAAGTGCCCGCCGGGGACAGGCAGCTGCGTGACCTGCGACGGGGCATCGGCATGATCTTCCAGCATTTCAACCTGCTGGACCGCAGCACGGTAGCGGAAAACATCGCCTACCCGCTGCAGTATACCGGCATGCGCAAAGCGGACATTGAAGCCAGGGTCAGGGAACTGCTGCAGCTGGTGGATCTGTCCGACAAGGCGGATGCCTATCCGGCAGAACTCTCGGGCGGCCAGAAACAGCGGGTTGCCATCGCCAGGGCCCTGGCCGGCAATCCCCGCATCCTGCTCAGTGACGAAGCCACATCGGCCCTGGATCCGGATGTGACCGAATCGATCCTGAACCTGCTGAAGGAACTCAACACCCGGCTCGGAGTCACAATCGTGCTGATTACCCATGAGATGGGTGTGGTGAAATCGATCTGTGACCGCATGGCTGTCATGGAAAACGGAAAGGTCGTCGAGGAAGGCAATGTCTATGAGGTCTTCGCTGATCCCCAGGCCGGAAGCACCAGACGGTTTGTCGGTGCCTCCTTCGGGCTCAGCAATGTGGGCCGGCTGCGGGAGAGCGGCTTCATCACCGTCGCTCCCGATACCCGCCTGATCCGGCTGACTTACGGCCGGGAGAGCGTCGGTGAGGCGCTGATCTCGGAAGTATCAAGAATATTCAATGTGAACATGAGCATTATCCTGGCCAATGTGGAAATCCTGCAGGATATGCCGCTGGGCGGCCTGCTCATCCAGGCCAGCGGGGATCCCCTGGCTGTGGACCAGGCA
>JAFRHT010000072.1 GCA_017433125.1 Solobacterium sp.
CCGGTTTTTTCCGGGATGAGGATCTCGTCCAGCACTTCATCATAACGGGCAAACAGCGGAATGCCGCTGGCCATGGCTTCGATAAAGGTCATGCCCTGTGTTTCCGAGAGACTTGCCGAGACAAAGGCATCGGCCGCCCGGTAATAATCGGCAATCTTGTCAGCCGGTTTCTTGCCGGCGAAAATGACGGTCTCCGTCAGTTTTTCATTCTGTACCAGGCGCTGCAGTTTTTCTTCATCCGGTCCGCCGCCGACAATCAGCAACCGGCATCTGCACCCGGATTTGGCCGCCAGATGAAAACCCTCAATGACAATGTCCAGAGACTTTTCCTCGGCAATCCGGCCAACTGAAATGATCATCTTCTCATCATCGGCGATACCGTATTCCTGCCGGATCTCATGGGTGCGCTCTTTACTGCCGCATTCCGGGGAAAACCGGTCCAGTTCCAGTCCTGTCGGCACGATATGGATATCCGTGTGGACCTTGTAGCTCTCCAGCAGTTCCTTGGTCTTTTTGCTCGGCACGATGACTTCCGTAGATGTATCACTGTAGAGCCGGGAAAGATTGGCCACAGCTTTTCTGGCCACGGCATCAAATGTTTCCAGATTCAGCGGGTTGGCATAATGCGTGTAATCCTCATAGGTCGTATGATACGTGATCACAATCGGCAGGTTGAGCTGCCGGGCACAGATCCGGGCAAACATGCCGACACCGAATTCAGTCTGGGCATGGATCAGGTCCAGATGCAGTTTGCGGATTTCGTTGAGCGCCCGGATATGGAACGGGGTTGTCACAACATAACCGTAAAGTTGGGGTATCTCGATACCGCCCAGCCGCAGCAGTTCGTGCTTCTCATCCCAGCCGGTATCTTCATTCATGCCGGTGGCCACAACAAAGACATCATGTCCATGCCGGCGCAGTTCATCTTTCAGGATTCTTGTACTGTTTGCCACACCGTTTACATCAGGCGGGTATGTATCCGAAAACAATCCGATTCTCATTGTTCTTCTGTTCCTTTCCGGCAGTCCGTAAAGGACCGGTGATGCTCAGTCTGAAAAGATGACCTGGCGTGGGTCACGAAAGCATCACGGGATTATTATACTTCATGCACCGCCCAGTGCCAAAACAGAAGTGCTACCATAGCCCTTATCAATTCCGGAAAAAAGGAACGGCCTCCTTACGGAAGCCGTTGATGACTGTTCAGTAGCCGACCTTGGCCAGGGTTGCCGCGCCGATCATGCCGGCGGTATTGCCGTGTTCCGCCCGGACAATCTCATATTCCTTCTTGAAGAAATTCTTTTCTTTGACGCGCTGACGCAGCGGGGCCAGCAGGAATTCCCCGGCTCCGGAAACACCGCCGCCGATGCCGATCACTTCCGGATCAAACAGCGCGATCAGTGAAGCGATGACCGTAGCCAGGCTTTCAAGATATGTATCAAACACCTTCTCAGCCGCCGGATCCTTTTCCCGCGCGCAGTCAATAACCATGCGGGCATTAACCTTGTCCGGATCTCCTTCGGCGTATCTGGCCACCAGGCCGTCCGGTTCGCGGCGGACCAGTTCCTTGCCCTGATTGACCAGCCAGGTAGCCGCGCACAGCGTTTCCGCACAGCCCCGGCTGCCGCAGGTACAGACAAGATCTCCGTGCATGTCAACGATGAAGTGTCCCGGCTCCACACCGTTGCCGTTGCCGCCGCGGAAAATCTTTCCGTTCAGAATGATCCCGCCGCCAAGGCCTGTGCCAAGCGTCAGCAGGATTGCCGTCTTATGGCCTGTGAAAACACCGTTGTTCAGCTCAGCCATGGCGGCTATATCAGCATCGTTGCCCAGCGTGACTGTCTGATCCGGAAACAGTTTCTCCACTTCCGCCTTCAGCGGGGCATTGTGAAAGCCGAGATTGTAGGCATCAAGCACCATGGACATATCCGGTGAGATGCTGCCCGGCACACAGACGCCGATGCCGCCCAGAGAAGAAGCCGGAATGCCGATCTCCGCACACAGGCTGTCAACGGATCTGCGGATATCTTCAGCTGTCCCTTCCACACCCCTTGCATGTGGAAACGGACAGCTCATATCTGCCAGAAGCTTTCCGCTGTCTCCGTCCATCAGACCGCTTTTAATCGTCGTCCCGCCGATATCGATGCCAGCATAAATCATAATAATTCATCCCCTTTGGTGTAAACGCTTGCAGATTAAATTATAACAGAGAAAAATTTATGCTTACAGCGGAACATGAAAAAAAGGGCATAACCCTTTTTATTCGATCGCTTCTACTTCTGTCCCATGGAACGCATAACCTGGCGGATCTGTGCCTCGCTCGGCTTGCGGCCCATCTGCAGGAACATTGCCCGGATCATCTTTTCCGTTACCGGAGGATTTTCAGCAATCTGCTTTTCAAAATTCTTCTTGGTGAAATAATAGCAGATCAGCGCCCCGACAACACCGCCGGCAACAAACCATAACAGCGAAGACCAAAATTCTGTCATTCTGACACCACCTTTACTAAACAGCAACATTCTAATATTTTCCCGGTCTGATTGCAAGCCGGCACCGCTGCATCCCCGTCTTCCCTGATTCTTAAATGATTCCTGCAGATGATTCATGTATAATGCAGTCATGAAACTGAAGAGAATTCTCCCTGTTTTTTTCTGTCTGCTGTTCTTTCTGACCGGTATTGTGCCGGTCTGGGCCGTGGAATATCCGGAAATCGACAGCACCTGCATCTTTCTGCAGGATGTCAATACCGGCCAGATTCTCTGGCAGGAAAATGCCGATGCGCGCATCTTTCCGGCTTCGCTGACCAAGATGATGTCCGAGATCATTGCCATTGAAGCCCTTGATCCGGAGGAAACCGTCACCATTACCCTGGATATGCTGGCCGGGCTGGCAGAAGCCAATGCCACGGTGGCGGGTTTTCAGGCCGGGGATACGCCAACCGTGCTGGACCTGCTGTACGGCACTGCCCTGCCCTCCGGTGCGGACTGCGTCAATGCCCTGGCTGTGGCAGCGGACGGCTCGGTGGAAGCGTTTGTGGAACATATGAACCGGAAAGCGGCAGAACTGGGCATGACCCATACCCACTTTGTCAACCCGACCGGCATGCATGATGACAATCATTACAGCACCTGCAGAGACCTGGCACTGCTGTTTACGTACTGCCTGCAGAACGACCTGTATGTACAGATCCTGCAGAGTGAACGCTATATATCGTCCCCGGTGGCCTCCGCCCCGGCGGGCGTGATGATGCGCTCGACTTCGCTGTCGTTTGTGCATGACGGGATCTTCGATATTCCCGGCTATCTTGGCGGCAAGACCGGTTTTACCTATCCGGCCGGCCGGTGTCTGGCAGCGCTGGACGAAATGAACGGCATGCGGCTGATCTGCATTCTATGCCACGGCCCGGAAGACCAGGGTGCCCTGCGGGATGCCGGTGCGGTTTTCCGCTGGCTGCAGGATGCCTACCGGAATTATGCCCTGGTGGAGCCGGGCATGGCGGTTGGTGACGTGGCCGTGCAGGACTGTCCCGACATGGAAAGCTATACGCTTTATACGGAAGGCACCATGCATATGGATCTGCCGGCAGAGACCGCGATCCGCTACGTCAGCGACCTGCCGGATGTTCTTGCCGCCCCGGTCACTGCGGGAACGGCAGCCGGAACCCTGCATGTCCTGGCTGATGACCGGGAAGTCTACAGTGAAACCCTGTATGTCAGAGAAGATCTCCGTTTCAGCCGGCGCATGTATCTGGTCCGCAACATCAAGGCCTTCTGGCACACGCATGGTACCGCAGCCAAGGTATGTGCAGGCGGTCTTCTCCTGCTGTATATCCTCCTGCGCAGCCGGAAGAAGCGCAGCAGAAAACGGCGCAGAAGCAGAAAGTCAGGGCACTGATCCCTGACTTTTTTCATTTTCCTTCAGCCGCCAGTTTTACTTTCAGCCACTGCCTTGTTTCTTCATCACAGAACGCCGCATCAGCCGCATTCAGCGTGCACTGCCACAGCTGTTCCCGGCTGACCCCGAGAGCCTGCAGCTGGGCGTGTTCATTGGCCAGGTCGGTGCGGGCGAAGACCATGTTGTCGGTGTTGATCGTCACCTTCGCGCCGGCATTGATCAGATAACGCACCGGATGGGCCGCGTAGTTAAGGTCCCGCTTGACATTGGAGGAAACACAGATTTCCAGCGGAACCTGTGACTGCAGCACCGCTTCCAGATATTCCTGTTTCTGGACGCAGTTGACGCCGTGCCCGATCCGCCGGGCACCCATTTCCAGGGCATCCAGGACATGCTGGCCAAGACCCATTTCCCCGGCATGAATGGTATACGGGATGCCGCGTTTTCCGGCTTCGGCAAACAGCGGGGCATAATCCCTGAAATCACCGTTGTTTTCAAAGCCGGCCAGGTCCAGGCCGACTGCCCCTTTGCCCAGCAGTTCCCCGGTGACCGCAATCGTTTCCAGGTTTTCCTGCCAGTTGGCCGCCGCGTTTTCACCTTTGTGCATCATGCAGTTGATGATGCCGATCCGGATTTCCGGATGTTCGGCCATTGCCGCCCGGGAGCCGTCGATCACCGCCTGCAGGGCCTCTTTCTGGCTTAGGCCGTGATCCGTGTGCTGCTGGCTGGCAAAACGGATTTCCGCATAATACAGTCCCTTTTCTGCCAGGGTAACCGTAAGCTGGTAAGCCGCCTGGTACAGGTCCTCCCTTTCCTGCAGGACCGCGCACATCAGCGCGAATTTCGTAATGCTTTCACTGTGATCCTTTGTGTTTTTGGCAAACACCATGTCGTAGTACTGTTCAAAAGTCGTGCCGGCCGGGATCACCTGCCGTTTCAGGGATGTCTCGTAGGCCCATGGCAGATACAGTGATCCGTCCAGATGCAGGTGCAGGTCGATGCGGGCTGTGTTCATGGGGTTTCCTCCTAGAATAAATCCGCTTCCGAGGAAGCGGATATTTCAGTTCAGCAGCTGAAAGGGGTGATATGTTCCCTCTTATGTAGAGGTGGGTGTCCTTGGTCTGCCATCAGGATTCTCAGCCGTACCGAGCTTTCAACACCGGCAGATCCAGTCAGGACTCCCGTATATCAATATGTAGGAAAAATACGAAGCCCTTCCAGCAAGGTCATCATACATGACGATAACCCTGCTGTACAGTCTTGACAATTCAGTCTTTTTTGTTTATCGACAGACCCAGAATATCGAGCTGCGCCTGGTCGACAACGTTCGGCGAATCGCTCATCAGGTCAACAGCGCTGTTGTTGGTCGGGAAGGCCACGACGTCGCGGATGTTGTCAGTGCCGCAGAGCACCATGATCAGACGCTCCAGACCGATGGCGAAACCGCCGTGCGGCGGCGTGCCGTACTTGAATGCTTCAAGGAAGAAGCCGAACTTCTGCTGCGCCTGTTCCATGGTCATGCCGATGGACTCAAAGACCTTCTCCTGCATGTTCTGGTCATAGATACGGATGGAACCGCTGAGCTGTTCGTAACCGTTCAGGACCAGGTCGTAGGCCCGGCTCATGACATGCTCCGGATCGGTGAAGAGTTCATTGATGTCATTGACCCGCGGGGCTGTGAACGGATGATGCGCAGCCTGCCATCTCTGTTCTTCTTCATCCCATTCAAACATCGGGAAATCCGTAACCCACAGGAACTTGTATGTTTCTTCCTTCGGCAGCCGGTCGAGTTCATGCGCCAGCCGGATCCGCAGTGCGCCCAGGGCTGTCTCAGCCACATGCGGCTTGTCAGCCACGATCAGCACCAGATCATCATCGGTGATCGCCAGTTTCTCGATCAATGCCTGCTTTTCGGCATCGCTGATGGCCTTGACGATGGAACCGGACAGTTCGCCCTTCTCCATCTTCAGCCAGGCCAGGGCCTTGGCCCGGAAGTTATGTTTAATGAATTCCTGCAGTTCATCGAGCTTCTTGCGGCTGTATCTGGAAGCGGCCTGATCAAATTTCACGGCATCCACTTCACCATTGCTGTCCAGCACGGTTCTGAAGACCGTGAAGTCCGTATCCGCGAAGATCTCACCGATGTTCTGGATTTCATAGCCGTAGCGCAGGTCCGGCTTGTCGGAACCATAGCGCTTCATGCACTCATCCCAGGTCATGCGGACAAAGTGGTCTTCCACCTTGTAGCCGCGGATTTCCATGAAGATTGCCTGCATCAGTTTTTCAACTACGGCGAAGACATCGTTTTCGTCAACGAAGCTCATTTCGACGTCAATCTGGGTGAAGGTCGGCTGACGGTCAGCCCGCAGATCTTCATCCCGGAAGCATCTGGCAATCTGGAAGTATTTTTCCATGCCGCCGATCATCAGCAGCTGCTTGTAGATCTGCGGGGACTGCGGCAGAGCCCAGAATTTGCCGTTGTACAGACGGGACGGCACCAGGTAGTCTCTTGCGCCTTCCGGTGTAGAGCGGGCCAGGATCGGAGTTTCCACTTCGACAAAGCCCATGCTGTCCAGGGTCTTGCGGGTGATCATGCAGACCTTGTGACGGGTCATCAGGATCTTCTGCAAGGACGGCCGGCGCAGATCCAGGTATCTGTACTTCAGACGGGTATCTTCCAGCGCGTCCGTATCATCGGAAATCATGATCGGCGGCGTAGCTGCCGAGTTGATGATCTTCACTGCTTCGGCATGCACTTCGATCTCGCCGGTTTCCATCTTCGGATTCGCTTCTTTTCTTTCCACGACTGTACCGGTCACCTGCAGGATATATTCACTTCTGACATCCTTGATGGAATCACTCAGGGTCTCATCAAAGACGACCTGCACCAGACCGGAGCGGTCCCGCAGATCGATGAATACCAGGGCACCGAAGTTTCTGCGCCGCTGCACCCAGCCGATCAGCGTAACTTTTTTTCCGGCATCCGCCAGCCGCAGCGTGCCGTTACCGCATGTTCTTTCCATATGTTTTACTCTTCCTCCCATTTTGTGATCAGTTCGGCGATTTCAGCAGCCGGCACTGTCACCTGCGCCTTGTCATTCGGACGCTTGACATTCACTGTGCCTGCCGCGCATTCATCCTCACCGATAATGATGATATATTTCGCCCCGTTGCGTTCCGCACTCTTGAACTGTGCCTTGAGGGAACGCGGGATGAAATTCGTTTCTGCCGTATAACCGGCGGCCCGCAGTTTCTGGGCCACACCCAGCGGCGCGCTGCCGACATTGCCGAGGCCGATGATATACGCATCCAGCCCGCGGCCGCCGGAAAACTTGTAGCCTTCCGCTTCCGCCAGCATGATCAGCCGTTCCATACCCATGCCGAAGCCGATGCCGGATACCTCCGGACCGCCAAAGTATTCAACCAGGTGATCATAACGGCCGCCGCCGAAGATCGTTGCCTGCGAACCGCTTTCCGGACGGGTGGAAATAACTTCGTAAACCGTGTGTGTATAGTAATCCAGGCCGCGCACCAGACGGTCATCCACCTCATAGGCAATGCCCAGAGCATCCAGGCTGTTCAGCACCCGGCTGAAGTATTCCCGGGACGCATCTGTGAGATAATCGGACAGTTTAGGTGCGCTCAGCAGGGCCGGGTGATCATGGTCAACCTTGCAGTCGAGAATCCGCAGCGGGTTCTGCTCATATCTTCTGTGGCAGTCCGGGCACAGATCCTGTATATACGGCGCGAAGTGTTCCTTCAGGGCGGCCCGGTAGGCTGCCCTTGATTCGTCGTCACCCAGCGTATTGATCGCCACCTTGACGGAACTGATGCCCAGAGCCTTGGCTACATCGACACCCAGGGCGATGGTCTCCGCATCGATTTCCGGGTTGGTGATGCCGATGGCTTCAATGCCGAACTGTGTGAACTGGCGCTGCCGGCCTTTCTGCGGTCTTTCATGCCGGAACATCGGGCCCATGTAATAGAGCTTGGCCGGCATTTCCATGGAGCCGTAAAGCTTATGCTGATCAAACGCCCGGATTGCCCCGGCTGTTCCCTCCGGCCGCAATGTAAAGGAACCGTCACCCATGTTGAAGGTATACATTTCCTTGTTGACCATGTCGGAGCTGTCACCTTCGCGGGCAAAGACATCCGTACTCTCAAAGTACGGGGTGCGGATTTCCTTGTAGCGGTAGCGGTCACAGGTCCGCCGGATGATGTCTTCCACTTCGTGCCATTTGGCCACTTCGTCAGGCAGAATGTCGTATGTTCCCCTTGGTGTCTGATAACTCATCTTTTTCTCCTCCTTGATAATGAAAAGCGTCCCTGTATGTCCAAGGACGCTGTGCGCGCGGTACCACCTCAGTTCATATCCTGCGATATGCCCTCTTTCCTTAACGCGGAATACGTACGCTCCTAATCTTCCTTCAGAGCATCTTCTCGAAAGTGTCTGCCCCGGGATTTCCGCCAATGCTTGCACCATCCATTGTCGCTGATCCGGAAATAGTTCCGGGGGTTCCTTTGTCTTCAAATTGTCACGTATAATTATAGCCTTCCGGCTGTAAATAAACAAGTTCGATTTAATGTGTCCGCCGTTCGACCGAGACCACCGATTCAACTTTCTTGATGTTGGCCATCAGGGTCTGCAGCTGATCCAGATTGTGGACCTGGATCTTCATCTTGATGGAAGCCATCAGGGTTTCCCGGTTGGTGTTGGCCGTAATCTGTACAATCGGGGTCTTGCTCTGGCTGGCGACCGTCACGATATCCGTGAACAGGAAGCTGCGGTCATGGGCCAGGACGACCAGGCCGGCATCGTACAGCCGTTCACGGTCTTCTTCGTCCCACTGCACATCGATCAGCCTGGCGTTATTGCCTTTTACATTGGCACAGTCACACCGGTGCACCTTGACGCCCTCCCCCTTTGTAATGAAGCCTTTGACCTCATCCCCGTAGACCGGCAGGCAGCACTGGGCCAGGGACATTTTCATTGACTCAATGCCCGGGATGATCAGGCCGGTCTTGGACTGCACATGGCGTCTGGACGGTTCCTTGCGGTTGAGCTTGGACAGTTCGATCTCGTTGATGCTGCGCCGCTGATTGGTCAGCTTTTCGACCAGTGACACAGGGCTGATCGATTTCACCACCAGGCCGTACATGAGGTCCACATAATTAAAGACACCGAACTCCTTGACGATGTTTTCAATCTTTTTCTTATCCATGTACTCGTCCGGATCAAAGCCCCGGCGGCGGAGTTCATCGGCCAGGATCTTTTCCCCCTGCTCGACGTGTTCGCTCTTCTTTTCGTTTTCCTTGCGGGTAAGATATGCCCGGATCTTGTTTCTGGCCTGATTCGATTTGACGATCTTGAGCCAGTCTTCCGACGGGCCGGTGCCCTTCTGAGTCTTGATCTGCACGACGTCACCGGTATGCAGTTCCGTATTCAGCGGCACCATGGCGTTGTTTACAATCGCCCCGACCATGGTGTGGCCGACATCGGTATGGATACGGTAGGCAAAGTCAATCGGCGTCGAGCCGCTGGGCAGATCGATAACCCGGCCTTTCGGAGTCATCACATAGACGTTGGCCTCGAAGACATCGTGGCGCAGCGTGGTCATCAGTTCGCTGGCATCATCGGCGTTTTCCCCGGTAAACTGGGCAAAATCACGGAACCACGACAGTTTCTCCTCGATTTCCTTCTGGCGGGCATGGGTATCGTAATTGCTGCCCTCTTTATAGCGCCAGTGGGCCGCGACACCGCGTTCGGCGATCTCATCCATCTCTTCGGTGCGGATCTGTATTTCAAAGATCTTTTCGTCCTCACCGATGATGGTGGTATGCAGCGACTGGTACATATTCGTCTTCGGAACGGCAATATAGTCCTTGAGCCGGCCCGGGATCGGTGTATATTCGGACTGGATGTAGCCCAGGACTTCGTAGCAGTTCTGCTTGGTCTTGGTAATAATGCGGATGGCCAGCAGGTCCAGAATCTCATCGAAGCGCTTGTGCTTCACTTCCATTTTGTGATAGATGGAATAGAGATGCTTCGAACGGCCGAAAATACGGAATTCCAGATGGTTTTCCGTCAGGAGCCTGGAAATGTCCTTGATCATCGCCTGAACGGATTCATCCCGTTCGGCTTTCTTCATTTCCACCAGCTTGGCAATGCGGTAATAGCTCTCCCGGTCCAGGTAGAAGAAGCTCAGGTCTTCGAGCTCATTCTTGATGGCACTGATACCGAGCCGGTGGGCAATCGGGGCATAGACATCCATGGTCTCGGCAGCGATCCGCTTCTGGGAAGCTTCGCTCTGGTACTGCAGGGTCCGCATGTTATGCAGCCGGTCAGCCAGCTTGACCAGAATGACGCGGACGTCCTTGGCCATGGCAATAAACAGTTTGCGGTGATTGGCCGCCTGGTACTCAGGGTCATCCTTGCCTTTATACGGCAGCGCGCCGATCTTTGTTACGGACTCGACAATCTCAGCAATTTCCGGAGTAAACAGCTTGCCCAGTTCTTCTTTGCTGACAGCAGTGTCTTCGATCGTATCGTGCAGGAAGCCGGCCGCTATGGTTTCCGGCCCGACATGCAGCGTTGCCAGGATATAGGCCACATTATAAAGGTGCACAACATACGGTTCCCCGCTCCTGCGCAGCTGGCCGTCATGCTGTTTTTCCGCAAATTCGGCTGCCCGGTGAATCAAATCAAGGCTTTCCGGCTTGTTGATATACGTTTCAACTTCGCTGTATACGTCTTCCAGCGTGATTTTCTTCTTCTCCGCCATGCTTCCCGCTCCTTTCTTTATATTCTGTTAAAAAATCGAAGATCTCTCTCCGATTTTCTGTCTTACTTGTCTGTCATCGTAAGTATGGAGTAGACATCGTATCCCTGCAGTGCTTCCCTTCCGGGCAGGCCTTCAAGTTCAATAATGAAGGCGAAACCGGCGACGACCCCTCCGAGTTCCTCGATCATCTTTGCAGTTGCCTTGGCTGTGCCGCCGGTGGCGAGCAGGTCATCAATGACCAGGGCTCTCTGGCCCGGCTTGATGGCATCCTTGTGCATGAAGATTTCATTGGAACCGTATTCCAGATCATACTTGCAGGAAATGGTTTCCCGCGGCAGCTTGCCAGGCTTGCGGACCGGTACGAAACCGATGCCCATTTCGACAGCGGTCGGACAGCCGAAAATAAACCCGCGGCTTTCCGGGCCGACAATCACATCAGCACCGACTTTGCGCCCATATTCCGCCAGCATCTTGGTGGCCGTCCGGAAAGCTTCCGGAGCCTGCAGAATCGGGGTTATATCACGAAACAGGATTCCCTCGGTCGGGAAATCGCGGATTGATGCAACATAATCACTCAGGTTTACCATAAAACTATCCTCCGTCAATATGCGTTCATTATACAACTAAAGTTTTAAAATACTATCATTCTTCCAGCGATTCGATCTCCATCTGGCATGTTTTCCGGTTTTTCCAGGTGTTCACAGACAGCCTGCCAATCATCACCCCGATTATTTCCGGCTCGCTGATGCCCCGGTACGGGAACAGTACGGCTTCCAGGTCATGGCCGTCTTCACTGATGATGTATTTTGTTACCCGCGGGCCGGCAAAGCGTCTGACAACAGCCGGATGACGCAGCGCGAAGCGGAAGCCGGAGATTTCCTTCGGCAGCGGTTCCAGCTGCTGCAGGGCTTCGATTTCATGAATGCTGATGTCTGTCATGCGGACGGGCAGGACCGGCACAACCGTGTCCTTCATATCAATCCGCATACCCCGGGCTTTTTCCCGGACGTGGTCCCGGAACAGATCCAGATCCGCCAGCCGGAAACTCAGGCCGACTGCCTGCTCATGACCACCAAACGCCGTCAGTTCACTGAACCCCTCAGAGAAGAACCGGAACATGTCAAAACCGGGGATACTGCGGCCGCTGCCCTTGATCAGGTCCTGACTGCGGGACAATACCAGGCACGGTCTGCCAAAGCCGGCAGCGATGCGGCCGGCCACAAGGCCGTTGAGGCCTTCATGGAACGACTCCTCATAGAGGACCAGGATAGCTTCATCATCCGTAATCAGTTTCTCGGCCTGCTCGGCCATCTTCGCCGACATGGTACGGCGGGCTTCGTTGACAGTTTCCAGCTGGGTTTTATAAGCAGTGATTACCGCCGGGTCATGACTCAGCAGAAACGGCACAAGTGTATTGACGTTGGACAGATCGTTCATCCTGCCTACGGAATTGAGCCGCGGGACGATCTGGAAACCGACCGCTTCGGCATCGACCACATCCCGGTTCCGCAGCAGAGCCAGCAGTGCCGGGGCTTCCCCCTGCCGCAGCGCTTCAAGTCCCTGCCTGACAATCCGGCGGGTTTCCTGCCACAGCGGCATTACATCACCGATAGCGGCCACCGCTGCCAGGGCTGTATGAAACGGCACATCGCCAAGCAGGTTCCGGGAAACCTGCAGCGCCACACCGGCCCCGGACAACGTCGCAAATTCCCGCTCCATATAGTCCGGATGCACAACCAGGTCTGCCTTGACTTCCTCTTCGATCTGGTGGTGATCGGTCACGAGGATCTCCAGACCACGGGCATGGGCCCGGGCAATGGCAGCGTGGGCTCTGACCCCGTTGTCCACAGTCACGATCAGGCTGTAGCCGCGTTCCGCTACCATCTCAACGGTCTTCTCATTCAAGCCGTAACCTTCACGGAAGCGATCCGGAATATAATAGCCGCTGGCGATGCCGAGCCGGTCAAGCACATCCTTCATGATCGCGGTCGAGCAGATGCCGTCCGCATCGTAATCGCCGCCGATGAAGACCTTTTCACCGCGCTCTTTCGCCTGCCGCAGCCGCCGGCACATTCTCTGTACGCATTCCGCCCGGCTCGTATGGAGCCTGCCGTCATCGAACAGCAGCTCACGGATCTTTTCATCAGGAAGACCGGATGCAGCCAGCAGCCGGCCGGAAAGAACCGGCAGGTCATACTTCCGGCACAGTTCCGAGGCGTCTTTTTCCACAAACTGATAATTAGTCATTCCCATATATTTTTTAGAAAAGGCAGTTTTATGAACTGCCTTTCAGGTTAAGCGTTGATGCCTTTGATCGTAATTTCATCAAGCTGTTCTTTCTTCTTCGGCTTGACTTTCTTTTCCTTCGGCTCATGGTGATTGCGCAGCCACCACCACATGGTCGGGGCCACAAACAGCGATGACAGTGTGCCGGCAATCATACCGACAAACATGGCAAAGGTGAATGTGAAGATGGCTCTGGAGCCCATGCCGAGCAGGAAGACAACCGGCAGAAGCGTTGAAATGGAGGAGAACAGCGACATCCGGAACGTCCGGTTCAGGGATTCGTTGACGATATCCTTGTACTCGTCACGGGATACCCGGCCGGCACTCTTCATCCGCTCACGCACCCGGTCGAAGACAACGATCGAGTTATTGATGGAATAACCGATAATGGTCAGCAGGACCGAAATCAGCTCGATATTGACTTCCAGCCGGAAAATCGCGAAGACTGACAGGGTGATCAGGACATCGTGCACCAGGGCAATCAGACAGCTCAGTGCATAGTCCCATTCAAACCGGAAGGCAATATACGCCAGCATCGCCGCCCAGGCAACCAGGGTCAGGATAAAGGCGTTGTGCACCAGTTCCCGGCCGACGACCGGGGTGACGACGTTATCACCCGGCTCCTGCCCGTACAGGGCCATGAAGTCACTCTTGATCGTGCTCAGGTCCTGGGTGGTCAGGGATTCCTTGGTGGTGGCGTAGACCGTTGTGTCACCGGCCTGCTGATAACTGAAGCCGGAATAGCCGATCTTGTCCATCTCGGCAGATACATCGGCGATTTCAATCGGTGTATCGCTGGTAATGGTCAGCTTGGTGCCGGACGCGAAATCGATTCCCAGGTTCATGAAGCCGCGGCCGCGGGCTGCGTTGGCGCCGGACAGGCCCAGGGCCAGGCCCAGCACAACCAGGCTGGTAATAATCATGTATTTTGCATTTCCAAGGAAATCCTTGTCCTTGAAACCGAAATAGAACTGTTCCTCACCCTTGGAGAGATCCGGGATCTGGTCCTTTTTTACACCGAACCACTCCGGCTTGTCATTGGCAATGCCGCTGCCGACGAATTGGTTCAGCATCCAGCGGCTCAGGGCCACATTGACGGCCAGGGTCATGACAACGGTCACCACCAGCATGGTCGCAAAGCCCTTAACAGCGCCATTGCCCCACCAGTACATGATCAGGCCGGCCAGCAGCGTTGTGAACTGGGCGTCAAAGATGGAGGAGAATGACAGTTTCTGTCCTTCCGTCACAGCCGCCTGCACTGAATGGCCCTTGTAGAGTTCCTGCCGGATCCGTTCGTAAGTGATGATATTCGCATCCACGGTCATGCCGACGCCAAGTACCAGCGCACCGATAGCCGGCAGTGTGAAGACCGCGCCCATCAGGGCATAGATGCCGAAGATGGCCCAGAGATATGCCGCCAGCATTACAGCCGCAATCATGCCCGGAACCCGGTACAGCCAGATCATGAACAGCAGGACCGCCAGAACGCCGATGATACCGGCTCTGGCCGTCATGTGCAGGGCATCATTGCCATACTGGGCAGACACGACATTCGAGCTGATTTCCGTCAGTTTAACCGGCAGGGATCCGGAATTGATCAGATCCGCCAGGGTCTTGGCTTCCTTCTCGGTGAAGTTGCCTTCGATTATGCAGTCGCCGCTGATCTGGCTTCTGACCGAAGCGGCCGAAATATACTTTGGTTCTTCGCCGGCCGCCGCTTTCTGCGCTTCCGCCGCGTAACTGTTTCCTTCTTCATAGTCGAGCCAGATGATCATGATGTTGTCACCGCTGCCGCGGGAACTGACTTCCTTTGTAATCTCGCCGAATTTTGCGCTGTCGGCGATCTTCAGGCTGACAATCGGCCGGCCGTCCTGATAAGCCAGGGAAGCGCCGCCTTCCTGAATGATCGAGGAATCCGCAAGTTCCTTGTCATCCACATCACGGAAGGTCAGATTGGCCGTTGTGCCCAGCATCTGCCGGGCTGTTTCCGGATCAGCAACCCCGGCCAGCTGGACGCGGACCCGGTCTGTTCCTTCCACGGTAATCTGCGGTTCGCTGACCCCCAGCACGTTGACCCGCTTCTGAATACTGTTGGTAACAGCGGACATGTCCACTGTTCCGCCTTCATTCAGCGGTGTCACGTGATAAAGAATCTCAAAACCGCCCTGCAGATCAAGACCGAGATTCAGATGATCGCGGATCGAGCCAAACGTTGCCACGATCAGCACTGCCAGTACGGCAATGACGGCAAAGAGCCCTCCCAGTCCTTTTTTCTTCTTCTCCATGTTTCTTAAAACCCCCCAATCAAATCCGCGAAATCCTCAAGATGGGCCTTCTCCCCTTGGGTAATAGCCTGTCTTGACAGGAAACGGACAATGTCACTTGCGTTAATCCGCAGCACATCATCCGCCGCTTCATGAAGCGCCCGCGGCAGTTGTTTCTTCCATACCACCTGGGTCAGATAGGCTTCCAGATTCTGATAGGTCAGATGCGGCAGGGCTTCCCGCTGCAGCTGGTGCAGCTTGACCACCATCGTCATCTGAACTTCCACATTGTTGATATCAAAAACTCCAGAATCCATGTCTGTCTCCTTCGGTAACTGATATATTATAGCAGAAAAGCGGCAATATACTATTTAAAAACAAAAAAAGAGAAACTCCGCGGAATTTCTCAGTGCATGCCGATCAGGAAGCCCAGCAGGGCAAAAACCACTGCCGTCAGCCAGAAACGGTGCACCACTTCGTTTTCGTTCATCCCCTTCATGACAAAGGCATAATGAATCGGCGTATACGGGAATACCCGCTTGTGCCGGAGCTTGACAGAACCGATCTGGATCATGACGCACAGGGTTTCGATGACAAACACGCCGCCGATGATCACCAGGGCCAGCTCCATCTTCAGGATCATCGCAATCGCCGCCAGGGCTGCGCCCAGCGCCAGCGATCCGGTGTCGCCCATGAAGATCCGGGCCGGTTTGACATTATATTTAAGGTAGCCGAACAGTGCGCCCATCAGGGACACGATAAATACAGCCACGGGCATCTTTCCCTGCCGTATGGCAAAGTACAGAAACGGTGCCAGTGAAATGAATGTACAGCCGGCAGCCAGACCGTCCATGCCATCAGTAAGGTTGACAGCGTTGCTGGCACCGGAGAACATCAGCAGCACCAGAATGCTGTAGAACATGCCGAAATGCAGGGACAGTGATGTAAACGGTATTGATACATCCAGACTGGCCCGGTTGTGGTACATGAGGTAGAAGACGGCAGCCAGCACGACCTGCAGGATGAATTTCCGGCGCGGGCTGAGACCGTCATTGTTTTTCTTGACCGCGATCAGGAAATCATCTGTAAACCCGATCAGGCCGTAACCGGTGAACGTCAGCAGGATGACCAGCGTGTCCATCTGCAGGGCTTCACGGCCGCAGGCCGCCAGGGTTATCAGTACCGGGACAATGATGAAGAGCACCCCGCCCATGATCGGTGTCGAGGCTTTTTCCTGATATTCCTTCAGGCTGTACTCACTGACAGTCTGATTAAAACTGATCTTTTTCAGATATTTTATGAAGCCCGGCATGGTCACAACGACTATGACCCAGCTGATGACATAGCAGAGAATCAGTTTCAGCATATTTCCCCTCTCTGATGTCTGAATATTATACATGAACTATTCAGATTCGAAAACCACTTCAATTTCAGTTCCCCTGGTGACCTGCGTGCCCGGCGGGATGGACTGGGAGGCGACTTTCCCTTCTCCGGTCAGTTTGAAGCCGAACTGCGTCACTGCCCAGAGACCGGTCACATCCTTGCGCGTCCACCCGGTCATGTCTGGCATGATGAAACTGTTTGTCTCGGTCAGCAGGAATACTTTCTGCCCTGTGGATACCATGGCATTGTCAACCGGATACTGGTCAATGACTGTATCCCCGGAACCAAGCACATGGATTTCCACATTCAGATTCTTCAGTTTTTCTTCCGAATAGTAGAGAGAGTGATTGATCAGGGAAGGCATATCCTGAATCTCAATTTTGTCATATTCCCCGGCTTCGATCAGATTCTCCGGGTTCTCCTGAACCGGTGTGCCGGCATAACCCAGCCGCATTGCTGTCTTGCGCAGCAGATTCTGCACCGCTTCGGAATAAAAGTGCGCGTTGCGGTTGTACGGGGCCTCGAAGCAGTAGTAGACCAGCACCTGCGGATCATTTGCCGGCAAAGCTGACATGAGTGAAGCAATCGTATAACCGGACAGATATGAATTGTTGACATAGACCTGTGTTGTACCGGTCTTGCCCATGATCTCACATTCCGGAATCCGGTAGTACTTCGCCGTACCGTCATCATCATTGACGGTGCGGTAGAGAATCCCCTGCACCTCGCGGGCTGTTTCCTCAGTGATCGGATGACCGGTCACTTTGGTTGCCGCCTGGTAGATTACATGGTTGTTGTCATAATGGTCGCGGATGCTTTCAACATAATACGGCCGGACCATGGTCCCGTCACCGAAGATGGCACTGTAGGCCTGCAGCATCTGCAGCATGGTTACAGAAGAGCCCTGCCCGTAAGACAGCGCCAGTTTTTCCATCGGCCAGTGGAAGGTCAGGACACCGGTCTCTTCCGGCAGGCCGTCACTGGCCACCGACTGGAAGAAACCGAATTTCTTCAGATAATCAAGATTGATTTCCGGTGTTATCAGTTCCGTCTGCACAGTTGCCGCCACTACGTTGGACGAATACATCAGGCCGTGGTCAAAATCGATCCATCCCCAGTTCTTCTTGGACGCGTTTTCGATCGGCTGGTAGGGACTCGATTCCACCCGGAACGGATGATTTTCCGAATCGGAATTCCAGTAGAACGGGCCGGAATAAACCTGGGCCGAACCGTCATAGGTGCCTTCGTTGATCGCGGCCGCCCAGGTGAACGGCTTCAGGGTGGAACCCGGCTCATACGGCAGCTGGGTGCCGTAATTATTGTAATCTTCGATATTCAGCGTGTTCGGATCAAAGGACGGATACTGGCCCCAGGCCAGAATCTTGCCGGTTCTGATCTCCATGACCGCGCCCCACACCCGGGTCGGATTGAAACGCTGCCGGGTCAGCTGGAAGGATTCCTCCAGAGCCTCCTGAATCTCCTGATCCAGTGTCAGATAAACATCATATCCGTTGGTTGCGCTGACACTATCCTCCTTCATGCCGGGCAGGATATGTCCATCCTTGTCGGCCTGGTAGATCCGGTAGCCGTCTGCGCCGCGCAGGTAGGAATCCAGATACAGTTCCGTCCCCATCTTGCCGATGGTGCTCCCTGTTTCATCCGACTGGGCGAAGCCGATCAGATTGGATGCGAAGGTGCCGAGCGGATAAACCCGTTTGATCGAATCGGTAAATTCCACGCCCGGCAGGTTCAGCGCGGCAATCTCCTCCATGGTAGACTGGGACAGGTTACGGCCCGCCGTTCCCAGTTCTGTCTGCCAGATGCCCTGATCCCAGCCGCTGAGATACTGCAGGCAGCGGTCATAGTCCATACCCAGAATCCGGGAGAGTTCCTTGGCGGTTCCTTCCCTGTCTTCAACATAGTATTTCTGTCCTTCGACGTGCTGGCGCTCCGGACTGAGAATGCAGTAAATATTGTATGTCTTGTTGTCCTGGGCAATAACTGTGCCGTTGCGGTCATAGATGTTGCCCCGCAGTGCCTTGGAGATTTCCCGGACCGTATTGGCCGAATCGGCATAGCGGCTCAGGTCTGTACCGGAACGCAGATGGACTTTGCTGACGGCAACCAAAAAGACATTAGCCGCAAGGATCAGCATCGCAGCTAATGTCAAAATAATGATTGTACGCATTGCCCTTCTGCTGTGGCGCTGCATGTTATTCTCCGCTGTCGTTTGCGGCAGTAATCGTAATTATGTTGTCCTGATCGAGGGTCAGGCCGTTCTCGGAAGCGATGGAGTCAACCCGGTCTCTTGCACTCAGGGTCTGGATAACAACCCGGACCGCGTCATTCTGTGTTTCCAGTTCCGCAATCTGGCTGTCAATCTCCTGCTTTCTGGAACTCAGGCTGTTGTTGTAGGTTCTCAAAAACAGCGAAGAGCCGAGATAGGAAAATGACGAGACGACAAACATGAACGCCGCAAAGTGCGTCAGGACGATCTTCTTCTTTTTTCTCTTTTTTCTGATAATCCTTGCCATGTTTACCGTATCCTTTCCACCGCTCTCAGCTTGGCACTGTGGGCCCTGCGGTTCCTTGTCAGTTCTTCACTGCCCGCGGTCACCGGTTTTCTGGTGACGGGAATGAAGGAGGCCTGCTCCATTTGTGACGCCTTAACCGGCAGTCTGGGCTCCACAAATGGAGCAGTTGTAAGTTCTTTGAATATCGTCTTTACGATCCTGTCTTCAAGTGAATGGAACGTGATAACGGCACATCTTCCGCCCGGTTTCAGGAGATCGCAGGCCTGCTGCAGGCCTTCTTCCAGGGCACCGAGTTCATCGTTGACTTCGATGCGCAGGGCCTGGAAGACCTGTTTGGCCGGGTGGCCTTTCCGATTGAGCACCTTGGCCGGCAGAGCTGAGCGGATGATTTCCACCAGCTGTAAGGTTGTTTCCACCGGAACCGTTTCCCGCTGCCTGACAATCATCCTGGCAATCGGGCCGGCATATCGTTCTTCCCCGTAGCGGCGGAAGACAGAGGTCAATTCTGCTTCGCCGTACGTATTGATAACATCGTATGCAGTCAGTTTCTGTTCCTGGTCCATCCGCATATCCAGCCGGGCATCGAAGCGGTAGCTGAAGCCCCGTTCCGGATCGTCAAACTGCGGGGAACTGACGCCAAGGTCCATCATGACCCCGTCCACGGCTTTCACACCGCGGTCTGCAAGTTCCTGACGCAAATCCCGGAAGTCCGCGTGAATCAGTGTGATCCGGTCAGCCAGATCCGCAAGGTTTTCCTGCGATTCCGCAATCGCTTCGGCATCCTTGTCAAAGGAGTACAGATGACCGGTTGTAAGTCTTTCCGCCAGTGCCCTGGTATGCCCGCCGCGGCCCAGGGTCGCATCCACATAGATGCCCTCCGGCTTTACATCGAGCAGGTCAATCGTCTCCGGCAGCAGTACGCTTTCGTGTTCCATTACTTCAGGAACTCCGTCAGTGTTTCCGCATCAGTCTCGAAGGTTTCATCACTGGTTTCGTCATAAGCATCCCAGCGCTCCTCGGACCAGATTTCAAGATGGTCAGCGGCGCCGATAATCACGCATTTCTTGGTGATGTCTGCCACCCCGACCAGACTCTGCGGAAGCTGTATCCGGCCCTGGCTGTCGAATTCGCATTCCTGCGCCTTGCTCAGCAGTGAACGGATGTATTTCCGCACTTCACTTTTTGTGACCGGCAGCTGCTCCAGCTGTGATACAATTTTCTTCCACTGGTCTTCGGTATATACGGTCAGGCAGCCGTCGAAACCTCTGGTAACAACAAAAGTGTCGCCCAGTTCATCCCGGAAGCGGGCTGGTATGATGAGCCGGTTTTTTGCGTCCAGACTGTGTCTGTATTCACCCATGAACATATCGGCTCTCCACTTTCCCCCACTTTCTGACACTTTCTACCACAAGTCTACCACAGCAGGCATAAAACTCAAGGTTTTTTTCGCTTTGCTGTGCTCTTTTTTTGAATAAAAAAACGCCTTTTTGAAAGAAGTCTGAAAGCGCGGCTTTATCCCGGTAAATATCTTTTGTCATAAGCCGGAAAATATATAATTATGTCTTTTCTTATATTGGCCGGGGCTCTTTGCCGGATGATATAATCCCTCCTGATGAGTTTTTCAACGAGCAAAAGAAACGGCGTTCTGGCCGTTGTCAGCGCCAGCATCCTGTACGGCTTTCTGCCGGTTTTTGTCAAGGAAATCCTGCGGGAAGGCATGACGGACGCAGCCCTGGTATTCAACCAGTTTTTATTTACTTCCGTCTTTGCGTTCATCATTATCCGCCGGCTGAAAATCAGCCTCCGGGTGACGCTGCGGGAGATGATCGAACTGATCCTGGCAGCCTTCATCGGCTATGGCATGACAACCTCCCTGCTCACCGCGTCGTATTCCCTGATCCCGGTTGGCCTGGCCACCATGTTCCTGTTTACCAACCCGCTGTTTGTCAATCTGGCCATGATCGTGATCTTCCG
>JAFRHT010000073.1 GCA_017433125.1 Solobacterium sp.
GTCGGGGTCAGGCCGGGGCACATCTCCCTGCATGAAAAGGAAGGGGCCATGATCGAGGGCGTCGTCGATGTCAGCGAAATGATGGGCAGCTCCGTGCACCTGCATATCAATTCCGGCGGCAAGGACAGCATCATCATCGTGCCGACCCTGGACCTGAAGGGCCGCCCGATGGGCATCGGTACACCGGTGCGCTTCACGTTCGGGAACAATGTCATCCATATGTTCGATTCGGAAGGATTGAACCTGGAGTATAAATAAGGCGTCATCGTGGTAACACTACCAGCGATAAGCATAATTTAGGAGGAAAAGAAAAGATGAACGCAAAGAAACTGATGGCAGGCGTGCTCTGTGCCGCACTGCTGGCCGGTTGCTCCGGAAGCGGCTCCGGCTCCAACGATAAGCCTTCCGGCGGAGATGAAAAGGTCAGCGTAACCGTCACTGTATGGGGCCCGCAGGAAGACCAGTCCGACGACAACGGAAAGTGGCTGCAGACCCAGTGCGAAAACTTCGCCAAGGAACATGAAGAATGGGATATCACCTTCAATTACGGCGTATGCTCAGAAGGCGATGCCAAGACAAACCTCAGCACTGACCCGGCGGCCGGCGCAGATGTATACATGTTTGCGAATGACCAGATTCCGGACCTGCTGAAGGCAGGCGCTATCGCTGAACTCGGCGGCAAGACACTGGACGCTGTCAAGGCTGCCAATTCCGCGACAACCGTCAATACAGTAACCTATGATGGTTCCGTGTACGGTGTTCCGTTCACTGCCAACACATGGTTCATGTACTATGACAAGAGTGTCTTCACAGATGAAGATGCCAAGAGCCTTGATGCCATGCTCGCCAAGGGCAAGGTGGCGTTCCCGCTGAACAACTCCTGGTACCTCGCAGCCTTCTATGTTGCCAACGGATGCACACTGTTCGGTCCGGACGGCGGCGATGCCGCAGCCGGCATTGACTTCAGCGGTGACAAGGCAGTTGCCGTAACGAACTACCTGGTTGACCTGGTCGCAAATCCGAATTTCGTCAACGGTGATGTTTCCACCGGCAATGACATCGACGCATTCTTCTCCGGCACCTGGGATTACCAGAAGGCTGTTGACGCCTATGGTGACAACCTCGGCATCGCTGCCGCTCCGTCCTACACCCTGGATGGTGAACTGAAGCAGATGAAGTCCTTCGCCGGTTCCAAGGCGATCGGTGTCAACCCGACAACCACTCTCTACAAGGAACACCCGGAAATCGCCGTTGCCCTGGCCGCATACCTCGGCAGCACTGCTGCTCAGCAGGCACACTATGACCAGCGCAACATCATCCCGACTGACATGGCGATCAATGTCGGTGACGATGCCCTGGCAAAGGCACAGATGGATACGATGGACTTCGCGTCGATCGTCCAGCCGCTGCAGGCTGACATGGGCAACTACTGGACACCTGCACAGTCCATGGGTGATGAACTCGTAGCCGGCAATGTCACACATGACAATGCGGCTGAAAAGACCGAAGCCATGAACGAATCCATGAATTCGTCCGGCGTCAACTGATTGCAATTTATCTGAAACAGCTGCGGCCGGCATAACGGCCGGCCGCGGCATTCTTTCCCTGAGTCTGCGGGAGGTGATTAAATGGAAAACAGTCAGACAAATGCAAGAAACGCGATACTGAAAGGTGATCTGTTTACAAAACTGTCAGCTGTCATCATGGGGCTCGGCATGATTGTCCGGAAACAGGTGGCCAAGGGATGTGCCGTTCTGCTGTGTGAAATCGCTTTTCTGTACTACATGGTCAATAAAGGGATCGCTTCCCTGGGCCTACTTCCTTCACTCGGTGACCAGGTGCAGGAAAAAGTATGGAACGAAGCCAAGCAGATTTATGAGTACACCACTGGAGACAACTCCCAGCAGATCCTGCTTGCCGGCGTCATAACCCTGTTTGTGATCGCTGCGATCATTGTCCTTTGGGTTCTGCAGATGCGGCATGCGTACAAACTGCAGAAGATGCAGGAGGAAGGCACGCATATTCCTTCCCTGAAGGAAGATATCCACAATCTCTTTGACTCGAACCTGTACATAACCCTGATGTCACTGCCATGCCTGGGCATCCTGGTGTTCAATATCGTGCCGCTGGTATACATGATCTCCATGGCGTTCACCACCTATTCCAAGGAAGGCGAACACCTGGTCCTGTTTGACTGGGATGGTCTGCATCAGTTCCAGCGGGTGCTGAACATGAACGGCAACATCGGCCGGCAGTTCTGGCATGTCCTGGCCTGGACGATTGTCTGGGCGATATTCGCGACATTCCTGAACTATATTCTTGGCATGATCCTGGCCATGATCATCAATCGCAAGGATACAAAGGGGAAGGCATTCTGGCGTTTCTGCTTCGTCCTGTCGATTGCCGTGCCGCAGTTTGTCACCCTGATGATCATGAACATCATGCTGCAGCCTTCCGGCGCGATCAATGTGCTGCTGAAGAATCTCGGCTGGATCACGTCGCCGCTGCCGTTCTGGACCAGCAAGATGTGGGCAAGGGTCACGATCATCGTGATCAACCTCTGGGTCGGTATTCCGTATACGATGCTGCAGGTTACCGGCATTCTCCAGAACATCCCGGCGGAACTGTATGAAGCAGCCCGGATGGACGGGGCCGGACCGGTTACCATCTTCTTCAAGATTACGCTGCCGTACATGCTGTTTGTCACGACACCGTACCTGATTGCGAGCTTTGTCGGAAACATCAACAACTTCAATGTCATCTACCTGCTCTCGGGAGGCGGACCGACATATGTCGGCGACACGGCCGGCCAGACCGACCTGCTCGTGACCTGGCTGTACAAGCTGACGGTTGACCAGCAGTACTACAACCTCGGCGCTGTTATCGGCATCATGACCTTCGTCATCCTGACGATCATTACACTGATTACCTACAGGAACTCGAGTTCCTACAAGAATGAGGAGGCGTTCATGTAATATGACTGCCGTGAAAGTAACCGGAAAGAAGAACCGGCGCAGCACCAGGAGCATCGTTGTCAATCTGCTGGTGCATCTGCTGCTGGCGGTGCTGGCGGCCATCTGGGTTCTGCCGATTTTCTGGATCATACTGACCAGTTTCCGGGCAGAGCCGGGCGCCTACACAAATACATTCCTGCCGCAGGGATACACGCTGAACAATTATGTCAAACTGCTGACGGACAGAAATGTCCTGAATTTCCCGAAGATGTTCGGCAACACGCTGATCATAGCGATCTGCTGCTGCGTCATCAGCACGTTCTTTGTGCTGTCCGTGGCCTATTCCCTGAGCCGCATGCGGTTCATGTTCCGCAAGCCGTACATGAACCTGGCCATGATTCTCGGCCTGTTCCCGGGCTTCATGACAATGGTGGCCCAGTACTTTATCCTGAAAGCCATGGGCCTGACGGAAGGCGCCATGATCCGCTTCGGCCTGATCATCGTCTATTCCGCGTGCACCGGTCTGGGCTTCCAGATTGCCAAGGGCTATTTTGACACGATCCCGCGCTCCATTGACGAAGCCGCCGTCATTGACGGTGCTACCCAGTGGCAGGTCTTTACCAGAATCACAATGCCGCTGGCCAAGCCGATTGTCATCTACACGGTCATGACATCGTTCATTGCGCCGTGGGTGGACTTCATCTTTGCCAAGGTGGTCTGCCGTGCCAATGCCGACCAGTTCACGGTGGCCATTGGTCTCTGGAACATGCTTCAGAAAGAGTATATCTATCAGTGGTATACCTGCTTCGCGGCCGGGGCCGTGCTGATCTCGATTCCGATCGCCGTATTGTTCCTCTACATGCAGAGGTTCTATGTGGAAGGCATGGGAGGTGCCGTTAAGGGATAATCATGAAGAAATACAGGAAGATCATTCTCTCCCTGGTTCTTCTCCTGTCCGTATTGATTGTATATGCAGTAAAACAGCAGAGTTCTCGGAAGTCTGCTGTTTCTGTCATGTCACAGGTAAATACGTCACTGCAGGAGGATATACCGGAGGGTGTGTATCCATCAGTTTATGAAGTGTTTGTCAGTTCATTTTACGATGCGGACGGAGACGGCACAGGTGATCTGAACGGGGTTACACAGAAGCTGGACTACATCCATGATCTGGGTTTCCGGGGCATCTGGCTGATGCCGGTTGCGCCTTCGCCGACATATCATAAATATGATGTGGCTGACTACACGGATATCGATCCGGCCTATGGCACCCGTGAGGACTTCCGTACACTTGCGGCAGCCTGCCACGAACGCCGCATGCAGGTCATCCTGGACCTGGTGCTCAACCATACCTCGGTGCAGCACCCATGGTTCCAGACCGCTGCGGCATATCTCCGGGACTTGCCGGAAGGGACTGAACCGGATCTGCAGGCTTGTCCGTATGTTGACTATTACCGCTTCACACGCCAGGCCCAGGGCGGCTATGCGCAGCTGGCTGACAGCGGCTGGTACTATGAGGCACGTTTCTGGGAAGGCATGCCGGACCTCAATCTGGACAGTGAAGCCGTCCGGGGGGAAATCCGTGAAATCATGCGCTACTGGCTCAATGAAGGCGCAGACGGATTCCGCCTGGATGCCGTCACATCCTACTACACGGGAAATGCGGACAGGAATATCGAATTCCTTTCGTTTGTCAATCAGACAGCGAAAGAACTGGATCCGGACTGTTATATCGTCTGTGAGGGCTGGGACAGCCAGAAAGTATATGCCCGGTACTACGCTTCCGGGGTGGATTCCATGTTTGACTTTGCCTTTGCGGATGCCTCAGGGATTATTGCCGGAACCCTGCTGAGACAGTACACAGCCAGGGACTTCGGCAATATGCTGGAAAAGGAATGGCAGCTGTACGAGTCCTATGGACCCCAGGCAGTCAACGCCCCGTTCTACACCAACCATGACATGGGCCGCAGTGCGGGGTATTATGCCACGGATGAAGGTGACCGCACCAAACTGGCGCAGGCGATGAATCTGCTTGCGGGCGGAAAGGTGTTCCTTTACTACGGTGAAGAAATCGGCATGAAAGGGGCCGGAAGAGATGAAAACAAACGGGCGCCCATGTACTGGAGCGATGACCCGCAGGCTGCGGGGATGACCCAGGCCCCGCCGGGCATGGACAATGTGCAGATGAAATTCCCGTCCCTGGCGGAACAGGAGAAGGATCCATACTCGATTCTGAACTACGTCCGGGATATCATGCGGATCCGCAATGCCCTGCCGGTAATCACATCCGGGCGTACCTGGGTGCATCAGGATCTGACGACGGATGATGTATGCGTGCTGATCCGGGAAGATGGTGTGCATGAGCCGGCACTGGTTGTGTACAATATCAGTCCGGAAACACAGACCATTCATACGGATAGCACGGAATTCCATCATCTGAAGGGTGTTCTGACTGTATCTGCAGAGCCTGTAGCATTCGAGAATGATACGCTGACCCTGCCCCCGTGGGGAACAGCGGTGCTGACCGGAGAGGAGTAAATATGCCTGAATGGCTGAAAGACGCAGTTTTCTATGAAATATATCCGCCTTCGTTCCGGGATGAAAACGGGGATGGGATCGGTGACCTGAACGGCATCACCGCCAGATTGGACTATGTCCGGGATCTTGGCTGTAATGCCCTGTGGCTGAATCCGGTTTTTGACTCGCCGTTTCTGGACGGCGGTTATGATATCCGGGACTATAAGAAAGTTGCCCCGCGTTACGGGACGGAAGCGGATCTGGTCCGCCTGTTTGCCGAGGCGCATCAGCGCGGGATCCGGGTACTGCTGGATCTGGTGCCGGGACACACATCGGACACGCACGCCTGGTTTCAGGCATCCTGCCGGGCTGAGCCGAATGAATACTGGGGCCGCTATGTATGGACTGACCATCCCTTTGCCGGTATTGCCGGACATCCTTATATTTCCGGCATGAAGGAGCGGGCCGGGTCATATATGCTGAATTTCTTCGCGTCCCAGCCGGCATTGAATTATGGCTGGCTTAACCGCACGGAAGCGTGGATGAGCGCAGTGGACGCGCCGGAAGCTTTGGCTACCCGGGAAGCGATGAAGGATGTCATGCGGTACTGGCTGGACCGCGGCTGTGACGGGTTCCGGGTGGATATGGCGGACTCCCTGGTCAAAAACGATGATGAAAACAAGTCGGCCACGGCTGCCATCTGGCGGGATGTGCGGAGCATGCTGGACCGTGACTATCCCGAAGCAGCGCTGGTCAGCGAATGGTCCAACCCTGTGCAGGCCATCAACGGCGGCGGTTTTCATATGGATTTCTATCTGGATCATGTGGGGAATGGCTATAATACGCTGCTGCGTGATTACGAAGCTGGCGGTGCAGACCGCAGTTACTTCCGGAAGGACAGCGGCGGGGATATCCGGCGGTTTCTGGATGATTATCTGCCGAAATATGAAAATACCCGGTCCCGGGGATATATCTCGATGTTTACCTGCAACCATGACACCCCGCGGCCGGCCCGGACTTTATCGGCTGATGAGATGAAGCTGTACTTTGCCTTCCTGATGACCATGCCGGGGGTGCCGTTTGTCTACTATGGTGATGAGATCGGCATGAAGTACGCGGATGTGCCGACCAGGGAAGGCGGCTATCAGCGGACCGGCAGCCGCACCCCGATGCAGTGGGACCACAGTCCGAACCTGGGCTTTTCGATCGCCCGGGCAGAAGACCTGTACCTGCCGGTGGATACTGCCCCGGATGCCGTCACCGCGGCGGACCAGGAACAGGATCCGGAATCATTGCTGAACACGGTGCGGAAGTGGATTGCTGTGCGGCACGGTTATGCGGATCTGCAGGCAGACGCATCATTCGCGGTGCTGTCTGCCGCTGGGCAGGAAGTGTTCGCATATCAGCGGGGAAAGCTGGTCTGCGTGCTGAATCCGTCAGGTACCGCGAAACAGCTGCGGGCCGGGCAGCTGAAAGGAAAGAAACTACTGTCTGTGACCGGCAAAGCGGAACTGTCAGAAGAATCAGTTCTTCTTGGCCCGCAGTCCTTTGCACTGCTGGGCTGAGTGAAAACAGGCTCCCTGCGGAGACCTGTTTTTTCTGTCCGGAAAGTTGTTTTCTGCGGTAAATAAAACTGTTTTTGCTAGAATAGAACCATCTATGGCGGAATACTTCTGGTACATTATCGCATCCCTTGGGGCCGGGATCGGCACCGGGCTGGCCGGGCTGTCGGCAGCGACGGTCATGGTTCCGATCCTGATTGTCCTGTGTCCCTCCTTTGGCGGGGAAACCGGTGCTTATCAGGCGACCGCCATTGCTCTGGCTTCTGATATCCTCGGTTCGGCTGTGACTGCCTGGACCTACGCAAGGCATAAAAATATCGATCTGAAACGCGGCTGGATCATGCTGGTGTGCATCCTGATCATGTGTACAGCCGGCAGTTACGCGGCCTGGCTGGCCGGCAATTTCGTGCTGGGCAGCTTCACGCTGTTCCTGACATTCTTCATCGGTATCCGCTTTCTGGTCAAACCTGACACTTCCCGTGATAATACGGTTTCAAAAGGGGCCTCCCTGGACTGGAAAGGTGTATGCATATCCCTGTTTTTCGGGCTGACTATCGGCTTCGGCACGGGCTTTGTCGGCACCGGCGGCGGAATGATGATGCTGGTGGTTTTCACGGTATTCCTCGGCATGGAGCTTAAGGCCGCAGTGGGCACCAGTACATTTATCATGACGTTTACGGCCTTGATAGCATCGGTCAGCCATGTGCTGATTCATCCGGCAATCGTGCTGGAGCGCTGGCCGGTGCTGCTGCTGTGCATGTTTACCGCCACGCTGGCCTCGCTGGTTTCTGCCCGCTTCGCCAACCGGGTCAGCAGCCGGACTGTGGGGCTGGCCACCGGAGCGGTGCTGACCGTACTCGGTGCGGCGATGATTCTGCTGTTTTACCGCGAGTATCTGACGTCTATACCGCTTTATCTGCAGGTGATGCACTGTCTGCGTGATTTCATAGTTTTTATCATTCCCTGTGTGCTGGGCCTGCTTATGATCCGCTTCCTGTTTGCCCTGCCGCAGTTTGTCTTCCGCAAATGCCTGCACCTGGTGGCCTTTTCCTGTGTCACGATGATGATTGCCAAGGCGGAAGGCTGGGCGGCCGCATCATTGACTTCGTGCCTGATTGCGGCGGTAATCTACCCGCTGCTGCGCATGGTGGAGAAGGAACCGTGGTACAGTCCGCTGTTTGTGGAAAAGGAACCCGGCGAGATCCGCATGAGCCTGCTTCTGCTGTTCTTCATGTTCGCGGCCCTGACGGCGGTGTCATGGGGCCTGTTCGGCAGGCGGGAACCGGCCGCGGCAGCAATCCTGATGTGGGGAACCGGGGACGCCATGGCGGCGCTGATCGGGATTCCGTTTGGCCGCCATAAGGTTCACTGGCGGCTGACGGACGGAAAGAAATCGTGGGAAGGCACCGGCGCAATGTTCCTGACTTCCCTGTTCACGGGAATGGTATTTTTCCTGCTGTACTGCCATATGCCGGGCAGCGCGTGGCTGCGGGTCGCATGCGCGGCACTGGCCGGGGCATTGACGGAACTGATCTCGCCGAGTGAATGGGACACCGTAACCGTACCGGCGGTCATCCTGGCAGTCCTGCTGGTGTGCGGTCTTTGAGGAGGCATGATGAAAAAGATTCTGAATCCATTGTTTGGTTTTGATGAATATACGCCGGATGGTGAACCGCATGTATTCGGCAGCCGGCTGTATCTTTACAGTTCACAGGATGTCTATCACGGGGAACGCTACAGTCCCGGGGATTATGTGGCCTGGTCCTGCCCTGTGGACGACCTTTCCGACTGGCGCTGTGAAGGGGTGATCTACCGCCGCGGCCAGGATCCGCTTGATCCCGGCGGCAGCCGCTGTCTCTATGCGCCGGATGTCATTGACGGCCCGGATGGGAAATATTATCTCTATTATGAATTGGAAGGTATTGACGGGATCAGTGCGGCAGTCAGTGACTCCCCGGCCGGCCCGTTTTCCTATTACGGGCAGGTGACCTATCCTGCCGGGGTGAAGCGGGAAGAACTGCCGTTCTATCCCTTCGGTTTTGACCCGGGTCTGTACCGGGAAGGCAATCACGTCTATCTGGCCCTGGGTTTTTCCGTGGACTTCCCGATCGCCGGTATGGACCTGAAGCCGCAGAACATGAAAGGTGCCTTTATCACTGAACTGGAGCCGGACATGCTCACCATGAAAACCGTTCCGCAGTATGTGATCCCGGGTTACGGGCAGGGTGAAGGAACTTCCTTTGCCGGGCACGAATTCCTGGAGGCTTCCTCACTGCGGAAGTATGCCGGGAAATATTATTTCATCTATTCTTCGCAGCACCAGCATGAGCTCTGCTGGGCGGTGAGTGACAGCATCTTCGGACCGTATGAATATCAGGGCGTACTGATCTCCAACGCCATGGAAGACGGGCATCTCCGCAGCAACTGGGCCAATAACCACGGCAGTGTCTTACAGATTGCAGACCGTTTCTATGTGTTCTATCACCGGCATACGTGCGGAACCCAGTACAGCCGCCAGGCCTGCGCCGAACCGATCCGGTTTGAAAACGGCAGATTCGTTACGGCTGTGATGAGTATGGAAGGGATCAGCGGCAATGACCTGGACCCGGGCAGGTATGCGGCCGGGCATGCCTGTTTTGTGCGGGACGGCGCAGACGGCACGTTCATCCCGTTCGGGGCTGTGCCCATGGATACGGCCCGGATCGACCGGGACAGGGTCATCAATATCCGTGAATCGACCGTGGTCTTCCGCCACATCAGGAAACTGAAGGAAATCGAGCTGAAACTGAGCGGTACAGCCGGCGGCACGGTGGAACTGTTCATCAACGGGGCTTATGCCGGCACAGAGGCACTGCAGGACAGCGTCCGGTTTGCGGCAGCGGCGGAACATGCGGAAGTGGAGCTGCGCTTCCGCAGCCCGGTGCCCGTGAGCCTGCTTACGGTCAGTTTTACGGATTAAATATATAGATAAATAGGGGCAGGGATATCTGCTATACTGAAACTGTATCAGCGGAGGGAACACATGAAAGAATACAGAATTGCGGTTATTGCCGGGGACGGAATCGGCCCGGAAGTGATGTACGAAGGAATCAGGGTATTGGAAAAGATCGCGGAGCTGGACCCGGAAATCAGGTTCTGTTTTACCGAATTCCCGTGGGGCTGTGAGTATTATCTGGAACACGGGGAAATGTTGCCGGCAGACGGCATGGATATCCTGAAGGACTATGACGCGATCCTGCTGGGGGCCGTAGGCTATCCAGGGGTGCCGGATCATATCTCGCTGCGGGATCTGCTGCTCAGGATCCGGCATGGCTTTGACGAGTATGTCAATGTGCGGCCGGTGCAGCTGATGCCAGGCGCACCCTGCCCGCTGAAAGACGCAAAACCGGAAGACATCAACATGATTTTCATCCGGGAAAACAGTGAAGGGGAATACCATGGCAGCGGTGCCTGGCTGTATCCGGACACACCGCAGGAAGTTGTTATCCAGAACGGCGTCTTCTCACGGATGGGCTGTGAGCGGATCATGCGGTATGCTTATGAACTGGCGCGGAAGAAGCAGATGACGCTGACTTCGATTTCCAAGGGCAACGCGCTGAATTATTCCATGGTTTTCTGGGATCAGGTATTTGCGGAAGTCGGGAAGGAATATCCCGATGTGAAGACCCAGACATTCCTGGTTGATGCGGCCAGCATGTTCATGGTGAAGGATCCGAAACGCTTCCAGGTCGTGGTGGCTTCCAATCTGTTCGGGGACATCCTGACGGATCTTGGCGCGGCGATCTCCGGCGGTATGGGTCTGGCATCCGGTGCCAATCTGAACCCGGAACGGAAGTATCCGTCCATGTTCGAACCGATTCACGGCTCGGCTCCCGATATTGCCGGCCAGGGTATTGCCAACCCGCTGGCGATGATCCGCTCCGTGGCGGACATGCTGGAATTCTTCGGCCATGACGCGTGGGCAGGAAAAATCATGAAAGCCATTGAGACCATGGTGGAAACAAAAGATTCACTGACCATTGACCTGGGCGGAACGGCTTCGACGCAGGAATGCGGCAACGCGCTGATCCGGCTGCTGGAAAAATAAGGAGGAAAAGAAGCATGACAAAATTACACACTGGGGATGTGATGCGTGACTTCACATTCCGCACTCCATTCGAAACCGGCCGCACCCTAGGGGAAACCGTCCGGCAGGTTCCCGGCAAGACGGCGCTGGTTTTTCTCCGCTATCTGGGCTGCACCAGCTGCCAGTTCGAAATCCGGCAGTACGCACTGAACTACGAAAAGATCAAGGAGACCGGCGGGCAGATGCTGATCGTGCTGCAGTCGGATCCGCAGCGGGTAGCGGATGAAACAAAGGATTTCCCGCTGCCGTTTGATGTGATCTGTGATCCGGACCGGGAACTGTACCTCGAATTCGAGATTCCGGTCGCGAAGGATAAGGATGAACTGCATGACTTCAATTCCGAGAAATGGGCAGCCAAGCGGGCAATTGTCAAAGCTGCCGGCCTGACCCATGGTGTTTACGAAGGCGAGGAGCTGCAGCTGCCGGCAACGTTTGTCTTTGATCATGACCTGAATATTGTGTTTGACTACTACGGCAAGGCCAGCAATGACAATCTGTCAGCGGATGAACTTGCCAAACTCCTGTAATAAATTAAAGAAAGGCTGTCCGGATTGACTCCGGACAGCCGTTTTCTTTTCGGCTTATTCGAATTTTCCCTTCATCAGGATGTTCTTGTGATCGACAGCCAGTCTGCCGCGGGCAAAGACTGTATCGACTTCCATGTCATCGTCATAGATGATGAGGTCAGCATCGGCACCGGCTGCGATGGTGCCCTTGATCCCGGTCTGGTTGATGACTCTGGCCGGGGTAATGGTGAGCAGCTTCAGGGCTTCTTCCAGCGGTACATCCTTTTCCTTGACCAGCACTTTGATCAGCTGGTGCAGGGACTTCGGGGTGCTGTAGGTCAGGCCGATGAGTTCTTTCTTTTCATTGAACTTCGGCATGGAACCGTAGCCGTCACTGGTCATGGTCATGTTGTCATAACCGGCTTCGGCAAAGGCATGAACAAGCATGTCCGCCACCTTCCGGTTGTCTTCAATGGTCTCGCCGGCGGTGACATCGATGAAGCCGCCGCGCTTCATGAATTCGATGCCTTCTTCAAACAGACCCGGGTTTCTGGTCATGTGGGTCGGCAGGAATTTGGAAATCGGCACATCGGCATGATCGATGGCATAGAACAGCGGTTCCAGCTTCCGCGGGCTGTCACCCATGTGGATGCAGGTGAAGCCGGCTTTACCGGACAGCAGACCGCCGCGTCTGGCGGCTGTAGCAAGACGGATCAGTTCTTCGCCGGTAATATTGGAGCTGCGGTGGTCGGACATGGATGTCTTGACACCGATGATCTGGCTGAACAGCATGATATCGCGTTCCACGTCACCGGTCAGGGTGACGGTCGGCAGGCCGTAGGAACCTGTCAGCATGAAGCAGGTGATGCCGAGTTCATTGTAGGACTTTGTCTTTTCCAGCAGGTTTTCGAGACTGCGGGAAATGCCGTCTGTACCAAGCAGGCCGACAACGGTTGTCACGCCGCTGCCGACAATGACGGACAGCTGGGATTCCGGTACTCTGGTTGTCGGACCGCCTTCACCGCCGCCGCCGGTAATGTGCTCATGGATGTCCAGATAGCCCGGTACAACCGTATGGCCGCCGGCGTCGATTTTCTCGACCTCGTCAATACCGTCATATTCATTGATTGCATCGGCGAGACGAACGATTTTTTCACCCTCAATGAGAATGTCTTTTTTGCCCAGGGGAGCCGGTGAATAGACCTGGGCATTCTTAATGATCTTCATGATTATCCTCCATCTGTTACCTTCAGCGTATGTCATCTTCCGGGATTCGTCAATCAGGCGTTTTCTCCCGTTTTGTATGTTTTTTAATGTATTATAAATCTATATAAGAACCGCATAGGTATGTGTGCAGAACGGTGCACCGAGGAGGAGTTATGCGAGTATTGTTTATCGGCAACAGCCACACTTTCTTCAATGACATGCCGGAACTGTTTGCCCGGTTCTGTGAAACAGACGGGGCAAAGCCGGATGTCACCATGCTGGCTTATCCGGGCAAGTATCTGGACTGGCATATGGACGAATATTTTGCCACCCGGTTCAACATTCTCTACGGCGGCTATGACTACTGTGTAATCCAGCAGGGTGCCCACCCGTTCCCGGAAGTGGAAAGCACCTTCACCAATGCCAAGCGGATTATCGAAATGTGCCGGACAGCCGGCACGGTCCCGGTGATTGTCATGACCTGGGCAGAAAAGAGATTCCCGGAGAACCAGGCCAAGATGATTGACTGCTATACAAAGCTGGCGGCGGAAACCGGATCCCTGCTTTCCCCGGTCGGCCTGGCCTGGCAGAAACTGCAGAAGGAGCACCCGGAGATCGAATTGTACTGGAAGGATGGCGAACACGCTTCCCTTTACGGTGACTATCTGATCGCAGCCGCTGATTATGGTGTCATCACCGGCAAGACCGAATTGGATCTGCCGCCGATCGGCCTGGATTTCATGAAAGACAAGGATCTCGGCAAACCGCGCCGGCTGATTGAAGACCCGGCGGAGACAGGCGTTGACCTCGATCCTGAAAAAACCGCAGTGATTCTGGCTGCGGTCAGCGCGGAACTGAAAAAGCTGAAGGCATGAAAAAAGCCGGGCAACCGGCTTTTTTTCGTGCTGCTATTCTGTTTTGATACCGGCTTTTGAAACGTAGTCCTTGATCCGGTCGAATGTTTCACCGCTCAGGTCGTGCTCGATTTTGCAGGCATCATCTTCGGCAGTTTCCGGATCCACACCGAGCGCAATGAACAGGCTGGTCAGCAGGTGATGCCGTTCCGCTGTCCGCCGGGCAATTTCATACCCCGGTTCAAGCAGTTTGATTGAACCGTCGCGGTCCATCTGAATATAGCCGTTTTCACGCAGCTTCTTCATGGCCACGCTGACACTCGGCTTGCTCAGACCGCGGTCCTGGGCAATATCGACAGAGCGGACATAGCCGTTCTTTTCCTGCAGGAAAAGAATCGTTTCAAGATAATCTTCAGCAGACTGATATATTTTCATTGCCATACATAACCTTTCTGGTATTTATTATAATCGAACGGCAAAAAAAACAGAACCAAATTGATTCATCGGGAAAGACCGATTATCATGAATAACAGGGAAAAGAGAACAATGAAAAAGATACTTTTTTACGGCATTGACTGGCAGGATCTGGCAGTCTGCCGGGCGGCTGCGGACAGCCTCGGAATTGCGACCGGGATTGTGGACGATACCTGCCTGGATGAACCGCTGGAAACACTGTTTGAGAAAATGGATGAACACCGCGGACCGCATGCCGGTTCGGATGAAAAATATCTGCTGATGGCAGATCTGTCCCGGGAAGAACTGGTGGAGCTGCTCCGCCAGATCGAGGCCGTAACCGGTGACTTTGATGTGATCAAGGTAGCCCTGACGGATAACAACCGGCACTGGCCGCTGTCCCGGGTGCTGCAGGAAACAGCGCAGGAGCACATGGTCATGCAGAAAGCCGTGCTGCTGCAGCAGGTGATCATGGCCTGCAATTCACTGGACATGGCACAGGTCCGGCCGGAAGATACCGAAGCCTTTAAGAAGAGCCTGATGACCGGGTATATGATGCTGAAAACCGGCACGTTTACGGAAGCCGGCCTGGACCGGGTAACAGAAGAACTGATGGAACATCTGCGGCGCAGCCGGAAGGTGACTTCCTGAGTATGGAAAGACACAGACACACGAAAGGGGAAAGGATATGAAAAACCAGCAGACAATTCGGCAGATCGTGACAAAAGACAGCCTGCTGGTTGCCCTGAACGCCGTAGGGGCCAGGAGCGGGATGGTGATTGAAGTGCATTCTTCACTTTCTGCCCTGGGCTATGTGGCGGGCGGAGCCCGGACGGTTGTGGATGCCCTGATGGAACTGTGCGGTGACAGCGGCACGATCCTGATGCCGATGCAGACCGGGGACAATACTGACCCGAGCGGCTGGGAGAATCCGCCGGTGGATCCGTCGCTGTGGCAGGTCCTGCGGGACAATACCCCGCCCTATCACCCTGAGAATACGGATATTCAGTATATGGGAGCGATTCCGGAAAATTTCCGGCACCGCAACGGCGTGGTTTATTCCGGTCATCCGTCGCTGTCCTACGCAGCCTGGGGCAAGTACGCGCGGCTGCTGTGCAACCGGCAGTCCATTCATTTCCCGCTGGCAGAGGAATCACCGACAGCCCGGCTGTATGAACTGCGCGGCCATGTGCTGCTGATCGGCACCGGGTATGACAAATGCACCTGCATGCACCTGGCGGAATACCGCACCGACTGCCGGCCGATCCGGGTGGATTGCGCGGCAGCGGCCGAGGGTGAGGAAAACCGCTGGCGCAAATACCTTGACCTCGCTCTGGACAACAGTGAGTTTGAGAAGATCGGCGCGATCATGGAAAAGAAAGGCATGGTCCGCAGAACCATGCTCAACAACTGCCCGGTCAGCTTCTTCTCGGCTGTGGATGCCATTGACGAAGCAACCGAATATTTCGAAAAAACCGTGGTATACGACTTGTACCGTTAGACAGACCAGTGATGCTGCACCCATGCTGAAGCGATGGCTTCCGCTGCCTGCAGCATTTCTTTTTCCTCCTTTTCCGTAAACCGGCACTTGATCGGCGCGTCCAGATCGATTTCCCCGACGACGGCGCCATTGACCAGAATCGGCACACACAGTTCACTGCGGCTGTCCGCGTCACAGGCAATGTGTTCCGGCCGGGCAAAGACATCGTCTACCCGCTGGACGGCCTGCTCGCGGTAACATGCCCCGCAGACCCCCTTGTCAAAGGGAATATGCGTGCACGCCGGTTTTCCCTGGAAGGGGCCAAGCACCAGTTCGCCGTTCCGGACCAGGTAGAATCCGGCCCAGTTGAGATTCTCATAGTTCATCTTGATGCAGGCACTGACATTTGCCAAGGCGGCAATCAGGTCCGGCTCTTCAAGGAGAGCCTCAATTTCTTTAATGATCATAGTTTCCATAAAATGTACTATACCATATATTACAAGTATAAAAACTGCGGAAACAGTTTCTGTTCTCTGGAAACCGGAAATAACGGTGCTATAATATAAATTGTGAACAGGGGCGCATGTAAATGCTGAGATAGAACCCTTATCACCTGATCTAGGTTATGCTAGCGTAGGGAGTTCAAAATCTGACCCTTACGCCTTCGAATGGAGGTGTTTTATTATGAAAACCAGAAATCAGACGAAGCTTCTGGCCTATATGGCCCTTTACGCGGCACTGTATGTGGTGCTGAAAACCGCAGGGAACTTCATTCCGTTCCTGCAGATGCCGAACGGCGGCTCAATTGAAATCGAACTGATTGCCGTGTTCATTGCCTCGTGGCATCTGGGCTGGAAATACGGCATCGGCGTTGCCATGCTGTCGTGGCTGATCACCTTTGTCATGGGCAGCAACAGATGGTTCCTGAATCCGATGCAGTATGCTCTTGACTACTTCATCCCGCTGATTGCGGTCGGCATCGCCAGCCTGTTTGGCGGCCGGGGAAAGAACCGGTTCCTGACCGGTGTAATCATCTCGATGTTCCTGAAGTATGCGTCCAACGTGCTGTCCGGGGTCTATTACTGGCCGGAAGGGGCCGCGGCAGGATCGGTGCCGGCGTGGATCTATTCCCTGAATTACAATCTCTGGTACAATCTGGTAACAGCGGTTGTCTGCGCGGTGGTTGTACCGCTGCTGATCAACCGTCTGCAGAAAGCCAGATTCATGAACTGAGTATCCGCCTGGAAAAGTGCAGATTCAAATTTGCACTTTTTTTCTGTTTGTATGGTATACAATATGACGTGCAGAAAGGGCAGAACAGATGAAGCCGGTACCGGGAAAAGAAGTATATATTCAGAGTTTCAAGCATGACGGATCACTGCATCGTACGTGGTGCCGCGGTTTTGTGCTGGAAGCGGACGAAACGCACTATGTGGCGGTAACAGACAAGGCCTGGGTCATCGAGGCTGACGGCCGCCGCTGGTTTACCCGTGAACCTGCTGTGTGTTTTTTCTGGACAGACCGCTGGTACAATGTGATTTCCATGATCCGCAAGACCGGCATCTTCTTCTATGTCAACCTGGCCTCGCCGAGTCTGTATGACGGTGAAGCCATCAAGAATATCGATTATGACCTGGATGTTAAACTGTATCCGGATCATACCTATCAGATTCTGGACGAGAATGAATATGCCATGCACGCTGATCTGATGGGCTATCCGGATGAGATCCGGGATATTCTCAGGCGCCAGATGCAGGAGCTGCTGACGAAAATGGAAAACCGGGAAGATCCATTCAATGATGAATGTATTGAACGGTATTACCGTCAGTACCGCCGGATGAAAAGCTCTGAGGAAGATGAACCGTACACTGAAAAAAAGAGCTGAAAAAAATCAAAATCAGGGGTTTACAAACAAAATAAATGTGGTAGTATAACAAAGCGCTCGGAAAAACCGGACGTCAGAAAATCAGGACTCATAAATTTCTGAAAAAAACTGTTGACAGTCAATTTGGAAAGTAGTAAACTCTTGATTTGCTGAGGTAAGGAAGAAAGCCGAAGCAGTGATCTTTGAAAACTGAACAGGAATTAAGCAACGAAACGTCAAGAATTTATGGAAAGAACTGACGAGAGAGTCA
>JAFRHT010000074.1 GCA_017433125.1 Solobacterium sp.
CCACATAGATGCGCTCGTACAGTTTTGTCTTGTGTTCCATCAGTCGAGCACCTCCTTGTTCTCATGATCCAGCTTGCGCATGACATACATCGAAATCAGGATGATGATCGCCATGATCAGGCTGATCGCCGAACCGAAGTTCCAGTCACCGGACGTGATGAAGTAGTCTTCAATCAGGTTGCCGATCAGTACATACTGGCCGCCGCCGAGGAACTTCGGGATAAAGAAGCTCGAGACCGCCGGCAGGAAGACCAGGGTAATGCCGCTCACCACACCGGGCAGCGACAGCGGCAGGATTACCCTTCTGAAGGTTTCGGCATCGTTGGCCCCCAGGTCATGGGAGGCGACGATAAGGTTCGGATCGATCTTGGACAGTGAAGTATAGATTTCCAGAATCATGAAGGGCATGAAGTTGTAGATCATGCCGACATAGACCCGCATCTCGGTGCTGAAGTCCACATAGCCGAGCAGTCCTCTCCAGGCATAGGTTCTGACCAGCACGTTGATCCACATCGGCAGCGTGACCAGCAGGATCATGATTGCCTGGTTATTCGGCTTCATCTTGGCAAAGATATACGCTGTCGGATAGCCGATCAGAATGCACAGGCCGGTGGTGATAAAGGCCATCTTCAGGCTTCGCCAGAGCACGGTCGGAAAGATCGTATCCCGGAAGAAGCGGGCAAAGTTGTCCACTGTGAACTGGAAGGTCAGTACCGAATTGCCCTTGACCGTGAAGGCATAGAGCACAATCATGACCATCGGCAGGACAATCATGACGAAGGCCCAGACAATATACGGATAGACCATCTTGCTGAAACTCTTCATGCTTACACCATCTTTCTCATGACGTGGATGTCTTCCGGATTCCAGCGCAGACCGATCCTCTGTCCCTCACGGATGTGATCGGTCGTTTCGATCTTGAGCTCACGGCCCTGGGTGGAGAAGGTTACCTGGTAGTCACCTTCCTTGATGTTTTCATCGTCGAAGTCATATTTGACATCCCAGATTTCAACCCGGGAATCATCTTCAAGGTTCCAGGCAGCGGCGTCGGCCCAGCGGATCAGGTCGGTGTCCAGGGCCACGGACTCCTTGATTTCCTCTACGGTCTTGTAGAAGTCGAAGGCCTGGATCGCTTCTTCGTGTTCCTTGTCTTCAACGGCAGCCGGCCGGACGACATGGATGTTGACGGTGATGCTGGTGCCCTTCTCTGTCGCAAATGTGCAGTGATAGGTGCCGACCTCTTCCTTGACGTCATAGCTGACCTTGGTCAGGGAAACATAGTCATCATCGTCATTCCAGGCCTGGGCATTGGCTCTGGTGATCGCCTCACTGGTGGTCAGGGACGGGACGTCCTCGATGTCCATGGTGAAGCCGGACGCGCTGATCCGTTCATGCGCCTCTTCGTTGACCACGTCATGTTCGCCGGTCACATGCAGGGTGACGGTCTTGGAAGTGCCGGATGAGGTCTCGGCAATCACTTCGTAATGCACGCCCTTGAACAGTACGGATTTCACTTCACCGTTCAGCAGACCGCGGTTGCGCTCCACGATATCGATGTCTTCCGGCCGGATGACAACATCCACCGGTTCATTGTCATGGAAGCCATGGTCAACACATTCATAGTCATTGTCATCGAAGTGGACCAGGTAGTCCTTCTTCATGATGCCGTCCATGATGTTCGAGTCACCGATGAAGCGGGCACAGTATTCATTGATCGGTTCATTGTATACTTCCGTCGGCGTGCCGATCTGTTCGATTTCACCGTCTTTCATGATGACGATTTTGTCGGACATGGTCAGTGCTTCTTCCTGGTCATGGGTGACGAAGATGAAGGTAATGCCGACTTCCTGCTGGATCTGCTTGAGTTCCAGCTGCATTTCCTTGCGCAGGTTCTTGTCAAGGGCACTCAGCGGTTCATCCAGCAGCAGGACCTTGGGTTCATTGACCAGGGCCCTGGCAATGGCAACCCGCTGCTGCTGGCCGCCGGACATCAGGGAGACATCCCGGTGTTCAAAGCCTTCCAGGCCGACGAGGGAAATCATACGTCTGACCTTCTGGTCAATGATATCCTTTGGTTCCTTCTTGATCTGCAGGCCGAAAGCAATGTTGTTGTATACATCCAGGTGCGGGAAAAGCGCATATCTCTGGAAAACGGTATTGATATCCCGCTTGTAGGCCGGAATCCCGGCGATATCCTGTCCATCGATCAGCACATGTCCTTCATCCGGATCAAGGAAGCCGGCGATGATCCGCAGCAGTGTGGTTTTGCCGCAGCCGGACGGGCCCAGCAGGGTGACGAATTCATTCTCTTCAATATCCAGGGAGATGCCCTTCAGCACCACCTGGTTATTGAATGTCTTGACGAGATTTTTTACCTGAACGAGTTTTTTCATGATCTGTCCCTCTCCTAGAAAATCGGCGGTGTGCTGATCCAGAGCACACTGGCCGGACGGTCTGAACGGTTTTCCAGATAATGGCTGGCATCACCGCTGATGTAGAATGTTTCACCTTTGCGTACAAGACTCCCCTTTCTGTCCTGTCCGCGGACCAGATAGATCCTGCCGTTGAGCACGTAGCCCATTTCCTGACCCTCGTGGGGATCAATGTGCTTGGACTGGGCGCCCGGCTGCAGTTCCAGCAGGATCGGTTCCATGTCATTCTTCTGGGCATTCGGCACAATCCAGTGAATGGTCTGCGTCGCCTGCTCATCCAGGAAAGCGTCTGCCTGGGTGAAGACGACCTTGCTGTCGTCTTCCTCGGCAAAGAACGTGGACATGGTTGTGCCCAGCGCCTCCGTGATGTCCTCCAGTGTCTGGATGGACGGTGAAGCGAGATTGCGTTCCAGCTGGGACAGAAAACCTTTCGTCAGTTCTGTCCGGCTGGCCAGTTCCTCCAGCGTCAGATCATTTTTGATACGCAGCTGGCGGATTCTTTTTCCAATGTCCATGGCAGCCTCCTTGTTTAGCAATTCTAAACATTTCTTTTCTGATTATGAAACCCAGATCATTATATAAAAAGTGCCGCGGATTGCAACACTTTTTTAAACTTTTTGTTTAATTATTCTAAACCGCCGGGATTATTCGAGAATATAGGCAAAATACTCCCTTTTATCCGGATAGTATTCCAGCATCCTGTCGTAGAAATACTGTTTGATTTCCGGCGTGTATTCCCCCGTCCGCTGATATACTGTCAGCTTCAGCCCGGCAATCGTGCGTTCGTGCACCGGTGTGTATACAGCCTGGACCAGCGGTTCATGCCAGACCGCTTCGGTGATGATGTCATACATGTGCTGATAATCAGGATCGATATACTGGATCGGGTCGATTGTAATGACATAGCTGAGTTCGCCCAGGTTGTGCGGGAAGCCATCCCGGATATCCAGAACAGCCTGATAGAGCAGCGGGGGATGAATGTCCGGCAGGATTGAATTACGGATCATGTCCTCATTCAGTACGGCCGAGCCGCTCGACAGATAGAAGTACATGCCTTCCCCGCCCCGTTCCCGCAGCCACCAGGCGAAATCCGCCATATCCTGCTTATATTCGAGTTTTTCAGGATTCTTTTTCAGCGCGGTAAACAGCGGGAAATCGATCCGGTTCGGATAAAAGATCAGGACCACCTGGCAGAGCAGCACAGCATAGATAAACATCTGTCCCCAGCGGACTGCCGGCCGGATGAAATGATACAGCCCGTATCCGAACAGGATCGTCAGGGACGGCAGGATGATGCAGTAATGATGATATTCATATGACTGGATGCTCCAGAAGAGCGCCGTCGGCACGATGATTGTCATAAGTATAATGACCAGCGGTTCCCGTTTATGCAGCCGGGCAAGCATCCACACGCCGTGCAGGCACACAGCCGTCATCACCGGTGACAGGTAATTGATAAAGCCGGACAGTTTACCTTCTTTGTTGTTGTAGGCAAAGTCTTCTGAATAGTTGTTGCCAAGAATCCGCATGACGTACGGCCGGTAGAACAGCAGCAGCACGGCCAGCAGGACCAGGCCGGACAGGATCATCCGGGCAAAGTCTTTTCCCGCCTTTGCCGTAAACGGCCTGAAATGGTAATAAAACAGGAATTTGATTACATAGCAGAGATAGAAAACAACCAGCGAATACAGATACCAGCGCCGGAAGAAAATCATCAGAAAGCCGTACAGATTCACACTGAGATTGTCAATCAGATCAATCTTCTCAAAATCTTCAAACAATACCAGGACATAGATCATGGCCAGAAAGACCATTCCGCCGAGATCCACTTCCCCGAAGAAAATCGTGTAGTAAACCGGATAAAAGACCAGCGCAGCGCCGACCGGCAACCACTTCTGACCGGAACAGTATCGGAAATAGAGCAGCTGCATGATCATCATGAACGGCAGATAGTACGCGGCCATGTTGGTCAGGCAGAAGAAGCCGTAGCCGGTATTCAGGATGCTGGAGGGAAATGTCAGCAGTGCCGGCAGGTATGTATAGTCGTCCCGCAGCAATGACTGCTGGATCAGCGGCAGGATGCCCTGCGGGTTCTCAAAAAACATTTCCCGCAGCTGCAGCACCCTTGTCCAGTGCCAGGCATAGTCATATGCATAAACGGTGTCTTCCAGCCGGAAAAAAATAAAAATGCCAAGGCCGAGCACTGTCCCGATGATCAGTGTGTTCAGCATGATCCGCTTCCCGTAATCCCGCATGACGGCCCGCCAGGTTTCTTTTCTTTTCAGCAGAAAAAAGGACAGCAGCAGAACTGCCGGATATATGCTGACGATGCCGATGCGGAGAAGATTCCGAAGTATATGTTCCATCGCAACAATTATACATGATCCGTCTGCTTTCCGTACGGAAATAGAAAAGAGGCATTTCTGCCTCTTTCAATCCGGTGTTTTACTTTGTCCTGGCAACCAGCTGTTCCAGCACGCCTTCCGGCTGGAAGCCGATGATGGAACCGGCAACTTCGCCATCCTTGAAGCCGATCAGAGTCGGAATGGACATGATGCCGTACATGGCGGCGATATCCGGTGTGTTGTCGACGTTGACCTTGACGAAGGCAACATCCGTGTGCTTTTCAGCAAGCTTTTCAACCAGCGGGCTGACCATCTTGCACGGGCCGCACCAGTCAGCGTAGAAGTCAACGAAGACAGACTTGCTGTCCTTGAGAAGCTGTTCGTATTCTGCTTTGTTTTCAATAATTCTCATGAGTATATTCCTCCTTCATTCCGTGATAATTATTGCATAAAATATAATTTCGTCAACGCAATTGCTCAGAGCCTGTAGGCGGCTGCTTTGTCAAGGATCACCGTGACATCTTCGTGATTCTGCAGGATGCTTGCCGGGCAGTCCTCGCTCACCGGTCCCCTGAGCATGCCGTACACCGCGTCTGCCTTATTCGTACCTGTCGCTATCACAAGGATCTTCCGGGCCCGCATGATTGTTCCAAGCCCCATCGTGATTGCCTGTTTCGGCACCTGGTCAATATCATTTTCAAAGAAGCGGGCATTGTCCCGGCGGGTCTGTTCGGCAAGGTCGGCGACATGGGTCAGAGAATCAAAAGGTGTCCCCGGTTCATTGAAGCCGATGTGGCCGTCCGCGCCGATTCCGAGTACCTGCAGATCAATCATTACATCTTTCAGGCTCTCTTCATACTTCGCACATTCTGTTTCAGGTTCTTCCGTATCACCATATGGGATATGGACATTCTCCTCGGGAATATCGATACCCTCAAAGAGATTTTCGTGCATGAAGGTCCAGTAACTCAGATCATGACTGCGCGGCAGGCCTATATACTCATCAAGATTCCATGTCCGTACCTTGTCATATGACGTTCCTTCCGCATTGTGGTCGGCAATCATTTTCTTATACAGGCCAATCGGGCTTGATCCGGTTGCCAGACCGAGAACCGGCGCCGGCAGAATCTTGACCGTCTCCTTGACAATTCTGAAAGCCTCTCTGCTTACCTCTTCATAATTGTCCGCTACAATCACCTTCAGCATACAAAGTCCCCCTGTTATTATGCATCATATCATAAAATGCCGGTCTTTCTGTACTGATCCCCAAAAGTTGGACAGATAAATATTAGATTTGAACCAGAGACCTCATTTCTCTCCATTCGAGAGGAGTGAGGCCTTTTAAACGTTCTTTGATACGCTGATGATTGTAGTAATAGATATAGTCTGAAATGG
>JAFRHT010000075.1 GCA_017433125.1 Solobacterium sp.
GATCATCCACGCGTTCCGGTTCCAGATTCTCGATAATCATGAACGCGTTTCTGGTCCGGCCTGTGATCATGGTGCGCTGACCGTCACGCCAGTTGAAGCAGCGGCAGACAGCGCCGGCATCATCCTTGTAGACCAGTTCCCCCGGCAGTGAAGGATTGCTTTCCTCCTCACCAATTAGATGGAAATCATCGCCGCCCTCTGTGATCGTCAGCCGCAGGTCGCCGACAAACGTATCCATGTCTTCCGAACCTACCGGCAGCGCGTACCGCAGGATGGCAGAATTATAGATGTCCACCAACGGGTTGATTGTATGCACCGGGTTTTCACCGGTGGAGCGCTTCAACAGGGCTTCAATGCTGCAGCGGACCCCTTTCTTGGTCTTAAATTTGCGGAACGCCTGGCGCCAGACCTGCACAACCGGATTGTCGCTGAAGTTTTCCGCGGTCAGGTACCTGGCTGCCTGCCGGTTGCTTTCCGCCAGCATATCGATCAGTTCCTGCGGCGACTCTTCGGCATTTTCGTACCCGCGCAGCAGCATGACGCCAATGGTCGCCTCCGGGAACAGATCCCAGAAAGAGCGGTCAATGATAAACTTTTTCATTTGGAGTCTCCTTTATTTCTTTTCGTAGCCGGTGATCATCGCTGCCAGAAAGCAGAAGATCGTCAGCCAGGCAAACAGTTTATGGTATTTCATAATACGGTCTCCTTTCCGTATCATTATAGCAGTCAGTTAGCCAACACTTACTACAAAAAAAACAGGCATTGCCTGTCAGATCTTTCTTGCACATGCAATGGCCAGCGCACCCGGGCCGATATGCACGGCAATGCTCATGGAGAGCGGCGTTCCGCGCACAGTGAATTCCGGGAACGCTTCCTGAATTACGGCCTGCCAGGCCGCCTCTTCTTCCCGGCTGATCCCGCAGCAGGAATAATAAAGCGCCATTTCACCGCGTTCCGCTTCTTCCTTGAAACGGGTGTCCAGATCATGCCGCATCGCTTCCAGCATGACCTTGCGGGCCTTGTGCTCGCCCCGGCACTTCTGAAAAGTATCCAGCGCCCCGCCCTGGATCTGCAGCACCGGCTTGATATGCAGCAGTGAGCCCATCGCTGCCGCAGCCGGGGTAATGCGGCCGCCCTTCACCAGGTACTTCAGCGTATCAACCATAATATAAATGCTGGAGTTGGCTGCTTCCGCCTCCAGAATTGTCTTGATTTCAGCCGCGGTGTGCCCCTGCGCCCGCAGTGTGCAGGCATCCAGCACGGACTGGTACATGGTTACCGAAATCCGGTGATTGTCCACCACCTGGACCCGGCCGTCATAATCCCCGGCCAGAATCCCGGCGGTCTGGCATGAAGAAGAAAGACCGCTTGACATGGGAATATAGACAATCGAGTCATATTCTTTCAGGGTTTCCTTCCACAGTCTGGCAAGATAACCGGCCGAGGGCTGTGATGTCGTGATGATGTTGGCATCATCCTTCTGAATGTGAAAAAACTCCCCCTGGAAGATATCCACATTTTCAAAATATTCCTTACCGTTGATCAGCACCGGCATCGGCACAACCAGCACGTTGTAACGTTCTGCTTCTTCTGCCGGCATGCCGGAATTACTGTCGGTAATAATCGCTGTCTTCTCCATCGTCTTTCTGTCTGAACTCCGTTATAATGAATGCAATACAGATTGTATCGTATGAGTGACGGTCTGTGCGCCGGCATTGCGATACAGAATGCGGGGTTTTGTCTATGAATTACCATACCAAAGACCATGAAGTCGTTGAAAACAGTCTCACCCAGGCCCTCTTTGAACTGATGAACCGGAAACCGTTTTCGGAAATCACAGTCACTGAACTGGTCAATCATGCCGGGGTCGGCCGGGCCACTTATTACCGGAACTATACCTGCAAGGAAGAGATCATTGAAAACTACATCTACCGGCTCATGATGGATTTCCATAACCAGCATCCGGTCGCCTCCATGTCTGAGCGGTTTACCGAAGATCGCCTGATCATGGTCTTCCGGCACATCCAGCCGTATATCCCCCTGCTGACAGTGCTGAACCGCTCGGGTCTCGGCTTTCTGTTCCTGGATCTTCTGAACCGCAGTCTGCTGCAGATCCACCAGAATGACATCCGCGGGGAAAAAGACCGGATCCTGCTGCTGGCCTTTGCCGGGGCGGAATTCAACATCATCTTCACGGATCTGCTGAACAATCACGCCGACCAGGAGGAACTGGCAGAGCAGATATCAGGCCTTTTCCTGGGCCAGCAGAATACCGGCATGGAATAATGCCGGTTTTTTTATAATATATAAAACGATAAAGTTGATATCTGTTATAATGCAAAAAACAGGAGGATCCATTATGGAAAAAACAATCATTAAGGTCATCGATGATCACGCTGATGAACTCATCGATCTTGCGACTAAGATCTGGGAGAACCCGGAAATGGGCTGGACCGAAGTCAAGGCAGTTGCCTGGACTGCAGAAGCGCTCAAAAACAATGGATTCGATGTGGAAGTCGGTGCCTATGGCATGCCGACCTGCATCCGGGCCGTCTGGGGTTCCGGCAAGCCGGTTGTCGGCTTTGCGGCGGAATATGACTGCCTGCCGGGTCTCTCACAGGATCTTGTCCCGTATCAGAAGCCGATCGTTGAAGGCGGCATCGGCCACGGCTGCGGTCACAACCTGCTCGGGGTCGGGTGCCTCGGTGCCTGCATCGGCCTGAAAGCCGCATTGGAAGAAGCCGGCGCGGAAGGAACAGTCATCTTCTACGGCTGCCCGGCAGAAGAACAGCTGACCGGCAAGGGCTTCATGGCCAGGGCCGGCGCGTTCAAGGAATGTGACTTCACATATGCCTGGCATCCAAGCAACAGCAGCCACGAAACGCTCGGTACATTCACCGGTGTTGAAGGCGTCATCTTCGAATTCTCCGGCCGGACGTCCCACGCTGCCGGCGCCCCGCACATGGGCCGTTCCGCCCTTGATGCTGCCCAGCTCATGAACATCGGTACAGAATTCCTGCGCGAACATGTTACCGATGACGTCCGCATGCACTACATTTATCTTGACGGCGGCCTGGCCCCGAACATCGTCCCGGAACACGCATCCGTCAAGTACTTCATCCGGGCCCTTTCCAGAAAAGCAACTGTTGACGCTTACCAGAGAGTCGTCAAGTGTGCGGAAGGCGCTGCCCATATGACAGACACAGAGCTGAAGATCATCAGCCTCGGCGGCATCTACCCGACCCTGCCGAACCATGTTCTGGCCCAGGCCGTCCAGGATGCCAGAGCCATTGTCCCGCTGGAAGACTTCACCGATGAAGAAAAGAAATACGCCGATGAAATCAACCAGAAGTTCCCGCAGTACAAGGAAGGCACCCTGCCGCTGGACTACGAAGACCAGACCCTGCTGAACAACGATGTCTTTGGCTCCACGGACTATGGCGATGTTGAACATATCTGCCCGGGCTTCATGGTTTCGGAATGCACGGAAGCTTCCCTGGCCCCGGGTCACAGCTGGGCTGTCACAGCCTGTGTCGGTCACTCCATCGGCATGAAGGGCATGATCAGAGCCGCAAAGATCATGGGTATTGCTGCGTTTGACATCATGACCCATCCGGAAAAGCTCGCTGCTGCCAAGGCAGAATTTGAAAAGAGCATGAACGGTGAAGTCTACGAATGCCCGATCAGCGATGCTGTTGAATGGCCGTACAAGTAATCCTGCTGATGTCAAATGAAAGGTCTGCCTGCGCAGACCTTTTTTTATCTCTCTTCCCGGAAATAACTTTGTCCCAGGGAGGATGGTGCCTGATTTTCACGTTTCCGGCGCCGTGAGACAACACACAGCACTACAATCGTCACAAGATACGGCAGCATCTTATAGAGATTCTGCATATAGGTGACATTCTCCAGCTTGAGCTTCATGGCCAGATAACGGGAGATCCCGATTGGGATATAGACATAGGCCCAGTAGCACAGGCCGAACAGATATGCACCCCAGATGGCGTTCCGCGGCTTCCAGCTGGTGAAGATGACCAGAGCGACCGCCAGCCAGCCCAGGGCCTCAATAGCCGAGTCATTGGCCCATGTGCCCTGAATATAGTCCATGACGTAGAACAGGCCGCCCAGCCCGCAGATGGCACAGCCGATCACCGCCGCCAGGTACTTGTACCGGGTGACGTTGATGCCGGCCGCGTCAGCGGTTGCCGGGTTCTCCCCGACCGAGCGCAGATTCAGGCCGGTCCTCGTGCGGGTCAGGAAGTATGATGCCGCAAAGGCCATGATCACGGCCAGATAGACCATCCAGCCATGCGAGAAGATGATTGAACCATAGCCGCTGATGCCGGAAAGCACCGGCAGCTTTGTCCGGAACGCGCCTGAGGTCGCCGCCACGGAGATCGTACCGACCCCGCCGGACAGTTTCATCATATTGCCGCCGAAGAAGTTGGCAATCCCGGTGCCGAAGATGGTCAGGGTCAGACCGGTGACGTTCTGGTTGACCTTCAGGGTCACCGTCAGGAACGCATACAGCAGGCCGCCGAGGGCCGAAGCCGCCAGGGCTGCCAGCAGCGTGATGATCATACCCGCAGCCGGGCTTGGCGCGGCTGCGCTGCTTTCATAAATAAATGCGCTGGCCAGGGCTGCGATGCCGCCGATCTGCATGATGCCGGGCACGCCCAGATTCAGGCCGCCGGCTTTCTGGTTGATCGTTTCCCCGATGCAGCCGTACATGATGACGGTTCCAAAGGTAATGGCCGCCACAAACCAGGAGATAATCTGGGCTGTACTCATGCTTCCGGTTCCTCCTTTCTCGCGTGTCCGAAGGATATGCTGTAACTGTTGAAGAATTCCGCGCTGAGAATAAAGAACAGGATAATGCCTGTGATGATATTGGATGCGTATTCATTCAGGCCGAAGTCACTGGAGATCTGGGAAGCACCCTTGCTCAGGAAGACGATAAAGGCTGAAATGATCACCATAGCCAGCGGATTGAACTTGGCCAGCCAGCAGACAATGATGGCAGTAAAGCCGCGCCCGCCGGCGGTTTCCTTGGATATCGTGTGGGATATGCCGGCAACTTCGACAAAGCCGGCCAGACCGGCAATGGCCCCGGAGAGCAGGACATTCCTGCGGATGACTTTCGGGACGTTGATGCCGGCATATTTTGCCGTAGCCACCGATTCACCGACCACTGCCCCTTCATAACCGTGCTTGGAATACTTCATGTAAACGTAGATAAAGACCGTGACAATGATCACAATCAGCACATTCAGGCCATACTGCATACCGCCGACCTGCGGGAACCAGCCGCCCTGTGTATTCATGTTGATGACCCCGACGGAATGGGAGCGCTTCTTATCCCAGAAGTCGACAAAGAATTCCACGAACTGGATGGCGACATAGTTCATCATCAGGGTAAACAGCGTCTCGTTGGTGTCATATTTGGCCTTGAAAGCGGCCGGCAGATATGACCACAGGGCCCCTGCCAGAGCCGAAACAGCCGCCATCAGGAGCAGCAGGACAGCCGTCGGGACCTTATTGCCCCAGTAGATCATGAACGCTGCCGTGGTCAGACCGCCGATCAGGATCTGTCCCTCGGCGCCGCAGTTCCAGAACCGCATGCGGAAAGCCGGGGCAAGGGATACGCTGATAAGCAGCAGCAGGCAGGTGTCACGGATCGTAATCCAGGTCCGCCGGCTTGTGCCGAACGCGCCCTTGACCATGGATGTATAGACACTGATCGGATCCAGTTTTGTAACAAAATAGATAAACAGGGCCGAGACCAGCAGGGCGCAGACTACGGCCGCCAGGATCACTGCCGCTTTCTGCAGAAGCGCAGGTTCATCCTTCTTTCTGACCCGGATCAGAGGTTCTCTGGTATGTTCTGCCATTATGCTTCCTCCTTCAGATGGGTCATGAGATAACCGACTTCTTCTTTCTCTGCCGTGCGGCCGTCCAGCATGCCGTTCATCCGGCCGGAACACAGCACCATTATCCGGTCACACAGGGCCAGCAGGACGTCGAGGTCCTCACCGACATAAATAACGGCTACGCCTTTTTTCTTCTGTTCATTAAGCAGGTTGTAAATCGCGTAGGAAGTATTGATATCCAGGCCCCGGACAGCATAGGCCGTCATCAGGACCGTGGGTTTGTTGTTGATCTCACGGCCGACCAGGATCTTCTGTACATTGCCGCCGGAAAGCCTTCTGACCGGGTAATCCAGAGCCGGGGTAACCACTTCGAGTTCATCCTTGATCTTCATGGCTGTCGCTTCCGGCTGCCGGCGGTGCAGGAACGGGCCCTTCCCCTTCCGGTAACGCTTGAGCATGACATTGTCGGTCATGCCCATGTTGCCGACCAGGCCCATGCCGAGCCGGTCTTCCGGAACGAAGGCCAGGTGCAGACCGTACTGGATGATCTGGCGGGTGCTGAGACCGACCAGTTCATGGACGCCGTGCGCCGTTGAGTTATAGACGACGGAAGAGCCGGGTTCACACTTCTGCAGGCCCATGATAGCCTCCAGAAGTTCTTTCTGACCCGAACCGGAGATGCCGGCTATGCCGAGAATCTCTCCGCTGTAAAGATCGAAAGTGACATCATCAACGACTTTCTTGCCATCGCTGTTCTCCACCGTCAGATGCTTGACTTCCAGCCGCTTGGCCTTGTTTTCGACGAAATCACGGGCAATATCCAGGGTGATCTTTTCACCGACCATCATCTCGGTCAGTTTCTGTTCATCGGTCTCTGTCTTCATGACTGTACCGATGTTTTCCCCCTTGCGCAGGACCGTGATCCGGTCGGAGATTTCCATGACTTCATTGAGCTTATGCGTAATGATGACAATGGCCTTGCCGTCGTCCCGCATATTGCGCAGGATCGTGAACAGCCGGGTGATTTCCTGCGGGGTCAGCACCGCCGTCGGCTCATCCAGAATAAGGATCTTTGCCCCGCGGTAGAGTGTCTTGACGATTTCCAGGGTTTCCTTTTCGGACACCGTCATATCGTAGACCTTCTTGTCCAGATCCATATCGAATCCGTACCGCTGACAGATGTCACCGACTTCCTGCCGGCACTTCTTTTCCGTATTGTCTTTCGGCAAACCGATCAGGATGTTCTCCAGCGCAGTGAAAATATCAATCAGCTTGAAATGCTGATGAATCATCCCGATGCCGAGATCATAGGCATCCTTCGGGGATGTGATGGTTACCGGCTGCCCGTCCACCAGGATTTCCCCGCTGTCAGGATAATAGACCCCGGAGAGCATATTCATCAGGGTTGTCTTGCCGCTGCCGTTTTCCCCCAGCAGGGAAAGGATTTCCCCATGATAAATATCCAGGTCAACGTCCTTGTTGGCGATGATCTTTTTGCCGAAGCGCTTGTTGATGCCGCGCATGGATATGGCAATCCTGTTCATGCTTCACCTCCTGCGTAGTAATAAACATTACAGGCTTCGGGTTGAAGCCTGTAATGTCTGTCGATACAAAATTGTCTGAACTCAGTTCAATTCAACGATGCCGTCGATTCTGGCGGCGAAGTACGGAGCACTTCTGAATTCGGATTCATGGAAGTAACCATCGATCAGGCACTCTGTTTCCGGTTCGAAGTCAGCGTCGACATCACCCAGCATGGATGTCGGTACAGCCCCGTCAATTGTGAATGTGGAAGCGTCAAAGACCTTCAGGTCGCCGGACTTGATCGCGTCGATGACAGCGTCAACTCTTTCCTGGGTACCTTCGGCGCAGGCTGTGCCGAGCGGTGTGATTTCAACCGCACCATCGTTGTAGCCGCCGGTCCAGTCAGTCATGATTTCCTCGCCGTTCTTCCAGCATGTGAAGGCATATGTGTAGAACTTCTCCCAGACGTTGGAAGCGCTGGTCAGAGCGATATCCGGAGCGACATCCAGCATGGAGACGTTATAGCCGACAGAGTAGGCTGTGAAACCGTACTTGTTGTCCTGCATGTTCTTCTGCAGCTGGCTCGGGGCACCGGTGGAGTCGGCGTGCTGGCCGATGATGATGCAGCCCTGGGACATCAGTTCGTCCGCAACGGTTGCTTCTGCTGTCAGGTCAAACCAGGAGTTTGTATACTTGACGTACATTGTGACGTTGGAGACAACGCTCTTGACGCCAAGATAGAATGCTGTGTAGCCGGAAACGACTTCCGCATACGGGAAAGCACCGACATAACCGATTTTGACATTGCCGTCCGCGTCCATGTTGGCTTCTGTGATCAGGCCCTGTTCGGACAGTTCAGCCAGCTTCATGCCGGCCACAACACCGGATACATATCTGGACTCATACACTGCCGTAAAGGCATTCTTGAAGTTGTCAAGGCCGGAAACAGCCGCAGTGTCGCCGGTATCCGCAACGAATGTGACGTCCGGATATTCCTGAGCAGCCTGCTGCATGTAGCTCTGATGACCGTAGGAATTGGAGATGACCAGGGTCGCACCGTTTTCGATCAGGTCGACAGCCGCATCATAGCAGCTCTGGTCTTCACCGATTGTGTACTTCCACAGGATGTCTTCGTCGGCGATGCCCAGGCCCTTGGCAGCCTCGCGGATGCCTACCATGTGCGCATAGGTATAGCCTTCGTTTTCGTCACCGACCAGGATAATGCCGATCTTGGCAGTGCTTTCATCGGCCGCCGGACTGGCCGGGGTGTTGCCGCCGGAGCTGCAGGCAGTCAGAACGAGTGCCATGGAGCCGGCCAGCAGGCCTTTTGCAAATTTGTTCATTGGATTTTTCCTTCCCTTTCCTTATGAAATGAAAAGACCTTCTTTGCCAGATGCATCAATTATCTGAAAGAAGATCCGTGCGGAGCCCTGAGGACCCCGGAGATTGTGTTATTCTATCGCTTACATGACAGAATAACCGGAAAAGGAATTCTATCATAGTCCCGGGATTTGCGGCCCCGGGGTAGAGACTCCTTCACCGTATCTGAAGGATTATACGATAAAAACACGCTCAAACTATAACATACTTCCGGCCTGGTAACAGGCAAAAAAGCGCATATGTATGCAGAAAACGAAAAGAAAGCCCTTACAGGGCCTTCTTAGTTATTACTAATCCGAGACATCCGCGTCCAGGGTGACCTGCACGTCGTAGTCCGGATACGCTTCCTTCAGGTCATTGACAATGCGGCCGAAAATCTCCGTACCGTTTTTCTGGGCAAAATCAATGACGATATCCATGTTCATGATCTTGTCCTCCGTGTTGACATAGAAGCCATGGGTCTGCAGAACCCCCGGATGGGCAAAGACCAGCTCGTTGACATGATCCTTGATCCGGGTGATTTCCGGATCCAGGGAATTGACGGAGTAGATGGATATGCCAGCCAGGATGATGCCCAGTTTGGCAAAGACCTCGCGCTGGATCCGCCGCTCAAGCGTGTCGATCTCATAGGCGGTCATCGTGTCGGGGATTTCGATGTGGACACTGCCGATGGTCTTTTCCGGGCCGTAGGTATGCAGGAACAGATCGTATGCCCCGTTGACTTCCGGGAAACTGCTCACCAGCTGCTTGACGGCAACAGAAATATCCTTGTCAATCCGCTCACCCAGGATCTGGCTGATCGTATCCCGCAGCATTTCCAGACCGCTTTTGATGATGATTACGGAAATGACCGCGCCCAGCCACGCTTCCAGGGACCATCCTGCCTTGATGTAGAGCACCGCGGCCACCAGGGTGGATGCCGAGATGATCGAGTCGTTCAGGGCGTCACTGCCGGAAGCGACCAGGGAATCACTCCCCACCTTCTCACCGGTTGCCCTGACATAGCGGCCCAGCAGGATCTTGACCAGCACGCCGGAAGCCACGATGACCAGCGTAAGGGCAGAATAATCCGGGGTTTCCGGATGGATGATCTTGCGGACACTTTCGGTAAATGAAGTGACACCGGCGTAAAGAACGATAACGGAAATAATGGCGGCGCTCAGATATTCAATCCGGCCGTAGCCCAGTGGGTGTTTCTTGTCCGGGGCCCTGCCGGCCAGTTTTGTCCCGACGATGGTAATGACGGACGACAGCGCGTCACTGAGATTGTTGACGGCATCGAGGACAATGGCGATCGAATTCGAGAGAATGCCGACAAATGCCTTGAAACCGGCCAGGAAAATATTGGCCGCGATGCCGATAATACTGGTCCGGATGATAATCTGATCCCGGCTCTTTGCTTTTACACTCATGTTCATTCCCCCTTCAGAAGAATCTGGATTGCTTCAATAAAGCCTGTCTGGGTGATATCC
>JAFRHT010000076.1 GCA_017433125.1 Solobacterium sp.
AGCATTTTCCGGTAAAACCCTTCGGCTCTGGGACCGTTGGTTTCATTGGTCAGCAGATAATCTTCCCGGACGGCCGTTTCCGCCGCGCCAAGGGCCAGCAGGACCAGCGCCGATACCAGCCCGCACCGGTCTTTGCCTTCCGTACAGTGCCAGAGCACGCTGCCCTGTTCATAATCGTGCGTCATGATCCGCCGCAGGATCCTGCCGAAGCTTGCCCGGCAGTCAGCCTCCGTTACCATGTCTCTGTAAAGCAGGTCCATCTGCGGCAGCCGGTTCAGGGCCTCCTGTTTCTGTTCATGGGAAATGCCGATCCGCTGTTCGTCAAAAACCGGACAGTGAACCTGTTCAATGCCCGGCATGACCCGGTCGGGCTGTTTCTGCATTTCCCGGCTGGTGCGCAGGTCTATGACCGTATCCAGCCGCCATGTTTCCTTCAGCAGCTGTTCATCAGCTTCCTGCGCCTCTCCCAGATGGGCCGAACGCAGCAGGCAGCCGCGGCGGATACGGCGTCCGTCCGCGCCGAAAAGACCGCCCAGGTCACGGGCATTGCGGATATGGGGAAAAGAAATTGACCGGCTGTTCATTCATCCTCCTGGGCACGGAAATACGTTGTCCTGGCATAGGCGAACCAGGTGTTGAAATCCCGGATGGCTTCCTGGCTCAGCGGGTGTTCCGGCTCCATCATGTCAAAGGCGTGGTACATGCCCGGATAGACATTGATTTCCGCAATGACGCCGGCCCGGCGGAGATTGTTGACATAGAACATCGTTTCATCGTAGAACGGTTCCCCGGTGCACACAAAGGTATAGGCCGGGGGCAGGTCATGGTAATCCGTCTGCCGGCCGGGAACCGCGTAGACCGGCAGATGTTCACGGTTCCGTTTCCCGCGCAGGTAGATCTGCCAGGCCTGATGATTCCGTCTGGTATTCCAGATCTTGTTGTGGTTGTTGTACGACGACTCAGTGTCCCGGTCATCAAGCATAGGATACAGGGGCATCTGGGCCGCAATCTGTACAGAATGCCGGTCTCTTGCCAACATGCATAAGGCCGCGCACAGGCCGCCGCCCGCACTCTCGCCGCCCACCATGAGCTGGTCGCTGCGCATATTCAATTCATCCGCGTGCTTCCGCATGTACAGCAGGGCGCCATAGCAGTCTTCCAGGCCGGCCGGCCAGGGATGCAGGACCGACAGCCGGTAATCCGGAGCCACAACGGTGCAGCCATGGTTGACCACCAGGTCAAGGGCCCGGCCCATGAAGACCATTTCCTTCATCCCGGTCGCATAGCCGCCGCCATGCAGCCACAGCACCCCCGGTCCGGGGGCTGTTTCTTCTTTCGGCCGTACAATCAGCAGATTGACCGGGTTCCCGTTGACAATGATCCGTTTCTTCTCTGTCCGGGTCCGGGCGTCGCGCAGACGGATATTGATCATCTGAACTTCACCGCAGTGCCGTAGGCCATGACTTCCGCCGCTGACTGCATGATGGAACTGGAAGAGTAACGGACACAGACGACTGCATCCGCCCCGAGCTGCTCCGCTTCTTCCACCATGCGCTTGGTCGCCAGTGCCCTGGCATCATTCATCATTTCGTTGTAACGGGTCAGTTCTCCCCCGACCAGGGTCTTCAGACCGGCGCCGATGTCCCGCACTGCGTTGACTGTCTGGATGGTGCTGCCTTTGACCATGCCGAGCATTTCCAGTTCATGGCCGCTGATGGTTTCAGTAGTTGTCAAGATCATCTGTTTCACCTTTCCGGATTTCCCGGATCCTTTCTTTCAATACGGCAATCATCCCGATTGCCAGGGCAAACATCAGTGCCGCATAGACAATGCGGATGATGCCTGGAATTTCTTTTGTATAGATATAGACGGCGCCTGCCCCGGCAAACAGCAGGCAGAAGAACACTGCCAGGATGACAGCGGTCCGGATCTTTCCCCTGTGATCTGTCATTTCCCTGTAATCCGCCCGTATTCCCTGCCGGTCGGCAGCATTTTCATGGTTTCCGCTGTCAGGGTGAAGGTGTTCTCACGGCTGAACAGGATGACGATATCACTGCCCCCGAACAGGAAGTATCCCATCGGGTCACCTTTCTTTACCGCTGCCCCCGGAACGACTTCCGGCTCGAAATTGACAGAACTGACCTGGCACATGCCTACCGGCACAATCGCCGCCAGCCCGCCGTTATTTAATTCCATCGTGATGACGGCCCGGCTTTCAATGATCTGCCAGCCGAAATCATCCTGGTGGTACTGCTGGTATTTCCCTTTTGCCTTGTTCCAGGTGATCACCCCGCCCGGGGCATCCGCGGCCGGAATTGCAAAGACTTCCCTGATCGTGCCGCTGAAGGGGAAATGGTACCGGTGATAGTTGTTCACATCCAGGAACGTGTGGGTCAGCGTACCGCCGGCAAACGCCCCGGCATATTGACTCCTGCCCAGCAGGGCCGAGACATCGCTCAGCACCGCGGTCTTGATTCCCACCCCGGCATCCCCAACTCCTTCAGGCAGGACAATCCGGCTATTTTCATCGATCTGCCAGACTCCCTGCGGCGCCGCGTCAGCCGGTGATATCATCACACTGTCATCGTCCGGGGCACTGACGGGACGCTGTTCCGGACTGCGCAGACGGCGGGCAAAGAAATCGTTGAAGCTGTGCCAGTTTGAGGGATCCTCATACAGGCCGTCTTCCAGGTTGAAATCCGGATTGGCCCGGGCCCTTTCCAGATATTCATCACACCAGGATTCCGGCGTGTTCAGCCAGGCACCGTAGATGCCGATATACCGGTTCAGCCAGCTCCGGAACGGTTCATGATACGTCAGGCAGTTATAGTAGTAGCCTCTTCCCGCCAGAGCCGCCAGCGGCTGGTCGGCTATGAAGTAGAAACAGCCCATGCTCTGATCGATCTGGTCATACAGCCGGATATGTTTTCCCTCGGGATGAATTGCCCAGGGCATCGCCCGGCAGGAGCGGTCCAGGAATTCGTAGTACGAATCCAAAGAGCTGACCGGATTGGTTTCGGGATCGGGATTCAGGGCATAAGCCTGCGCAATGGCCGTCTGCAGCAGTTCCTTCAGCTCACTGTCGTGCTCCGCCATATGAATCAGGTCCCAGGTGATGTCTTCATGCGCTTCCGTGCGGATCAGATCCGTTGTCGTAAATGTTCCCTGCATCACTTTTTGTTTCATATTGCTTCTCCGCTGTCCGGTCTGTACGGACAGTATGTCCTTCCTTATTGTATCGTTTATGAAGAAGAAGTTGAATCAAACACATTGCAAATAAAACTGCCTGACAATAAAATGTTATTCATGACAGAAAACAAAATCACTGAAGGGAATGTCCCCCGCCAGCTGCTGGCCTTCTTCTTTCCGCTGCTGGTCGGTTCGGTCTTCCAGACTCTATACAACACAGTAGACAGTATCATCGTCGGACGCTTTGTCGGGGCCAATGCCCTGGCGGCTGTCGGCGGCACAGGCATCATCATGGGCATGCTGGTGGGCTTCTTCATGGGCATGGCCAGCGGCGGCACCGTAATCATCTCCCAGTATTACGGGGCAAAGGATAACGAAAACCTGTCCAAGGCAGTCCATACCACTGTCACCCTGGCGCTGATCGGCGGCCTGTTCCTGACCCTGCTGGGTGAGTGCCTGGCCGGAACCCTGCTGCAGCTGATCAAGCTGGACCCGGTCATCATGGATATGGGCAAGATGTATCTGCGGATCATCTTCGGCGGCATGATCTTCTTCACCCTGTACAACCTGGGCGGCGGGATCCTGCGGGCAGTCGGTGACTCCAAACGGCCGCGGAACTATCTGATCCTGACCTGCATCATGAATATCTTCCTGGACCTGCTGTTTGTCCTGGCCCTGCATATGGACGTGGCCGGGGTGGCCATCGCAACCATTCTGTCGGTTGCCGTCTCTTCGGTTCTGGTAAGCCGGGTGCTGCTGACCACAAACGATATCTTCCGGG
>JAFRHT010000077.1 GCA_017433125.1 Solobacterium sp.
ATTGGTTATATTCATCGTAATAATGGGGTCATTTTTCTTTCAACTGGATCCACCCACACGGTAATTCAACCTGTACCGGCATGTCACCCACACGCAATTTCATCCTGGGGGTGCAAATCCACGCAAGTTCACATTACCAAAAAAAACCGCCCGGTGCAGTGCACCCGGCGGCTTTTCTGTTTTTTTACAGTTCCGTAAAGACAATTCCCTTGATCAGGGCAACATAATCTTCATCAGCCATATCGCCGAAGATGACCAGGCCCAGTTCTTCCTCCGGGAACAGGCAGATGCTGAATGTCGTGTCTTTTTCCATGATGTCTGTCTCATTCAGGGCCACGGCACTGAGGACATCAGCCGTCATATTCTTTCCGGCTTTGTGTTCATCCAGAATCCGGTAATTTTCCGTATCCGCCAGCACTTCATCATAGATCTGCTGACCAAGTTCGAGCGGAAGGAACATGCCCTGGGCCAGAATGGCTTCATCATCGAAGAAGAACAGACCCTGCTGCTCATCATCAAAGTAGCAGTAGATTCCCTGTTCTTCCGGTGAATGAACCCGGATACCCGTACCGTCGTCAAACGTTACTTCAAGTGTATAATCATCCAGTTCAACTTCACCCGCGTCGTCCTTTTCCAGCGGATCTTCATCGAACCCCGGCAATTCCACTGCTGATGATTCGGTAAACAGGGCCGGGTCAAAGTCCGGGATTACCGCGGTGTTCATATCCTTGATCCCGAGATCAACCGCGATGTCCAGGGTGGCGCCTTCCAGTTCACCGGCAGCGGACGTATAAACATGCTCGATATAGCCGTCCTTATTCACGGTAATCTTCATGTCATTGAATTCAACCAGGTTCATGCCTTCTTCCAGAGTGTTCAGCATTTCGTCAATGCCCTCGATATCAGGCGTTTTTTCCAGTACTTCCCGGTACATCTGCAGGATGCCTTCCTTGCTGATCTGCAGATTCAGAATGGACTTGTCGCCGTCCTTTTCAACGACTGCCTTATCTATATCCTTGAAGAGCAGGGTGACCATCTTCGCCGGATCCAGATCCGGCTGTTCAAATGCTTCATCACCCAGTTCCGTTACGAATCTGTCCGTACCGTTAAACGAATACATTTTGCCGTCCTGCATCCACATCTCCGTGTGCAGCGACTCTCCCATCACGGAAAGGGACATCGTCATATAATACCGGTCATCCGCCGTATCTTTGGTTCCGTTTTTATCGGTAATAACCGTCAAGTCGGCCGGGATTTCCAGATCAAATCCATCCGCAGATACCTTGATGTTCACGGTACCGTCCAGAGTCATGGACGACAGTTCACTGTTCTTCTGAAGTCCTTTCAGAAGGAGATCTTTCGGCTTGGGAGCCGATGAGCACGCTGCCAGGGACAAACTCAGCACAGCAGCCGCAAGAACTTTTTTTCTCATGTTGTCTTTCCTCCGTAAAAACTGTATCACAGAAAAGGAACCGGGTCTAACCCTGCCGCGGCTGTACGCCCAGCCAGAGATCCGCGTCCTTCAGCATCAGAAGAACGGTATACCCGGCGTCTTTGTAGTCAAATACACCCTCAACGGTAATCGTTTCGCCTTCTTTCGGATAATCATCCGGGAATTTGTGTTCCCCGTTCCAGAAGAACTGCACCCCCTGGGCACAGCACTGGGTCGCGTCGGGAATGATACAGCCGACCACCGGATTGCCGTCATCATCCTCACCGGTTGCGAAGAAGCCGGTGATACGGATGGTTTTGCCGGCATATTCTTCCGGATTGGTCATCATGTTCAGCACTTCACTGTAAATGACGGTGCTGCTCATGAAGGTCATGTCCATGACCTCTTCTGTTTCCTCCGGCACTTCTTCACTGAGCAGGTCCGGGGCTTCCTCCACGGCAGGGGCAATTGTTTCCTCAGCCGGGGCCGGGGTTTCGTCGTTGAGCAGGTTTTCAATCGGCACCAGGGTGCCCTGCGGTTCTGCCGAAGATATCGCCGGTGCCGGTGTGGCTGCGGGTTTCTTCGCGCAGCCCAGCCCGACCGTATTCTGGATCATGCCCAGGATCAGCACGGCAAATACTGCCTTTTTCCATTTTGTATCAGTCATATGTCCAAATCTCCGCGTGCAGCAGCTGCATGTTCATGTAGTATGTGCCCTTGTCATAGTTCACAACACCCTGCACAATGATGTTTTCCCCAAGGCTCGGCAGGTTTTCCGGTTCTTCCTCGAAAAACAACTGGATCGAGTTGCCGGCCGGGCAGCACCCGGTGCCGTCGGTGATATCACAGTTGTAGATAACCCCTTTATTCTGCACATCCTGCTGCACCCCGAATGTACCGGCGAGACGCACAACCTTGTCCTGATACTCTTCCGGATGCACCAGCATATTGGTCACTTCCGACATCAGCACGGTATTGCTCATGAAGGTCAGGTCCATATCAGCCGGAATGGCGCTTTCAATATGCGGCACTTCCTTGGGTACCGGTGAATCTGTTTTTGCGGAACAGCCGGCCAGCAGCACAGCCGCCAGCACCAGTGTCATAATTCTACGCATAAGCCCTCCCCATGATCCTTCCGATCAGCATGCAGGCCAGAAAGATAACGATATTGACCGCAACGATGGTGGAACCGACGGGGGTTCCCTGCAGGATGGAGATCACCATGCCGCACAGTGAGGCGATGACTGCGAAGACCGCCGACCATATGGTCACGGCCCGGAAACTGCGCCTGATCTGCATGGCTGATATGGCCGGGAAAATCACCAGAGCCGAGATCAGCAGTGAGCCGACCAGATTCATGGCCAGCACGATAATAACAGCCACGATGACTGCCACAGCCAGATTGGCCGCTTTTGTATTCAGGCCGGACGCCGCCGCAAAGTCCTCATCAAAGGTCAGGGCAAAGATCCGGTTATAGAACAGAATATACAGGATCACCACGGAAATGGAAAGCACCGCGCAGAGCCATACCTCCGTCCCTGTCAGCGTCAGGATCGAGGTTGACCCGAACAGCGTGCTGCATACATCCGCCGAGATATTGGCCGAGGTGTTGAACAGGTTCATCATCAGGTAGCCCAGGGCCAGGGAGCCCACCGACACCATGGCAATCCGGGCATCCCCGCTGACCCGGGTCCGGCTGCCGCCCTTCAGCAGCAGGACAGCGGCCAGAATCGTAATCGGCAGGATAATCAGCATTTTCTGCGCCAGCATGCCGGTAATCGTGGCAATCGTCATGGCCCCGAAAGCCACATGGGAAAGCCCGTCACCAATGTAGGAGAACCGCTTCAGCACGAGGATCACACCCAGCATGGCCGAGCACAGCGCAATCAGCACACCGACAATCAGCGCGTAGCGGACAAAGGGATACTGCAGATATCTGCCCATCAGATCAATAAAGCTCATGCCTGTGCCTCCTGTCCATCAATGCGGTGAATTCCTGCCGGGTGCCAAAGAAGATCCTGTCGCTGAAAGAGAGGATATGCGTGGCATATTTCAGGGCAGCGCCGAGATCATGGGAAATCATGATGATCGTAACCCCGGCCCGGTTCAGCTCCTCGATCAGCCGGTAAAGATCGGCAGTTACCTGGGGATCAAGACCGGTCACCGGTTCATCCAGCACCAGCGCCTGGTCCGCCGCGCACAGGGCCCTGGCCAGCAGCACCCGCTGCAGCTGCCCGCCCGAGAGCTGCCGGCAGCTTTTGTCCGCCAGGTCCGCAATGCCCATCCGGGCCATGTTTTCCGCTGCCAGCTGTCTGTCAGCCGCCGAATAAAACCAGCGCCGGCCCAGTTTTTTCAAACAGCCGGAAAGAACGACTTCCTTCACCGTAGCCGGGAAATCCTTCTGGATATCCGTCCGCTGGGGAAGATAGCCGATCGTTCCGGCCGTCAGTCCTTCATCAAATACGATATCTCCGGAAAGCGGCCGCAAAAGACCCAGCATGGTTTTCATCAGGGTTGTCTTGCCGGAACCGTTCTCGCCGATGATACAGAGATAATCTCCCCGCTTTACGGTGAAGTTCAGATCCTTTATTATTGCCTGACCGTCATAGCCCAGGGTCAGATTGCGGCATGTAATCATATGGTTCTCCTTCAGTTCAGTGCGGTTTTGAGCACTTCCAGATTCTCTTTCATGATGCTCAGGTAGGTTTTCTCCGCAGCCTGTTCACCGGTCACGGACTGCATGGAATCCAGGGACAGCACATCCGCATCCCGGCCGCTGTTATCAATGATGGTGCGGGCAATCTTCCCGTCCCCGCTTTCAATGACCATGACATGGTCAAGCTCCAGTTCGCTGACCTTTTCCGCCAGGAACCGCACGGTTTCAAAACTGGCTTCGGTTTCTGCCGAGCAGCCCGCAAACGCCGCGTAGTATTCCAGGCCATAATCCTCGGTCAGATAACGGAACGGGAACCGGTCCCCGAACAGCAGGACATGTTTTGCGGCTGTGCCGGTCACTTCGGCATACGCTTCATCCAGGGCTTTCAGTTCCCCCGTATAAGCCGCAAGATTGTTCTCATATTCTTCCGCATGGTCCGGAGCCTTTTCCTTCAGCACATCTGTGATGGCCCGGCAGAAGACTTCGGCGTTACGCAGTGACAGCCAGACATGCTCGTCGTATTCCTCTTCCTCTTCTTCATGTTCATGATCTTCCGCCTGCATGCCTTCGCTTTCTTCCTCGGCATACGCGCTGTCACCCAGCACTTCAAGCAGGCTGATGACAGTCATGTCAGGATTGACAGCGGATTTCAGGGCATCTTCGACCCACTCGTCGGATTCCCCGCCGACATAGATAAACACATCACAATCGGAAATCTTCATGATGTCATCGGCTGTCGGCTGGTAGTTGTGCAGGTCTGCCCCCTTGTTCAGAAGCAGGGTGAGATCCGTGTTTTCCAGCTGGTTTCCAAGCAGTGTCCGGGTCCAGTCATAGAGCGGGAAGGTGGTGGCGACAATCGTCAGCGGTTTATCCTGCGGGGGTTCCGCCGGAGTTTCTGCTTTTGCGCAGCCGGCCAGGAAAAGAGCCGGCACAATCAGTGTTTTCAGTATTTTCTTCATGGTTTCCTCCTTTACTGATGATCATTTTTTCTTGATCACAGAATCAGGAGTTCCGCCGCACATTCATCTTCTGCAGGGTTTCGGCAGTTTCATATACCGTTACAGAGCAGCTTTCGCTCTCCACTGGTAAAACCGGCACAGCGTGTGTTCCGGCCGGGGCGGCGGCCGGAGCGGCCGGGGCCTCCGGTTTTGTCCGGATCATTTCACAGACCGGGCAGTCATTACCCGCCTCATCATGATGATGCCCGGCATGGGCTGCTTCGGCAGTGAAGGTCAGCGCCATCAGGACACACAGCAGGAGTGCGGTCAGCCGGCGCTTCATCTGTGATTCCCCCGTTTTGTCTGGCAGTCACTGCACAGACCGTAAAAGACCGTCCGGTACGGATCCAGCGCGAAAGCATGTCCGGCCAGCCGGTTCTGCAGGACTGCGATTTCCGCGGCCGGCATGTGGATCAGGCGGCCGCAGTCAGTGCACAGGCAGTGACAGTCCGGGGCATGTTCTTTCTCCCCGTCGACAAATGCGTAGCAGGAAGAACCGGACTCATCCGCGGGAAACCGGGCGACAGTGCCTTCGGCTACCATCTTCTCCAGATGCCTGTATACCGTCGGCAGGGAAATCCGGACGCCGCCGGCCTGCAGGGCATTGCAAAGATCCCGGGCTGTCATATGCTCACCCGGATGATCGCGCAGATACTGCCGCAGCTGGTCTTTCTGATTTGTTCGGTATGTATGTTTCTTGTTCATAATTTGATAATCGTTATCAAATTACAATAGATACCTCGTGATTGCAAGTTATATACCTTTAAGATACGCCGGCCGGGCAGAGTAAAAGCCGCATCAGCGGCTTTTCTGTTTTATTCGGCAGCGGCGAAGATCTCCGCCAGCCGGAGCAGGATTTCCACGTTCTTCTCCATGCTCTGGACCGGCACATACTCAAACCGGCTGTGGGCGTTTTCATACCCCGCGCTCAGGTTCGGGCACGGCAGGCCCCGGTGTGAGAGGGCCGAGCCGTCGGTGCCGCCGCGGAAAGCCAGCTGTTTCGGTTCCACGCCGCAGTCCCGGATGGCCTGTACCAGGTATTCCACCAGATACGGTACCTGGTCTACGATTTCCTTCATGGAACGGTAGGTCGGCACGATGTTCAGTGTGACCGTCCCGGCGCCGTACTTCCGGTTGAGCTGTTTCGTCACCTTGTGCAGGTACGCTTCCCGGTTGGCAAACTCCACCGCGCTGTGGTCGCGGACAATCAGCGCCAGTTCCGCATGCTCGCACTCACCCGCAAACCGCATGACATGGAAGAATCCCTCCCGCCCATCGGTATACTGCGGCTTTTCCAGGGCCGGCAGAAGGCTCATGAATTCACCGCCGATATCGACTGCGTTGATCATGATGCCTTTGGCGGTGCCGGTGTGCACGCTGCGCCCGGTGATGGTGATGAAGGCTGAACTGGCATTGAAGGTTTCATCTTCGTAATAGCCGAGATAGTCACCGTCCAGCGTATAGGCCGTCGGAGAGCCGAACCGTTCCAGGTCCAGATCTTTGGCCAGCCCGCCTACTTCCTCATCCGGCGTAAAGGCCAGGCTGATGTCGCCGTGCGGGATTTCGGGATGCTTCAGCAGGTATTCCGCCATGGTCATGATCGCCGCGATGGACGCCTTGTCATCCCCGCCCAGCAGGGTCGTTCCGTCCGTCAGCACCAGGTCCTGCCCGATATAATTTTTCAAATTCGGGAATTCACTGACCGGCATCACGATATTCTTTTCGCTGTTCAGAACAATATCCTGGCCCTGGTAGTTTTCCAGCACCCACGGCTTTACATCCGTGCCGGAGGCATCCGGAGCCGTATCCATGTGGGCCACCAGGCCCAGCGGTTTTCCCCGGCCGCCGTTATTGGCCGGCAGTTTTCCGTACACGACGCAGTACTTCTCGTCCAGCCAGACATCCGCCGCCCCGATCTCTTCCAGTTCTGCCCTGAGCATCCGGGCCAGGTCAAACTGCTTCATGGTGGTCGGCACGCTGTCCGAACCGGCGGCTGACTGGGTGTCGACTTTCGCGTAACGGATCAGCCGGTCCCGCACCGCATCATGGAATTGCGTCATTCCTCTTCCTCCCTGAAGAAATGCGCGTACTTCTCCCTGTCTTCTTCAGCAATCAGGTGCCGGACACTGTTCTTATCCGTAATCTCATACAGCGGTCTGGCCGGTGCCCCGACGGCCACCCAGCCGGCCGGAATATCCCGGGTAACCACACTGCCGGCGCCGATGACCGCGCCCTTGCCGATGGTAACCCCGGCAATTACGGTCACATTGCAGGCAATCCAGACATCATCTTCAATGTGGATGGCCGGCGCGAATTCCGTCACCACCCGGCGTCCGTCCTTCAGATACGTTACCCGTTCCGAGGCGATCAGCGGATGATTGGTTGCCATCAGCGATACATTCGGACCGATGGAAACGTTGTTACCGATATAGATCGGGCCGTCATCCATGGCAGTAAAGTTGAAATTTGCCAGGAAGTTGTCCCCGACATACATATGCTTGCCGTAATTAATCTGCATCGGGCCCTGGAAACGGAAATTCTTTCCGACTTTGCCCATGATTTTCTGAATGATTTCCTTCCGTTCCGGATCATATTCGTCCAGCTGGTTGTACCGCTGGCAGGCAGCGTGTGTCTCGTGCTTGATTTTCAGCAGTTCGGGATCTGTCAGGTCAAACAATTTACCGGCGTAGATTTTCTCTTCTTCAGTCATGCAGTATATCCTTCTTTCATTAGTATTATTATACTGCGCGGAACGGTTCCGCACGGTTTTCAAAACACTTCCGTATCTTTTATAATGGATTTAACAATAGTAATAAACACTAAAAGAAAGGACCGATCATGATTACACCGAATGTGACCGAAGTATTCGTCAAGGGAACACCCCGTGAGCGCGGCATCAGTTACGGCACACAGGCTAAGGATGCCATTCACCGCTGCATTGCCCACTACGCCGAATTCATCGCCAACGCCACCGGCATGACCTGGCAGCAGGCCGGGGATGAAGCCATGCACTTCGCACCGGCCATCGACAAATTCCGCCCGGATTATCTGGAAGAGATGAAGGGCATCGCAGAAGGTGCCGGGGTCAGCTTTGCGGACATCCTGGCCATCAACTGCCGCAGTGAACTGTTTGCCATGAAGATGGACAGGCCTTCTGATCTGGAACCCGAATGCACCGCCTTCGCGATCATGCCGTCCGCCAGCAAAAACGGCCACGTCCTGGCCGGACAGACCTGGGACTTCATGTATCCGCTGCGGGACTGCATGGTCATCGTGCACATTGCCCAGGATGATAAACCGGATATCCTGCTGTTTACCGAAGCCGGCTTCACCGGCGGCAAGGGCATGAACAGCTGCGGCGTCTCCCTGACCCTCAACGCCATGCAGGCCGGGCATGACTGGCACGGTATCCCCCTGCACGTCAAGATGCGGGCTGCCCTGGACAGCACCTACGTGGCTGAAGCCTACGGCAACGCAGCCTCCGGGATCACGGCGGTCGGCGGGAACCTCATCCTGACCAGCGGGGACGGGGTGGCCCTGAGCCTGGAAATCACCCCGAAAGGCGTCGATGCCATCCTGCCGGAGAACGGCATGATCCTGCATACCAACCACATGCTCAGCGGGATGCTGCTGAACAAAGTTCCTGACGGCTACCGGCCAAGGGGCAGCACTTTTGTCCGGCTGACCAGGCTGTGTGAGCGCATGCGCGGAAAGAATGACGTGGATGTAGAATACATGATGTCCGTACTGCGGGACCAGGGCGGCTATCCGAACTCCATCGATGTCCATATCTCCGACAAGCTTCCCGAGAACCGGCAGGGCGCAACCAACTACGGCCTGATCATGGATACCACCGACAAGGTCGCCTGGTTCTGTGCCGGCAACCCGTCCGAAGGGGAATTCAGGGAATACAGAATCTGATCAAACAGGAAACCCTCCTTAACCGGAGGGTTTCCTTTTGTAGTTAACAGCAGATAACAATAAAAGTTTATTATAATGAAGTTTTTTCATGGCACAACTCTTTCATGAGTGATAAAATCCCTAATGGCATCATAAAGATTATTTATTATGCAAAGGGGAATCTGCTATGAGCATATTTGATATTCTGACTTTATTCGGCGGTCTGGCCATGTTCCTGTACGGCATGCGGCTGATGGGTGACGGCCTGAAGGAAAGCTCCTCCGGCACGCTCAAGAAGGCCATGGAGAACGTCACCAACAATCCCATCAAGGCATTCCTGCTGGGTCTGGCCGTTACCGCCATTATTCAGTCTTCCACTGCTACAATCGTTATTACTTCAGGTCTGGTCGCTGCCGGCATCATCACGCTGCGGCAGTCGCTCGGCATCATCATCGGTGCCAACGTCGGTACCACGGTCACCGGCCAGATCATCCGTCTGCTTGACGTGGACGCGTCCAGCGGCGGCATCCTGCAGCTGTTCCGGCCTTCCACCCTGGCCCCGATTGCCCTGATCATCGGCATTGTCCTGATCATGAGCGGCAAATTCAAGAACAGCCGGACGATCGGCAATATCGCCATCGGCTTCGGCATCCTGTTCAGCGGCCTGCTCAACATGACCAGTGCCGTGGATGTCCTGGCGGAAACAGGCATCTTCGAATCACTGTTCTCACAGCTCGGCTCCAATCCGCTGCTGGGTTACCTGACCGGTGCCGGCGTGGCCTTCATCCTGCAGAGTTCATCCGCAACCATCGGTATCCTGCAGGCCATCTCCGCTTCCGGCCAGCTGGTCTTTAATGAAATCTATGCGGTCATCGTCGGCGTCTACCTGGGTGACTGCGTGACAACCGCCATCGTCTGCTCCATCGGCGCCAAGGAAGACGCCCGGAGAGTCGGTATCGTCAACATCCTGTACAACCTCTCCAAATCCTTCCTGGTGCTCCTCGGTGTATTCGTTTTCCGGAAGCTGGGTATGCTGGACTGGATCTGGGATGCGGTTGTCAATCCCGGCCGAATCGCCAACACCAACTCAATCTTCAACCTGGCCTGTGCTGTCCTGCTCCTGCCGATGATCCCGGTCTTTGAAAAAACAAGCTACCGGGTCGTCAAATCGGAACCGGTGCCGGAAAACAAGTACCGCAAGCAGCTTGAAGAGCTCAATCCGGTGTTCTTCGCCTCCCCGGCCATCGCCCTGAACAGTGCTTACGACGTCCTGCTGACCCAGTTCCGGGCTGCCCGGGCAAACGTTGAAGCCGCGCTGGATCTGATCCATGACTACAGTGACGAGAAATACAGGGCAATTCTCGCGGAAGAGGACAACATTGACATGCTGACTGACCACACATCCCGGTATCTGGCAGACCTTTCCGGACACCTGAGCCAACCGCAGCACCTGTCCATCCTGAACGAATATTACAAGCTGGTCAATGACTTCGAACGGCTGGGAGACTATGCCACGAACATTGCCGAAACAGCGGAAAAGCTCCACAGCAGCGGCACCCTGTTCTCATCTGTCGCAGTCGGCGAACTGTATGTCACGCATGACCTGATCGAGGAAATCCTCAACCGGGCCGACAGGGCGTTTGAACAGCGTGACATTACTGCGGCCATGGAGATTGAACCGCTTGAGGAAGTCATGGATGATCTCGTGGAAGCCCTGCAGGAAAACCACCTCGGCCGCCTGGTCCGCAATGAATGCACAGTCTATGCCGGCACGAACTTCATGAATCTGCTTGGTGAACTCGAGCGGGTCTCGGACATCTGCTCCAATGTCGGCCTGGCAGTCGTTTCCCGCGTCAAGCCGGAACTGGCAGACAACGCCCACGACTATGCCCAGTTCCTGCATTCCGGGCAGGATGAGAAATTCAACCGGGAATACGAACAGGCGCACAAGGAATACTTTGACCGGATCAACCAGTATATCCTCCGGGCAGCTGATTCAGAGCCCGCGGAAAAAACCGCGTAAAACCGAAAACAGCACAACCGTGCTGTTTTTTCATGCCTGTCTGTTCCCTTAATCCTGGGGAATATTCTTTTTTCCCGCAGAAACAGCCCGTTATCCTTTACAATGAAAGAAGATATACAGGAGGATTCTCATGGGATTATTTGATGCCAAATACTGCAGTATCTGCGGCAATAAACTCGGCCTGCTGGGCACCACCAAGCTCGAGGACGGGTATCTCTGCAAGGAATGCACACACAAGCTTTCCCCTTATTTCCCGCGCCGGCACCAGACCGTGGAAACAGCGAAACAGCACCTGGCCTACCGCCAGGAGAATGCTGTCCGGCTGGCTGACCTGAACCTGACTGCCACCTATGGGGATGCCCAGAAGATCATGGTTGATGAGGAAAAAAAGCTCTTTGTCATCTCCAGAAGTTCTGACATTCACCGCACCAACCCGGATATCTTCCGCTTTGCGGATGTGGTATCCATCGCCAAGGAAGTGGAGGAAGATGCCGAGGAGCTGTTCGACAAGGACAGTGAAGGCAAGAAGGTTTCCTTCAATCCCCCGAAGTTCGAGTATTCCTCATCCTTCGGTGTGAAGATGTCCGTGCAGAATGAGCACATCACCGATGACTTCAAGGTTGATCTGTTCAGCGAAAAGACTTCGGCTGAACCGCATGATGATGAATACTTCAAGCGCAACTACCTGACCAATGAAGTGATCAACCTGATCAAACCCGGTACAGTTAATGATGATCCGGTTCCGGATGTCCCGGCCGCCCCGGTCACGGCAGCTCCGGCATCCGGACGGTATGTGTGCTACATCCGCTGTGCCAAGTGCGGCACCCTGATTGAAGGCCCGGCCATCCCGCGCTTCTGTCCGGAATGTGCTGATCCGATCACCCTGGAAGACATCGGGGTCATCGATACGGAAAGCGGCGACATCCTCGTCTGAGCAGATATGAAAAAGCAGAGCCCTGCGGCCCTGCTTTTTTGTGTTTCTTATTTGAAGAATTTCACGGCACTGCGGAACAGTCCCATTTCGTAGTCACCCGGGACATTCCGGTACAGATCTCTGCCGATTCGTTCACTGTGGCACATCTTGGCAAAGACACGGCCATCCGGCGACGTAATGCCTTCAATGGCTTCGTAGGAACCGTTCGGGTTGAATTCCGTCAGCATGGTCGGCCGGCCGGACAGATCCACGTACTGGGTGGCAATCTGCCCGTTGGCAGCCAGGTTTCGGATCATCTCCTCGCTGGCATAGAAGCGGCCTTCCCCGTGGGAAATCGGCAGGCTGCGGATATCACCAACCTTCAGTTCCGCCAGCCATGGCGAGAGATCCGATGCCACTCTGGTACGGACGATCTTGGACTGGTGACGGCCGATGACGTTGAAGGTCAGGGTCGGGCTGGTCTCGTCCACATCCACGATATGGCCATACGGTACCAGACCCAGCTTGATCAGGGCCTGCGCCCCGTTGCAGATGCCGAGCATCAGGCCGCCGCGGTCATCCAGCAGGGCATGGACCTGTTCCTTGATCTGCGGGTTGCGGAAGAAGGCGGTAATCAGCTTGGCCGAACCTTCCGGCTCATCGCCGCCGGCAAAGCCGCCCGGGACGACAACCATCTGGGCTGTCTTCAGTTTGGCCGCGAATTCATCGACCGAAGCCATGACATCCTCTGCCGTCAGGTTCCGCAGAACCATGATTTCCGCATCTGCCCCGGCTTCGATCAGGGCCCTGGCTGTGTCATATTCACAGTTGGAGCCCGGGAACACCGGAATCAATGCCTTCGGCTTCGCGGTGACAATCCGGGAAGCCGCCGGAATCTTCTTTTCGGTATGGAAGGTGTAGACCTTCGGCTCGTATTCGTTTTCCCTGGCAGGTTTTGTCGGATAGATGCTTTCCAGCACGCCGGCGTTGAGCTGCCAGAGTTCGTCGATGGATACCCAGTCGTTGCCGATGCGGACCTGCCTGCGTTCGGTGGTCCGGCCGATCAGCTGACCGAAGCCGCAGTCCTCATCCAGTTCGGCGACGATGGCACCCGGCATCGCTTCATACCAGTTAATGTCAGAGATCCTGCTGTCAAAGCCGATTTCATTGCCGAAGGACATCTTGACAACTGCTTCCGCCAGACCGTTTTCCACAGCCCAGGCTGCCTTGACATGGCCGGCAGCGGCCAGTTCATGGAAGCGGGTGTACATTTCAACCTTTTCTTCCGGGGCGGCGCCGTCAAACAGGACAACCGGATGGTCAGCCCCCTTGAATTCCGTGGTCAGGACTTCCCTGGCCAGCAGCGGGGCAATCGCGAACGAGATCAAGGTCGGCGGAACATCCTTGTCCAGGAATGTACCGGACATCGAGTCCTTGCCGCCGACAGCCGCTGCCTGCAGTTCCATCTGGGCATCCAGAGCACCCAGCAGGGCGCTGAACGGCTTGCCCCAGCGCTCCGGCTCATCCCGCAGCTTCTCAAAGAATTCCTGGAAGGTCAGATAGATCTTCTTCCAGTCAGCCCCGGCTGCGACCAGTTTGGCTGCCGAGACATATACATTGTTGTAAGCACCCTGGTACGGATCCTTGCTCATCTGATCCGGGTCAAAGCCCCAGGTCATGACGCTGGCCTGTTCGGTCTGCTGATCCGGCTGGACCGGGAACAGCGAAGCCATGACCTGTGCCGGGGTTCTCTGCAGACGGCCGCCGAACGGCATCAGGACCGCCATGGCACCGACCGTATTGTCAAACCGCTCGGTCAGGCCCTTGCGGCTGGCGCACTTCAGGCTGGACGCCATATCCCGCAGGGAATGGAAACCGACGTCGGTCAGGCCAGCCCGGTTCTTTTCCCGCACAGCCACTGTTGTATGCTTGGCCGCGCCGTTGGTATTCAGGAAGGCCCGGGACAGATTGACAATAGTGCTGCCCTTCCACTCCATGACCATGCGCGGATCTTCGGTGACGACCGCGACCCGGTAGGCCTCGAGGTTTTCCCTGTGAGCTTCTTCAATGAACTTCGCTTCGTTTTCCGGCGCCAGCACAACTGCCATGCGCTCCTGGGATTCGGAGATGGCCAGTTCCGTGCCGTCAAGGCCTTCATACTTCTTGCGGACCGCGTCGAGATTGATCTGCAGACCGTCCGCGAGCTCACCGATGGCCACACTGACACCGCCGGCGCCGAAGTCGTTGCAGCGCTTGATCAGCCTGGTGACTTCCGCGTTGTGGAACAGCCGCAGGATTTTTCTTTCTTCCGGCGCATTGCCCTTCTGGACTTCGGAAGCCATGGTCTCCAGGGACTTCAGGTTATGGCTCTTGGAGGAGCCGGTAGCCCCGCCGATACCGTCCCGGCCGGTCCGGCCGCCCAGCAGGACGACCACATCACCGGCTGCCGGACGTTCCCGTACGACATTTTCCGCCGCCGCGGCACCGATGACCGCGCCGCACTCCAGCCGCTTGGCCACAAAGCCTTCATGATACAGCTCGGCCACATGTCCGGTGGCCAGGCCGATCTGGTTGCCGTACGAAGAATAACCGGCGGCAGCTGTCTGCGCGATCTTGCGCTGCGGCAGTTTGCCCGGCAGGGTTTCCGACAGCGGGGCCCGCGGGTCCGCGCCGCCGGTCAGGCGCATGGCCTGGTGGACGTAGACACGTCCGGACAGCGGGTCACGGATACAGCCGCCGATGCAGGTTGCCGCCCCGCCGAACGGTTCGATTTCCGTCGGGTGGTTGTGCGTTTCATTCTTGAACATCAGCAGCCAGTCTTCTTCTTTGCCGTCTACGACCGCCGGTACATGGATCGAACAGGCATTGACTTCTTCGGATTCATCCAGTTCCGGCAGAAGGTTTCTCTTCTTCAGGGTCTTGGCCCCGATCGTGGCCAGATCCATCAGGGTTTCCGGCCGGGTCAGGGCCTTCTCCCCGTAGACTTCCTGCCGCAGGGCCTGGTACCGCTCATAGGCCGCCCTGACTTTTTCATCTTCGATTTCCACCCGGTCGATCTGGGTACCGAAAGTTGTATGCCGGCAGTGATCGGACCAGTATGTATCAACGACCCGGATTTCCGTTACCGTCGGGTCACGGTTCTCTTCATCCCGGAAATAAGCCTGCAGGAACTTCAGGTCATCCAGATCCATCGCCAGGCCCATACTGCCGAGCAGTTCCTTCAGACCCTCATCATCCAGCTGCGTAAATCCTTCCGCGGTGGCAACGTGGTCCGGCGCGGCATATTCCATCCGCAGGGTTTCCGGCAGTTCAAGCGAAGCCTCACGGGTTTCCACCGGATTGATCACATGATGCCTGATCATGTCGATTTCTTCTGCCGCAAGATCCCCGTAGAGCACATAGATTCTGGCAAAGGACACCAACGGCCTGTCCTGCTGGCTGAGCAGCTGAATGCATTGGGCCGCCGAGTCTGCCCGCTGATCAAACTGACCCGGCAGGGCTTCCACACCGAAGACGGCACAGGCCCCTTCAGTTTCCATATCAGATGTGACAATGTCCAGCTGCGGTTCAGAGAAGATCGTCCGCTTGGCCTGTTCGAACAGGTCCGGATCGATTCCTTCCACATCATAGCGGTTCAGAACCCGCACATTGCGGAGATTCTTCAGACCCAGGAACGAGCGGAAATCCGCCAGGGCCCCGGCCGCTTCCGGGGCGAACCCCGGCTTCTTTTCTACATATACGCGATAAACCATTTTATTCCTCCCCGCACTGCAGTGCGCGCTGTCCGATATCATGCCGGTAATACGCATTGGCAAAGCCGACCCCTTCCACCTTGCGGTAAGCTTCCGCAACCGCTTCCTTCAGGGTATCGGCAACTGCCGTCACGCCCAGCACCCGGCCGCCGGTATTGACCAGCACGCCGTCCTTCAGCTGCGCCCCGGCCACCGTTACATTGGCCCGTACATCCTCGCGGATGGTAATAGGATTGCCCTTTTCGTAATGCAGCGGATAGCCGTCCGAAGCGACCACGACACAGCAGGAAGCCTTGTCGGAGAACTTCACTTCCACCTGGTCCAGGGTGCCGTCAGTGGTTGCCTTCATGATAGTCAGCAGGTCCGATTCCAGCAGCGGCAAGACCGCCTGGGTTTCCGGATCCCCGAACCGGGAATTGTACTCAATGACCTTCGGGCCGTTCTTCGTGAGCATCAGGGCGAAATACAGGCAGCCCTTGAACGGTCTCCCTTCGGCTTCCATGGCCTTCAGGGTAGGCATGAAGATGGTCCGCATGCTTTCCTCGGCGATCGCTTCCGTGTAATACGGGTTCGGCGCGATGGCGCCCATGCCGCCGGTGTTCAGGCCTTCATCGTTGTCCTTCGCCCGCTTGTGATCCATTGAGGAGACCATCGGGATCAGGGTCTTCCCATCGGTGAAGCTCAGGACGGACACTTCCGGCCCTTCCAGGAATTCTTCGATAACGATGGTGCTGCCGGCATCACCGAACTTGCTTTCTTCCATCATTTCGTGCACAGCCTGACGGGCTTCTTCATGACTCATCGCGATGATGACACCCTTGCCCAGGGCCAGTCCGTCAGCCTTGATGACAATCGGCACCTCATGGGCATCGATATAGGCAATGGCCGCCTTCGGATCCGTAAAGATCTCATAGGCCGCTGTCGGGATATTGTATTTTTTCATCAGGTCCTTGGAGAAAGCTTTGGACGCTTCGATGATGGCGGCGTTCTTCCGCGGGCCGAAGCACGGGAAACCGGCTTCTTCCAGCGCGTCAACAGCGCCCAGGGCCAGCGGGTTGTCCGGGGCCACAACGACATAGTCTATGTCATTGCTGCGGGCAAATTCCACCTGGGCCGGGATATCCTCAGCCCCGATCGGCGCACACTCGGCATCGGCCGCGATCCCGCCGTTGCCCGGCAGACACCAGATCCTGGTGACTTCCGGGTTTTCCTTCAGTTTCTGAATGATTGCGTGTTCCCGGCCGCCGCCGCCAATTACCATCAGATTCATAGTATCTGCAGTTCCTTTCTCAGTGGTGGAACAGCCGCATGCCGGTGAAGCACATGACAATGTTGTATTTATCGGCTGTTTCAATGACGTTGTCATCGCGGATCGAACCGCCCGGTTCGGCAATGTAGGCCGCGCCGGACTTGCGGGCCCGCTCCACGTTGTCACCGAACGGGAAGAACGCGTCGGAGCCGACGGTCAGCCCGCTCTGCTTCGCGATCCATTCCTTCTTCTCTTCCCGGGTCAGCGGGGCAGGCTGTTCCGTGAAGACCTTCTGCCATTCACCGTCCCGCAGGACATCTTCGTATTCATCGGAGATATAGACATCAATCGCGTTGTCGCGGTCCGCCCTTCTGACCCCGTCCTTGAACGGCAGGGCAAGGACTTTCGGGTTCTGGCGCAGCCACCAGTTGTCGGCCTTCTGCCCGGCCAGCCTGGTGCAGTGAATGCGGCTCTGCTGCCCGGCGCCGACCCCGATGGCCTGCCCGTTCTTGACATAACAGACACTGTTGGACTGTGTGTACTTGAGAGTGATCAGCGAGACGATCATATCGATCTTCGCGGCATCCGGCAGTTCCTTGTTGGCGGTCACGATATTCTCCAGCAGGGACGCGTCGATTTTGAAGTTATTGTGGCCCTGTTCGAAGGTGATGCCGAAGACATCCTTGCACTCCTGGGCAGCCGGCACGTAATCCGGATCGATTTCAATGACGTTGTAGTTGCCCTTCTTCTTTGTCTTCAGGATTTCCAGCGCTTCCGGCGTATAGCCCGGGGCAATGATCCCGTCGGATACTTCGGCTTTCAAATATTCAGCCACGGCCGCGTCGCACACATCGCTCAGGGCCGCGAAGTCACCGTACGAAGACAGCCGGTCCGTGCCGCGGGCCCGGATATAGGCACAGGCAATCGGTGACAGTTCGGCGTCTTCCTTCACAAAGTAGATCTTCTTTTCCACATCGGTCAGCGGATAGCCCACGGCCGCGCCGGCCGGTGAGACATGCTTGAAGCTTGCGGCGCTCGGCAGGCCGGTGGCTTCCTTCAGTTCCTTGACCAGCTGCCAGGAATTCAGGGCGTCCAGGAAGTTGATGTAGCCCGGGCGGCCGGAGAGCACCTTCAGGGGCAGTTCCGATCCGTCCTTCATGTAAATGCTTGCCGGCTTCTGATTGGGATTGCAGCCGTATTTCAGTTCCAGTTCCTTCATTGTCTTCTTCCTCACTTGTTCTTGTTGATGATGCGCTGGTCACGCCAGCCGTCCCGCAGGTTTGTATAACGGACAAACAGGGAAATCTTGTTGTCGTCATCGAGATTATTCCAGACCAGGTCGGTGAATTCCTGGATATCGTTCAGGATCGCCACCCGTTCCGGTTCCCCGGTAAAGCTCGGGATCGGCTCACCGTTGGTTTCATAGGTATGCAGGAAATGCCCCAGGCCGGCCGCCGCCGGATATTCGAAGGTTTCCCGGACACAGGCGCTGCCGGCCGGATCCACAGACTTCAGAATATTGAGCATGTAGCTGCCGTCTTCCTCGATCATGCCGGAAATACGCGGCGTGAAGTTCGGGGCATCCGGTTCGAATTCCCGGGTTCTCAGGGCGGCGTTGAAGCTCTTGCCCGCGTTCAGGAAATCACGGATGGTATCGGTCTGGTTGCCGTTGGTGACAATCAGCCGGGTACCGGCTTCCCGGACCGGGTGATAGATGATCAGGCTCGGATCCTGCATCAGGGACGGGTCAAACGCTTCCGTACGGATGCCGTCCGGTTCTTCGACAAAGACCCGGTTGCGGCTGTTGATGCTGCGGCCCATGATGAAGTAAGCCGCGACGGAAGATGTGCCGTCCGGGGTGATGCCGAGGATGATGCCGCGGCCCGGATACGGGTTGGTGCTCAGGACTTCTGCCAGGTCCTTGACTTCATAAACGTTCATGGTTCTGCTCCTTTTCTTTGCGATGCGGGCGGAGATCATTTCCGCCGCCTGCGGCAGAAGAATCCATTCTGCCTCTTCCATGACCCGGCGCTGCAGGATCTCCGGGGTATCCCCGGTCTTTACTTCCACTGCCTTCTGCAGCAGGATTTCCCCGCCGTCGGGAATTTCATTGACATAATGCACGGTGGCGCCGGTGACCTTGACGCCCTTGGCCAGCGCCGCTTCATGCACCTTGAGTCCGTACATGCCCTTGCCGCAGAACGACGGGATCAGGGACGGATGGATGTTGATGATGCGTTCATGCCATTTCTTCGTGAAATTCTCACTGAGAATATTCAGGAAGCCGGCCAGGACAATCAGTTCAATGTCATAATCCCGCAGGTATCCGGCAATGGCTGCCTCGAAGGCTTCCTGGCTGCCGCATTCCTTTTTGACGACGGCCACCGCGTCCACCCCGGCCAGCCGGGCCCGTTCCAGCGCGTAGGCATCACGGGCAGAGGATATGACAAGGACTATTTCGCCGCTGATCAGTGCCCCGCTCTTTTCCGCATCCAGCAGGGCCTGCAGATTGGTGCCGCCTCCGGATACGAAGACAGCGATTCTCGTCTTTACCATAGTTCGATCTTCTCTTCTCCCTTTCGGATCATGCCGATTTCATACGCCTCCACACCATTGTCCTGCAGAGCTTTCAAAGCCGCTGCGGCTGTATCGGCAGAAACCGCCATGACCATTCCGACACCCATATTATAGGTGTTGTACATATCTCTTTCCGGAATCTCTCCCTTTTCCTGAAGCAGGCGGAAGATGGCCGGAATCTGTATTCTGTTCTTTTCGATCACGGCACAGTATCCCTCCGGCAGGATACGCGGCACATTTTCATAGAAGCCGCCGCCGGTGATATGGCTGATACCGTGCACATCTGCTGCCGCAATCGCGGCCAGCACCGGTTTGACGTAGAGTTTGGTCGGCACCAGCAGGGCTTCCCCAAGGGTTGTGCCGAGTTCCGGCACATACGCCTGCAGATCCGCATGTTCAATGTCGAACACCTTGCGGACCAGCGAGAAACCGTTGGAATGCAGGCCCGAGGACGGCAGGGCCAGCAGGATATCCCCTTCCTGAATCCGTTCAGGCACGATAATATCCTTACGATCCACCAGGCCGACGCAGAAGCCGGCCAGATCATAGTCATCCGCGGCCATAACACCCGGATGCTCCGCCGTTTCACCGCCGATCAGGGCACAGCCGGACTGCACGCAGCCCTCGGCCACCCCGGCAACGATATCCGCCACTTTCTGCGGATCGTTCTTGCCGATGGCGATGTAATCGAGGAAGAAAAGGGGTCTGGCCCCGCAGCAGATGATGTCATTCGCACACATCGCCACGCAGTCGACCCCTATCGTTTCATGCTTGTCAAGCAGCTGGGCAATCCGGATCTTCGTCCCGACACCATCTGTGCCCGAGACGAAAACAGGATCCGTCATGCCGGTAAGATCAGGCTGAAAGAGCCCGCCGAAACCCCCGATATCCGAGAGGACACCGGGAATATGTGTTCTTTTCACGTGGGCCGCCATCAGGCGGACACCCTCGTAACCGGCCTCAATGTTGACACCGGCTGCCGCATAGGATGCGGAATGCGATTTTGCCATGCTTATTCCTTTCCGGTCCAGCAGTATGTGCAGACCTTGTCTTTATCCAGTCCGATGGCGTTCAGCATCTCATCGATGCTCTGATAGCCAAGTGACGAGAATCCGAACTTCCTGCAGATTGTCTTAAGCATGCACTGGCCGCGTTCAGTCCGGGCATCGGCGTATTCCTCAAGATGCTTCTGCCCTTCGTCACCTTCCAGTTCCTGCACCACCCGGCGAGCCAGCAGATCCATTTCCGACTCGGCCCGGGAGAAATTCAGGAATTTACACTTGAACATCAGCGGCGGACAGGCAGCCCGCATATGCACTTCAGCAGCGCCGGACTCATAGAGGAAACTGACGGTTTCCTGCAGTTGGGTGCCGCGGACAATGGAATCATCCACAAACAGCAGCTTCTTGTCCTTGATCAGTTCATTGACCGGCACCTGCTTCATCTTCGCAATCCGGTTACGCTCTTCCTGGTGGATCGGCATGAAGGACCGGGGCCAGGTCGGCGTATATTTGACAAACGGCCGGGCAAAAGGCTTGTGTGAGGCATTGGAATAGCCGATTGCGTGCGGCACCCCGGAATCCGGAATACCGGCCACGTAGTCCACATCCGGCAATGTTCCGGCAGCCATCTCCGTACGGGCCATGGATTCCCCGTTGCGGTAGCGCATGACCTCCACGTTGACGCCTTCGTAATCACTGTTCGGATACCCGTAGTATGCCCACAGGAACGCGCAGATCTTCATGTCCTCATGCCGGGGTGAAAGAATATCGAAATGATCCGGGAAGATTCTCACAATCTCGGCCGGACCGAGTTCGTAGGTGATTTCATATTCCAGTTTCTGGCTGGCAAAGGATTCAAACGAAACACAGAACCCGTCCTTGTCCCGGCCCAGCAGAACCGGCAGGCGGCCCTGCTGATCCCGCGCGGCGACGATTGTTCCGCCTTTTTCCAGGATCAGGATCGTCATGGAGCCTTTGATCAATTCCTGGGCATGCCGGATGCCCTCGGCGATATCGTCCTTTTCGTTGATCAATGCCGCAGTCAGTTCCGTGGCATTGACTTTGCCGCTGGACATGGCCATGAACTGGTGCCCGTGATCGGAAAAGTAGCGTTCGATCAGTTCATTGGCGTTATTGATGATGCCGATGGTGGAAATGGCATAGATGCCAAGATGGGAGCGGACCAGCAGCGGCTGCGGATCGGCATCGGAAATACAGCCAAGCGCAGACGTGCCGCAGAAATCCCGCAGATCCGGTTCGAATTTGGTCCGGAACTGCGTGTTGTCGATATTATGGATGGCCCGCTCGAATCCCTTTTCAGCATCAAAGACCACCATGCCGCCGTAACGCGTGCCCAGGTGGGAGTGATAATCAGTGCCGAAAAAGGTATCCAGAACGATATTGCGGCGGGATACTGCGCCGAAGAAACCGCCCATTATTTAAAGAACAGCTCAGAGAGTTCCATCGGCTGGATGTACTCGCCGTTCTTATATACGCGCATGTTTCCGGAAGCAATCTCATCAATCAGCATGACTTTCCCGTCAGCGTCATACCCGTATTCAAACTTGATGTCGTAGAGTTCCATGCCCTTTTCAGCCATGTCATCAGCGACGATCTTTGTGATTCTGCGGGTCATGTCGGCAATGGTGTCATACTGTTCGCCGGTCATGATGCCGAGCACAATCAGGCCTTCCCGGGTGACCAGCGGATCGCCCTTGGCATCATCCTTGAAGGTCATTTCAACGTAGTACGGCAGTTCTGCCCCGTCTTCGATATAATCCCCGTAGCGGCGCAGGAAGCTGCCCACGGCCCGCCGGCGGCAGATGACTTCCAGGCCCTTGCCAAATACTTTGGCCGGCAGGACTTCCATGGTTGTGTCATCAAAGTTTGCCTGAACGAAATGTGTGCGGATGCCGGCCGCGTTGATCTTCTTGAAGAAATAGTCCGTCATGCGCAGGTTGACGTCGCCGACGCCTTCAATTGTCAGGCCGACTTCATTCATGCCGGGATCAAAGACGCCGTCCTTGCCGGTAACGTCATCCTTGAACTTCAGCAGGTAGTTGCCGTTTTCCATCTCAAATACATTCTTGGTTTTACCCGTGTAGACCAGTTTCATAAGAACATCTCCTCCTTCATATTTCGTTCAGCGGAACTGATTCCTGATTTCTTCGTCAGCGGCCAGGACGGCTTTGCGTCCGGCTTCCCTTGCGGCTTCCAGTTTGTCTGCCAGTTCCTGATCCTCAACCGCCATGATCTGGATGGCCAGCAGGGCCGCGTTCTTGGCCCCGTCAATGGCAACTGTCGCCACCGGGATGCCGCTGGGCATCATGACCGTGGACAGCAGGGCGTCCATGCCGTCGGAACCGGATGAGCGGCAGGGAATGCCGATGACCGGTAAAGTAGTGTTCGCCGCCAGGGCACCGGCCAGATGCGCAGCCATGCCGGCAGCGGCGATCAGAACAGAAAATCCGCCCCCGCGGGCCTGCTCGGCAAACTCTTTTGCTTCAGCAGGACAGCGATGAGCGGACAGTACGCGCACTTCAAAGGGAACCCCGTATTCTTTGAGGACTCCGACCGCTTTTTCAACGGTCGGAAGATCAGATTTGGATCCCATGACAATACCGATTTTCTTCATGTTTTCTTCCTCTTAAAACAGAAAAACCGACCGGTGATTCGGATGCCAGAGGGTCGGCGTTCAGTTGTTCAGCGGAGTGATTTCGACTCCGGAATCGGATTACGCCGTCATTCTAACAAAGCCGAAAAATACCGTCAATGTATGAAAGCGCTTATCCTGTCACTTTTTAGGAAACTTTCATTTTCCGGCTTCCCGCGTTTTCTGTTATGAAAAGAAGAGGCGGAAATTTCTCCGCCTGCCGGCATTATTCTCAGGGTCGCAGCAGGCATAAAAAAAGCGCGCAATCCGCATATAATAGTTACAGGAGATCATCTGCCTATGAAAGAAACCATTCTGTTTGCCCCGGGCTGCAGCCCCTCTGCCCTGTACAGGGAAACGGCGCTGTGCGGCATGCCGCTGATCGGCTGCCGGGTCATGGACAGCGAAGAACTGGCATCGTATGCCCTGGCCCGCTGCGGAAAGACCGCCCTGGCTGCCTGCAGCGCCAATGATGAAACGTACCTGCTGTATGCCATCATGAAGGACGGTCTTGAATATTTCCGCTTCGCCGTTTTCAACGATGCCGTAATCCTGGCGGATATCCTGCGCAAGGTCCGTTCCCTGATTATCGAGAACGAGGCAGAAGTCATGCGGGCCCGGCTCAGTGAGGGTGAGTTCACCGAAAAGAATGAAGCGCTGGCTGCCGTTTATACCCGCTATACAGCCGCCAAACAGGAACAGGGCATCCACGATCATATTGACTGCCTGCGTCACGCCCTGCGGGAAGCTGCCCCGGTTGAAGACATCGATTTCATCGTGCTGAAGGAATTCCCGCTTTCACCGCTGGAAACAGCCCTGCTGAAAACCGTTGCCGGTTCCTGGCAGACCCGCTCCCTGCAGGATTTCCTGCCGGAAAAGCCGGACAAGCACCCGGTCCGGTTCATCAAGGCATATGACACTTCCAATGAACTCGAAAATGTCCTCAATGAAATCTTTGAAAACAAC